>JAFUBA010000120.1 GCA_017460395.1 Clostridia bacterium | reverse complement strand
TCTTGAAATTCTTGAAGGCCATGACCAGACCCGTCATGGGCCAGTACTTGAACAGAAGACAGAAGCCCATTGGGAGAATCAGCATGGCATACAGAGGCCAGTAGCGCTTCATATAGGTGCCTGCGCTGGCCTTGTGCTTGCCGGTTTTCGCCACCAAAATCCCTTCTTTCCCCCGGCCTCTTGCCCGGCCGTGTCATGGTATAAAGATGTATTCGGACCTGAAATGTGCAGAATTCGCCTCGTCCCCATAAACACAGGACAGACAGGAAAAATCATGCACATATGGAACAATTCCGACCAGATCCGGCTAACCTGAGATTATTATACCGCAGGCAATGCACCTTAAGATGATGAAAAATGATCAAAAACTGACTCATTTCGACCAAATTTTCAGGAGACGGCAACCGTCAGAAGCAGGCAATGTTGGAGTCTGTCCTGGACTCGGTGCCACCGACCAGGACGCCGGAGGGCATGCGAAGGATCATCTGTCCGCGGCCGAAGGAAGCGGCGCTCAGGTCGACCCGAAGATCGTGGCCCATACGCCTGAGGGCCGAGGCGATGGACGGGGAGAAGCGGGTCTCCACGGTCACGGTATTGTCACGCATCCACTGGAAGCGCGGGGCGTCCAGGGCCTGCTGGGGATCGAGGTGGAAGTCGATGAGGTTCATGGCGACCTGCACATGCCCCTGGGGCTGCATGTACCCGCCCATGACGCCGAAGGGCCCGACCGGCAGTCCATCCTTCATGAGGAAGCCCGGGATGATGGTGTGATAGCTCCGCTTGGAGGGCCTGAGATAGTTTGCATCCTGCGGGTTCAGGGAGAAGTCGGCGCCGCGGTTCTGCAGGGCGATACCGGTCCCCGGGATCACGATGCCGGAGCCGAAGCCCATGTAGTTGGACTGAATATAGGAGACCATGTTACCCTCCCCGTCTGCGCAGCACAGGTACACCGTCCCGGACTTCGGGGGCAGGATGGAGCCATACACCTGGGCACGCATGGTCATCTCCCGGGCGCGGGAGATACCGTAATCGGCGCCGAGGAGAACCGAGGGGTCCACGTCCATGTCCTTTGGGTCCGTCACGGCGCGGAAGGCGTCCTGGAAGGCCATCTTCAGGGCCTCAATCTGCCGGTGGACACACACTGGGTCCTCACGTGTGGAAAACTCGAAGTTCCCCAGGATATTCAGGGCCATCAGCGCCACGATGCCCTGGCCGTTTGGCGGGATCTCGCACACATCATAGCCCCGATAGCGGACAGAGATGGGCTCTACCCAGTCGGCCCGGTATGCTGCCAGGTCCTCGTATCTGAGGTATCCGCCCTGTGCCCGGGATGCATCATCGATCTTCCTCGCCAGAGCCCCGAAATAGAAGGACTCGCCGCAGCTCTCCCCGATCTCCTCCAGGGTGTCTGCGTGGTGCGGGAGCCTGACCACATCGCCCGCCTGATAGAGCCTGTCCTCGCCGGGATCAAAGGTCTCAAACCAGGCATCGAACTCGGGCCCCCTGAGGTTCTTTCTGTAGGAAACGAGGCTGTGATTCCACATGTCTGCGAGGTTTGGGCCAAGGGGATATCCGTCCCTTGCGTAGCGGATCGCGGGATCCAGCGTGTCCCGCAGGGACAGGCGGCCAAAGCGCCGGCTGATCTCCCGCCAGGCCATGACGGCACCGGGCACGTTCACAGGCGCCCAGCCGTTTCTCGGCATATGGCCCCCGCAGTCCGGATAATCGGCCAGCACCTTCTCGGCCGAGATCTCCCGGGGCGACGGGCCGGAGGAATTGAGGCCATAGAGTTTCTGATCCTTCTCTGACCAGATGAGGGCAAAGGCGTCGGAGCCAAGGCCGTTGGCGGTCGGCTCCACCACGGTGAGGGCGGAGGCGGTGGCGACGGCTGCGTCCATGGCGTTGCCGCCCTTCTTCAGCGCTTCCAGACCGGCCGCGGCCGCCTGGGGCGAGGAGGCACAGACCATGCCGGAGGAGGCATAGATGGGAAAGCGGGCAGACGGGTAGTACTGAGCGAGAGGATCAAAGGACATAAAGCTCATGAAATCATCTCCTGAAGGCAAGATAGGAATGGACATTTTGCTGAGTGCGAGTGTAGCACAGGCGGGAAAAGCTGAAAAGATGGCGCTTTACACACTTCACCCGCCTGCGTATACTTTTTCCGGATGCTTTGCCAGGAAAACGCTCTGGAGGATACAGACCATGTACGTTGCAATCTGCGATGATGATCCGGCGCAGCTGTCGCTGCTTACTGCCTATGTGCGCTCGTGGGGAGAAAAGGCGGGGGAGATCGTGCAGACGGAGGTCTATCACAGCGCAGAGGAGCTGCTCTTTGCCTGGGGCGGGGAGAAGCCTGAAGGGGCGGAAGAACGCAAAAAGGTCCTTCTCCTGGACATTGAGATGCGGGACATGAGCGGGCTCGAGCTGGCACGGATCCTGAGGGACAGGAAAGAGGCGGTGGAGATCATCCTCGTCACCGGGCACGACCGCTACATGCCGGATGGGTATGATGTGGGTGCACTGCAGTATCTCCTGAAGCCCGTTTCCATGGAAAAGCTGGAGGAGACGCTCACAAGGGCCCGGGACAGGCTCGGGGAGATGCCCCATCTCTTCTTTCGGGGCGCGTCGAAGCTCCTGTCCGTGGCGCCCGTGGACATCCTCTATCTCGAGGCGGAGGGACACCACACCATCCTGCACAGGAAGGCAGGAGCCGAGCGCCTTCTGGACAGCTTTTCGAAGGTCCGGGAGAACGTGGAGGAAAGAAGCGACCTGAACAGGTGCCTTGTCCCTGTGCACCGGGGGATCATGGTGAACCTCATGCATGTCTCGGCCCTCGAACGGGGCGGGGTGATCCTGGAGACGGGAGAGCGGCTGCCGGTCAGCCGGAGCCTGGAAAAGTCGGTCATGCGCGCCTTTCTCTCGTGGCATGGGCAGGATGCGCGCGGGATGGGGAGCGGAAAATCATGACATACATCTGGGTGATCGCTTCAGTACTGGCCGTCATGGCGGCGGATCTTCTCTTTTTCCTCCTGTTTCTTCCCCGGATCCTTTCACGTCGCATGGAGCGCTTTCAGTCGGAGCAGATGCAGCGGCATGTGGATGAGGTGGAGACCATGTACCGGAGGACCCGGGCCTGGCACCACGACATGCGAAATCATCTCCAGACCATGAAGGCCTACATGGAGCTGAGGGAATACGACCGGGCCGAGGACTATCTCGAAAGCCTCGCGCAGGACCTTCAGGGGGTGGACACGCTGGTGAAGACCGGGAACGTATCGGTGGACGCCATCATCGGGAGCAAACTGAACCTCATGCGGGAGCGCGGCATCCGGGTGGATGCCACGGCCTATCTTCCGGAGGAGCTGCCATTTTCTGCGCTGGACCTTTGCATCCTCCTCGGCAACCTCCTGGACAATGCCATGGAGGCCTGCGTGCAGGTGAATGAGGAGGACCGGTTTGTGCGGCTTTACATGGATGTGATCAGGTCCCAGTTCTACCTGTGCGTGAGTAACAGCATGCAGGGCACGGCACAGCGGCAGGGCGGGAGATACGTGTCCCGAAAGAGCGGGGAGCACGGGTTTGGCATCCTGCGGATCGACCAGATGGTGAAACAGCATCGGGGGCTGGTCAACCGGCAGAGTGAGGAGGGCGTGTTTGCCACGGAAATCACGCTGCCGCTGATCTGATCATGCCCTCTCTATATGTGCAATTCGTGCAGAATACAGGGCTGTTCATGCTTTTCCCGGCATGGACAGCCTTTTTTCGTGCTATACTGGCCCGGAAGACAGGCAAAGAGGAGGCGGAATCTATGAACAATTCCTTCATGTTTTCGGTGGCGGGCAGGGGAGAAAAGGACAGGGAAGAAAAGAAGCGTCCCCTGCAGATTCTCCGGTTCTACCTGCGAGAGATCCGTCTCTTCCGACTGGTGATGCTGCTGTGCATGTGTGTCCTCATGGTGTCGGAATTTGTCTCGTCCCTGTGCGCGATCCATCTCCCGTCGGGGGTGCTGGAGCTGCTGATGGTGACAGAAAACAGGAAAGGCGTAGCCCTGCGTCTTTTGCTCTGGGGTGCCGGGTTCCTCGTGTGCTCGGTGCTGGCCCCGGTATGCGTCCACCAGCTGGATGAGCGGAGGAGCTTTCTCGCGGACCATCTGACAGGACGCTTCCTTCAGAAGATCCGTGAGGTGGACCCCAGGATTCCGGGTGAAAAGCGCCTTCGGGAGACACTTTCCTCTGCCTGGAACAGCGCATCCAACGGGCGCGGCTTCTACGAAGGAATCTTTTTTGTGCCGGACTTCATCCAGCACCTGTTCGGAGCCCTTTTCTACGGCGTGATTCTCGCCAGGGTGAACCTTCTCCTGACGGCGGTGGTGATGCTCTGCGCCGCAATGAACATGGCGATGCTCAGAGGGGCCCGGGGTGTTCACCGGAAGTGGTTTGGGAAGATCACGGAGGATGCGGGGAGCATTTCCTACCTCGTGGATCTGACTGGCCGGGGGGATGCCGGGAAGGACGTGAGGATGTACGGCATGCAGGCCCTCGTGAAGGCAAAGTACCGGGAAAAGCTGTCCCATATGGACGGTCTCTACCGGAGGATCCACAGAAGCTATCTTCTGCGCGGCGACCTGAGCGCACTTTTTACCCTTCTTCAGGAGGCGGTGACGGGCATCGTGCTTCTTTCGCGGGTTCAGGCGGGCAGCATGTCAGCGCCGGAACTCGTCTACCTCCTCGGCGTCTCCGCCCAGCTGGGCCGCTCCTTTGAGGGGCTGCTTCGCAACTATCTCGATAACTGGAACGCCCTGGCGGATGCCTCTGAGCAGTTTGAGGACTTCCTGGCATGGGAGAGCAGCTGGCCCGAGGAGAAGCGTGTCACGGACGAGGAAGTCCGGCGCATGCGCCGGGAGGGCTTCGAGCTTCGCCTCGACCACGTGTCGTTTTCCTACAGTTCGGACACGGAAGACGGGGAGACGACGAAAAAACCGGTCCTCCGGGATGTGTCCCTGTGCATCCATCCTGGTGAGAGCATTGCGCTGATCGGTCTCAACGGCGCCGGCAAGACCACGCTGATCAAGCTGATCTGCGGCCTGCTCTCACCGGATTCAGGTGAGATTCTGATCTCCGGGATCCCGCAGCGCACTTTTACCCGGGCACAGTATGTGTCGCTCATCTCGTGCCTTTTTCAGGATCATACGGTCCTGCCAATGAGCCTGGAGGACAACATCCTTGCGGGCATGGAGAAGGATGATGAGCTGCTCTCAAGGGTTCTTGACCTTTCCGGCTTCCGGGAGATCTTCGACAGGCTCCCGGACAAGGGGCAGACGCGTCTTCTGCCACAGCTGGAGGAGGGCGGGATTGAGTTTTCCGGGGGCGAGATGCAGAAGCTGCTCTTTGCAAGGGCAATCTACCAGGACGCACCGCTCGTGATCCTGGATGAGCCGACGGCAGCCCTGGACCCGATCTCAGAGGAAAAACTGTACCGCGGTTTCCGGGTGGCCATGGAGGCCGGCGGGAGAAAACGGAGCAGCCTCTTTATCTCCCACCGCCTGGCCAGCACCCGCTTCTGTGACAGGATCGTGCTATTGGAGGACGGGCAGATCCTGGAGGAGGGGACGCACGAGGAGCTCATGCGGCAGGGCGGAAGGTACAGCCGGCTCTTCCACATGCAGGCGCAGTACTACGCACGCGAGGAGGAAAAGCGGCGGAAGCGGGCCCTCATGGGCGATGAAGACATCCAGACAGACGGACATGCGGAAGGAGGAGCAGGATGGACAACAGAAAGGAACTGAAGTCTGGCATCCTCGGCGACCTTTCCGCCATGCGCTTCTGCCTGAGGACAGTCCTCAGGGGCAGGCGGCAGGTACCGCTGTGCGCCTTTGTGGTCGGCGTGATCGATGCGATTCACCCCCTGCTCCTGGTGCTTCTGACGGGCCTTGTGGTGGACAGCATCGTGTCGGGCGGCGGGGCCGGGGAGGCCATGAGACTGTTCCTCCTCGTATGCCTTCTCCGCTTTGTGCTGAGTCTCATCCGGAAATATGCAGAGCAGCTGCTGAACCGGAACCTGGAGGACATGTACGAGCGGCAGAATGACACGATTGTGGAAAAGAACATGGAGGTGGACTACGCACTTCTGGAAGACAGGGAGAAGATGCAGGTGCGGGAGAGGATCCTTCACTTCAATCCAAGGTTTGGGATCTCGGGGATCATCGTGGACTGCCTTCTGCACATGACGCGGGTGCTCTTCTCCATGGCCCTGGCCCTTTCGCTCATGATTCCGCGCCTTCTGGAGGTGGGGCGGCAGGCAGACGGATTTGCAGGGTCCTATTGGTGCTCCGGCCTCTTTCTCCTGATGCTCCTGACAGCCGGCATCCTCGACATGCGCTTTTTGCGGAAAAAATACCTGGAGCGGGATGAGATCTATGCGGGAGACAAGACGCGGCTCGACACCAGGCGGCGGTTCTATCTGAACATGTACCGCACGGAGGAGGGACAGAAGGACCTGAGGATGGGGAAGATGCAGGCGCTCGTGGACCAGGATGTGCGTGAGATCCTCAGGGCATCGGATGCACTGCACAAAAGGGTTGCCCGCCTTTCCCTTCACATGTACGGCGTGTTTTCCCTCGTCCATGCCCTGATGATCCTCTCCGTGTACCTCTTTGCGCTGATCCTTGGCCTGCGGGAGCTGATCAGCGCCGGGAGTGTCATCGCCTTTGCCGAGTGCATCCGTCAGGTGTCGGGCTCCATGCGGGACTTCAGCGATGTGGCGGCAGAATTCCAGGAGGGCGCCGTGGCGGCGCGGCGCTATCACAGCTTCATGACGCTTCCGTCCCTCCGGAAAAGGGGCAGCATCCCCGTGGAAAAGCGGCGTGACGACCGCTTCTCCCTGGAA
Organism: Clostridia bacterium; assembly: GCA_017460395.1. GTDB lineage: Bacteria > Bacillota > Clostridia > Christensenellales > Aristaeellaceae > UBA2943. The sequence continues at coordinate 45,348 of JAFUBA010000120.1, read as the reverse complement.
TTCCGACACGTATCCTTCAGATACCCGGGGCGGGACGACTTCGCGATCCGGGACCTGAACCTGTCCCTTGAGATCGGGGAAAAGCTGGCGGTGGTGGGAAGAAATGGATCGGGGAAGACGACCTTCATCAAGCTCCTGTGCAGGCTCTACGCGCCGACGGAGGGGACCATCCTGGTCAATGGTATCGACATTCAGAAGTACAGCGAGGAAGAGTACCGGAGACTCTTCAGCGTGGTGTTCCAGGACTTCGTCCTGCCAGCCTTCTCACTCTGTGAGGTGGTGTCCTGCAGGGCGGACGGGGATACAGAGGTGGAAGCGAATGTGCAGACGGCCCTCCGTAAAGCAGGGCTCCGGGAATACGCAGAGACCATCAAAACAGAAAAGGACGTCTTTGTGGGCGGGGCGTATGAACCTGGTGGTCAGAGCTTTTCCGGCGGGGAAATGCAGAAGATCGCTCTGTCGCGGGCTATCTGCCGGAATGCGCCGTTCGTGATCCTGGATGAACCCACCGCCGCCATGGATCCCGAGAGCGAATGCGCCGTATTTTCCGCATTCCATCAGGTGGTGGGCCGCAAAACCGCCATCTACATCTCTCACCGCCTGGCATCGTGCAGATTCTGCGAGGACATTCTGGTCTTCGACGGAGGACAGGTTGTGGAGCACGGGTGCCACGGGGACCTGATCCGGGAAGACGGTCTCTACAGGCGTCTGTGGGAGGCGCAGGCCCAGTATTATGCACAGGCAGAGGACGCAGGAGGATCGTCATGAAAGAGCGCAGCCGGGAAATCACGGAGCTCCTGCGGGACACAGACGGTGATGTGCGGGAGAAGGCGGAAAAAGCCTACGCCACAGGGCTTCGGGACGGGTACCGGGCGGGGTATCAGATGGGGTACCGCGCAGGAAAGTCAGAGAGGCCCATCCGGCAGAAAGAGGACAAGTAAACAAGACGGCACATCCCTGTTTGATTTCGGGGATGTGCCCTTGTCTTTTTGGGCATGACACTTGAAAGAAAAGCACAAATAGTATATTGTAGGACCGTCGTTCTATGAGGGTTCCAGAGGAGGAACATGCGACAGATGAATGAAACTGCAGACAGGGGAGGATGGCTATGTTTCGGATCGGACGATTTGCCATCAATCGACTGACGGAAGGAATTGTGGTGGATGGCCGGCCACGCTTTTCTTTTTTTGTGGAGAGCGACAGGCCACAGTGCAGCGTAAAAAAGGCAACGCTCAGCGTCAACGGGTGGGAAAAGGAGACCCAGCCCGGCCTTGAGCTGCCCTATGAGGGCCCCGAGCTCCAGCCCTTTTCGCACTACAGCGCAGTGCTGACCGTCTCGGATGATCAGGGAAACACGGACACAAGGGAGCTCGCCTTTGAGACCGGACGGGCACATGAGGCCTGGCGTGCAAAGTGGATCTCGGATCCTGCCTATCACTTTGAGGAGAAGGGCGTATCGCCCGTCCCCATGGTCTTCCATAAGAAGATTCAGTATGACCGGACCATCGAGAAGGCCCGGATCTATGCTACGGCCCTTGGCATCTATGAGCTGGCCATCGACGGGGAAAAGGTGGGGAACACCTTCTTTGCACCGGGCTTTACCTCCTACAGCCATACGCTGCAGTATCAGGTCTATGACATCACGCAGGCGCTCAAGGCCGGTGAGTATGTCAGGAACAGCGCGGACCTCACCTGCACGGTGGCCGGCGGCTGGGCGGTGGGCTCGTTTGTGTTCACCAGGAAGAACCGCTATGCCGCAGACAGGCAGGCGCTGCTCCTGGAGGTGCGCATCACCTACACCGACGGCACCGAAGAGGTGATCGGCACCGGGGAGGACTGGGAGGTATCCACCGAGGGCCCCGTGCGCATGGCGGACCTCTACGACGGGGAGACCTTTGATGCCACACGCAGATGGCAGGATATCCCATACCATCCGGCGTGTCTGGAGACCCTCCGGGTATCCCCCGAGATTTCCCTCGACCGCAGTGCCCCTGTGGTGGCCCACGAATCCCTGGAACCTTTGTCGAAACAGAAGGTGGGGAACGCGTGGATCTATGACTTCGGGCAGAACTTTGCAGGCGTGGTGCGCTTCACCGTGAAGGGGAAGGCCGGACAGGTCATCACCGTCCGCCATGCGGAGATCCTGAACCCGGACGGTACCCTCAACACCGCCTTCCTTCGCACCGCGAAGGCGACGGCCACCTACATCTGCAGAGACGGCGAGCAGACCTGGATGCCGACGCTCACCTACATGGGATTCCGGTACATATCCGTGGAGGGTGCAGAGAACCTGGGGGTCAGGGGCGTGCCGCTCTACTCGGATGTGCGCCAGATCGGCGGCTTCACCTGCTCCGATGAGCGGCTGAACCGCCTGCAGCAGAATATCCAGTGGGGCGCGAGGAGCAACTTCGTGGACATTCCCACCGACTGCCCGCAGCGCGACGAGCGTATGGGCTGGACCGGCGACATCGCCGTGTTCGGGGCTACGGCCTGCTTCAACTTTGACATGAGCCGGTTCCTGGACAAGTGGATGAAGGATGTGCGCAGCGAGCAGACCAGGGGTGGCGGCATTCCCAACACCGTCCCCGTCCATCTCTACGGCTTTCCCGCCACCATGCCGCGCATGGCCATCGACTGGTGGGGCGATGCGTGCGTGCTGGTGCCCTGGGCACTGTACCAGTCGACCGGAGAAAAGCGGTTTTTGGAGGACAACTACCGCACCATGCAGCGCTATGTGAAGGCCTGCAAGTTCTGGGCCTCCTTCGGCTTTGGAAAATACCGCTACATCTGGCACACCCCCGCCACCTTCCATTTCGGCGACTGGGTGGCCCCGGATGTCCCGAAGATGCAGCAGTGGCAGGGAAGGAGCCGGTGGACGGCCACGGCGTCCCTGAGAAACACCTCCCTTCTCCTGTCCAGGATCGCAGGGATCCTCGGGAAGAAGGACGACGAGGAAAAGTACCGTGCATTCTCGGATAAGGTTGCCAAAGCCTACCGGGACGTGTTTACAGACGGCCAGGGCAGGATGAAAACAGAATTCCAGACGGGCTATGTCCTGCCGCTCCAGTTTGACATGTTCGGGGACGAGCAAGAGACGAGAAACGCCGCACGGAATCTTTCTCAGCTGGTCCGGGCCGGAGGCGACTGCATCGGGACAGGCTTCCCGGGTACACCCTACATCCTTTTCGCCCTGTGCGACCACGGCGAGAAGGAGGAGGCGTTCCGGATGCTCATGAACGAGCAGTGCCCCTCCTGGCTCTACGAGGTGAAGTCCGGCGCCACCACCATCTGGGAGCGCTGGGACGGCCTGGATGAGAACGGTCAGTGCCCCATCTCCAACGACGGCACCGACATGATGATCTCCTACAATCACTATGCATCCGGTGCGGTGGGCGACTTCCTCTACCGGAGAGTCGCAGGCCTTGAGATGGAGGGGGAGGGCTATAAGACCTTCCGTGTGAAGCCGCAGGTGGGCGGCGGCCTGACCGAGGCCCGCGCGTGGACGGAGACGCCATACGGCCTGGCAGAGGCCTCCTGGCGCCTTGAGCAGGACCGGCTGGTCGTGCGGGCGAAGGTACCGGTGGGCACGACATGTACCATGATCCTGCCGGACGGAAAGCAGCATATGCTGCAAAGCGGCGAGTGGGAGAGAAGCTGCCCCCGTACAAAAGACATGAAGTGACAGGAATCGGAGCAAAACTGGTTCAAAATTGAGAAAAAATGGGTTCCCCAAAGGCGCCGGGATGTGATAAGATAGTCTCATCCCGGGAGCCGCGGGGCTCCTTCAATCCAGAAATACTGTATAACGGTAATATCTGAAAGGATGGATGCGTACATGTCCCAGGCAAAGACAAGCGTTTTTGACAGACTGCCGAGCCTGATCCGCAAGTCCAATGTGACCCTGTTTCCCGAGGGTGCCATGGGCTATCTTGTGGGTCCGACCCTGGCCCTGATGGCCAACTCGGTCCTGGCCAACTACTTCAACAAGTACATGACCGACGTGCTCAACATCAACAGCTGGGCCAGCGAGTTCTTCAAATGGCTCCCCGTGATCTCTGTGATCTTCGTGGTGCTGGGGAACATCATCGTGGGCCGGCTCATGGACAAGAGTACATCAAGGGCCGGCAAGGCTCGTCCTCTGCTGCTCATCTCCGTGCCGATCAGCTTCCTGGCACTCCTCATTCTCTTTGTCATCTCACCGCTTGCCACCGACACCATCAACACCTCGGGACAGACGCTGGCCCTTGTGTGCATTGCCATCGGCTATAACCTGTGGTTTGCCATCGCCTATCCCATGTACTATACGCCCCATGCGGCCCTGGTGAACCTGTCTACCCGCAATTCCAAGGACAGGACCCTCCTGGCCACCCTGTCCAATGCCACTGCACTGGCAGCGATGGGCCTGAGCACCATGATTCTGCCCTTCTTCCTGAGCCTGCTGTTTGTGCCGCAGACCACGAATCTTCCCGAGGGCGCAGTCCTGACCGCCAGCGGCGAATATACCCTGAACGGTGTCGTGCTCTATGACGCCGTGGCCTCCTACAATAACTGGAAGATCTTCGTCATCGCGCTGACCGTCATCACGGTGGTGGGCGCCCTGGTGGAGTTCATGTTCACCCGCGAGCGCGTCACCGAGGAGACCATGGGTGAAGCTTCCTCCGCGCAGCCGGCAAAGGCTCTGCCCATCTCCCAGCAGGCGAAGATCTGCTTTGGTGACAAGTTCTGGGTCATCATGATGGTCTTCTTCTTCTGCTATCAGCTGGGCGGCATGGCAAAGAACGTGTCCCAGCTCTACTTCTGCCAGGCCATGTTCCCCACGGCCGATGGCGTCTACACCATCGCAAACGGCGGCTCCATCTCCGGCCTTCTTGCCATCATCGGCGCGATCCCCACAGCCATCGGCATGGTGGCGGCCCCGATCCTGGCCAACAAGATCGGCAAGGGCAAGGCCATCTTCTGCGGTGCCATCCTGGCCACCGTCGGCGGCCTTCTGGGCCTGATTGCCCCCGCGAACCTGATCCTTGTCTATGTCTCCTTCATTCTCAAGGCTCTGGGTTCCACCCCGGCCATGTATCTCTCCATGGCTCTTCTCGCCGACGTCCTTGACCACCAGGAAGCCATCAACGGCAGCAGGACCGACGGCCTGACCATGACCATCTACGGCGCCATCATGGCGGGCATGACGGGCGTGGCCACCGGCATCCTGAACATCGTTCTGTCCAATGTGGGCTATGCTGCCGACAACATTTCCTCTCCCGCCATCCGCAGCGCCATGCCCTGGGTGTTCATCGGCGTGGAAACCTTCTGCTATCTGATCATCTTCCTGACGTTCATCTTCATGGGCGTGGAGAAGTTCGGCAAGTATGACCACGAGGCCATCGTGGCGGACCAGAAGGCTGCAGCGCTCGCAGAGGGCCGTCCCTATGTGTCCCCCGAGGAAAAGATCCGCCAGGATGAGGGCGAGGAAGCCTATCAGGCGGAACTCAAGAAGCAGGCTGATCAGAAGGCCGCAGAGGAAAAGAAACTGCAGGCCATGAGCAGCGACAAGCGCAAGGCCCTCGAAGCACAGGAAGCAAAGGTGCGCGAGGAGCTCAATGCCCTTCGTGCCGCCAGGGGCAGGGCAAAGATCTGAACATAATCCCCGGCTTTCATGGACTCCCCGGCTTCGGGGAGCCCTTTTTTGACATTGCTTTAAGTAATTTAACAATTTACCTAAATTGCAAAAATTTAAGTAAATTCATATGTTCGACCCTATTGATTTTCACTGAGGGCTGCGCTAAAATCCGTGACATGTTCGACCTGCCCGAAAACTGCATACTGCATGTTGTGTGCAGGGGGGACATATTTCAAATTTTCAAGGAGGATTTTCTCATGAAGAAGATCGTTTCGATCCTTCTGGCCCTGGTGATGGTCCTGGCAAGCGTGTCTGCTCTGGCAGCAACGCCCGTGGCTGACACCGAGCTGGCCTACAAGGGAACTCTCACTCTGATGCACTACTCCACCTCCGAAGAGTCCGAAGGCAACGGCGGCTCCGACGGCTTCCGTACCACCATCGCGGCCTGGCAGGCTGCGCATCCGGACATCAACCTGGAGCAGGACGTGCTGGCAAACGCTGAGTACAAGACCACCATCGCTACTCGCGCTGCTGCCAACGATCTGCCCGATGTGTTCCTGCTTCAGGGCATGAACACCATCGCCTGGGCACAGGGCGGCCTGGTGCTGGACCTGACCGATATCATCGCTCAGTCCCCCTACTATGCCGACTACAACACCGCCTACTTCACCCCCTTCACCACCGAAGGCAAGATCTATGGCTATCCTGTGCTGACCGGCGGCACCTGCACCGTGGTTGTCTATGACAAGGCCATGTGGGCAGAGGCTGGCTTCGACGCTTTCCCCACCACCTGGGAAGATGTCGAGAAGGCTGCTGAGTACTTCTCCGAAAAGGGCATTGACACCATCGCCTTCGGCAATGGCGGCAAGTGGCAGATGAACTCTGACTTCATCTCTACCCTGGGCAACCGTTACACCGGTCCCGACTGGTTCGCTTCCCTGATCGCCAAGAGCGGTGCCGCTTTCACCGACGAGGCTTTCGTGAAGGCTCTGGCTGAGACCAAGTACCTGTTCACCGAGACCAAGATCTTCAACGATGACTTCAACGTTGTCACCAACGAGGATGCCCGTGAGTACTTCATCTCCGGCGACGCTGCTGCCATGATCGGCGGCAACTGGGACGAAGCCTACATCTGGCAGACCCTGAAGGACACCAACGAAGACAAGTTCAACAACATTGGATTCGCTGTGCTGCCCCAGCCCGCTGATGCCACCGAGGCTCCCGACTCCCAGAACATCGGCCTTGGCTATGCCATCGCCATCAACCCCAAGGTTGCAGAAGACGCCGACAAGCTGGCTGCTGCCATCGACCTGGCTCAGGAACTGACCGGCCCCGCCTTCTCCTCCTATGTGGCTGAGAACTATGCCCTCGGCGGACTGACCGCTGCCGGCGAAGTCGACTTCTCCAAGTTCGACCAGATCACCGTGGATTTCTATAACTGGTCCTATGTGGAAACCAGCACCTGCGAAATCTACGACTCCTACATCTCTTCCGCTGTGTGGGATGTGTTCAACACCGATGTGCAGTCCATGCTCAACGGCGAACTGACCCCCGAGCAGGTGGCTGAGAATGCTCAGGCTGCCTATGTGGCCAACTATTAATTGACCAGCAGGTAACACTGGCCGCCCTGCCTGATTCTGGGCAGGGCGGCCTTTCTCTTTGCTGCCTCCTGGCTTGACTGCGGTGGAAAGCGGCAGATAAGCCAGGAGGCAGAGAACAGAAGCGATGCACGATCTAATTGCAGAAAGAAGGGACGCCAGATGCTGGAAGCGATCCGGCCAAAGAAATCCGTCATCTTCCTATATCTTCTGATTCCTGTTGCCCTGTTTATCTTTTCGGTCTTCATCCCGCTGCTCACGGCCCTCTATTTTTCCTTCTTTGAGTGGAAGAGCGGCCAGACGATCTACACCACGGTCTTCAATGGCCTGACCAATTACAAGACGCTCATCGGCGACTCCATCTTCTGGAAGTCCTTTGGCAACAATATCTACCTGGTGGTGGCATGTATCATCGGGCAGATCGGCCTTGCCTTCGTGATGGTCCTGTTTGCCAACTCCAAGCTGGCCGTGGGCAAGGCGATCCACCGCACCTTCGGCTTCTTCCCGAGCACCATCTCGGCCGTGTGTATCGGCCTGATCTGGAGCATCATCTTCCACAGCAAGTATGGTCTCCTCAACTGGTTCGTGGTGAACGTTCTTGGCGGCACGAAGCAGGCCTGGCTCGGCGATGCCAACCGCGTCATGCTCTATGTCTCCATCCCGCTCATCTGGCAGTACATCGGCTACTACATGGTGATTCTGTTCTCCGCCATCGCGGGTATCGACCAGCAGATCTTTGAGTCTGCCGAGATCGATGGCGCCAACGGCTTCCAGACCGCCATTCACATCACCCTCCCCATGATCCGCTCCACGATGCTGGTGTGTCTCACCCTGTGCGTGGCCGGCAACATGAAGGCCTTCGACAGCATCTGGACCATGACCAGCGGCGGCCCGGGCTATGCTTCCTACGTGATGGCCCTCTACGGCTACACCGTGTCCTTCGGACAGTCCAACATGGGCTATGGCAGCGCGATCTCCATCGGCATCTTTGTCCTGTCCCTGGCAGTCATCGGTGGCAGTCAGGCTCTGGTGAAGCGGCTGACCCGCGGATTGGAGGATTGATTCTATGGCAAAGCAGTCGAGCAATTTCAAGCCCGCAGGCCACAACAAGAAGACGGCCGGCTACTATGTGGGCAAGGTCCTCATCAATCTGGTGCTGTGGATCTTCTCCCTCAGCTGTATCTTCCCCCTGTTCTGGATGGGCTATTCATCCCTGAAGCTCAAGCGCCAGTTCAACGCGGACGTCATCTCCATTCCCTTTAAAACGGCGACGCTGCAGAACTACCGTGATATTCTCAACAATGCGGACTACCACCTGGGTGAGAGCATGTTCAACTCCTTCAGGACCACGGCCATTTCCATCGTCCTGATCGTGCTGTTCTCCTTCGTGATCGGCTATATTCTCTCCCGCATTCGCTTTAAGCTGAACCGGCCGCTCTACATCATGTTCCTCATGGGCATGCTGGTGCCGATCCACTCCCTGCTGGTACCTATCTATGTGCTGTTCAGAAACCTGGGGATCTCCAACCAGTGGTACACACTCCTCTTCCCCTATATTTCCTTTGGCCTGCCCATGGGTATCTTCCTGGTGGAGGGCTATGTGAAGGGTATCCCGATCTCCCTGGAGGAGGCGGCCGCCATCGACGGATCCAGCTTCTCCAGAACCCTGTGGCAGATCATCATGCCGCTGTGCCGTCCGATCATGGTGACGGTGGCGATCATCCAGATCTTCAGCTGCTGGAACGAGTTCTCCTTCGCCCTGGTGCTCATTCAGAACACTCACCTGCAGACCGTGCCGCTGGCCCTGACCCAGTTCAAGGGACAGTTCGGCTCCGACTATCCGCTGCAGATGACGGCCATGCTCATCACCATGAGCCCCATCGTGGTCCTCTACTTTGCCTTCTCCAACCAGATCATCAAGGGCATGGTGGCAGGTGCCGTGAAGGGCTGATGCCTGTTCCTGTTTGAAGGAAAATCCGCTATAATCTGATTCACATGTTGTCTGCATGTGAATCAGTTTTTGTTTGTGTGGGGGAGGTGTGCGCATGGAGTTAGCACTTTCCGTGTTTGTATGCATCGCGCTCTATCTTCTGAGAATGTATTTTCTGAATCGCCCGGATAAAAAAATGATCCGGCGCATGACACGGGAGCGGATCGAGGTGATGGAGAAGAAGGGGTACGCGCACCTGATGATGCAGGATGCATCCTTCAAAAACCCCGTCACGGATGCGGACACCGACATTCCCTCACGGCAGAAGAAGCTGCAGGGCATGCTGAATGAAATGATGGCTCGCCTGGGGCTCATGCCAAACGTCACCGTTTCGGTACAGATGGACGAGAAAGGGCAGATGACCAGGGACGGAAGGGCAGGGGAATATGACGGCGGGGCGCGGATGATCCGCATATTCCTTCGGAAAAGCATGGATGCAGGCCACATGACCTCCATCCTCTGCCACGAGTGCGCCCACTGCTTCATGGATCGGGGCGGTATGAACGTTCAGGATTTTCAGACCAACGAGCGAAATACCGACATCACGGCCTGCCTCATGGGGTACAGCCTGCAGATGCTGAGCGGCTATACGGGGTATATCAAGTCGTCCGAGGTCAGGATGGTGCGGAAGATCCTGCTGGAGTGGCGATCCACAAAGCAGGCCTCACAGGGAAAAGCGCAGTCTCAGGGGCAGAGCGGTGCCGCATCGGGCGCAGGGCAGGAGGCAAGGAAGCTTCTCTCTGAGGCAAAGCGGGTGCTCGGGAAAAACAAGGTGCCGGGGCGGGTGCTGCCCTCGGAGGACTACCAGAGGCTGTATCGCATCTCCGAGGAGATCAGACTTGGACAGACGGAGAAGCAGCTGGAAACGTGCCTTCGGAGTGGGGAACAGGGCCGGCAGACGCTCCTGAAGCTCACAGACGATCTCAGATTTGTGATCCGTGCCATGCAGTAAAAACTATTCTTAAAAGTTTACATAGACAGTCTATTTCGGATATATACAATATATGAATAAAGAGAAACATCCTGTTTTGCGAAAGGTGCGCCGGATTCTGCGGATACTGATCCTGTGCTACCTGCTTGCGGCGCTGGTGCCCTGTTTTCTTTTGCCGCCGTACCCTGTGAAGAGCACAGAGTCATGGCCGCAGACGTCCCGGAACGTCGACATGGCGGCCCTGGTGGAAGGGGGAGGAGACTCCCTGCAGCTCCGTCTGGGCCTCATCCAGTCCGCGCAAAAGAGCATCCGTCTTGGAACCTACCTCTTCGGCGTCGACGGGAGCGGGACAGAGATCATGGCGGCACTCTATCAGGCGGCAGAGCGCGGCGTGCAGGTGGAGATCCTGACGGACGGGCTCTTGGGCGTATTGAATTTCAGAAACGATCCCCTGGTCTATGCGCTCGGCAGCCACGAACGCGTGACCATCTATCTCTACAATCCGGTGGACCTCCTGCTGCCCTGGAACCTCAACAGCCGCTACCATGAAAAGTATATGGTGGTGGACGATGAGACGCTGCTGCTCGGCGGGCGGAACGTGTCAGATGAGTTCCTCCTGGAGGGCACGGAGGGCTACAGCCTGGATCTGGAGGTGCTCACCGTGAAGTCGGGCGATGGCGTATGTGCTGCAAACCTTGCCGCGCAGCGCTTTGACGACATGGTGCATGGGGCGTTCTGTGAAGCAGCATACGGAAGCCTCAGGAACGATTCAGACCGCAGTGCCCGGGAGACACTGAGAATGTACAGTGTGCGTCCGGGTATCTTGCCCGGCTCACTTTCCCTTGTGCCGATTGAGCGGGCCATGCTCTTTGGCACGGCGCCCGATCCCTCGGACAAGACGCCGGACGTCATGGGGGCGATGAGCCGTCTTGCAGACAGGGCGCAGGAGGAGGTCATCTGGTGCAGCCCCTACTTCTGCCTGGATGCCCCCATGAAGGCGTCCCTTTCCCACGTGGCAGATGAAAAGCAGGTCAGGCTTATCACCAATTCCGCGGCGACCGGCAACAACGTGGTGGCTTCGGCGGACGGTGTGTTTCACCGAAGCATGGTGAACCGTCTTCCGTGTGAGGTCTGGGAGGTACAGAGCGTATATTCCCTGCACACCAAGGCGATGCTGCTGGACCGGAGAACGAGTGTGATCGGGTCGTTCAACATGGACATGCGCTCCTGCTATCTTGACACCGAGCTCATGATCGCCCTCGACAGTCCGGAGCTGGCACAGAGGACCCTTTCATACCTTGGCGGCCTCATGGACACTTCGGCCCCTGCATCTGAGATGGCGAGGGCGACCGGGAAGGGCATGGAGCGTGCAGAAATGCCCCTGCGAAAGGGCGTTATGATCTACCTTATGTCACCCATCATCTCCCTGTTTCGGTTCCTTGTTTGATGATTCACGTATAAAAAGGCATATAGAGAGGAAAAATTAAATGAAACTGATGATTGCATCTGACATCCATGGCTCGGCCTTCTGGTGCGAGAAAATGCTGGCGCGCTTTGAAGCGGAGAAAGCGGACACCCTGCTGCTTCTTGGCGATCTCCTCTACCACGGGCCGAGGAACGATTTGCCGGACGGGTATGCCCCGAAGAAGGTCATCGAGATGCTGAATCAGCGCAGGGACAGCATTCTGTCCGTGCGCGGCAACTGCGAGGCCGAGGTGGACCAGATGGTGCTCTCCTTCCCGGTACTGGCGGACTACATCTACCTGTATCTGGAGGAGCGGGTCATGTTTGCCACCCACGGGCATGTCTACAACCGTGATCACATGCCGCCCATGCGGAAGGGAGACATCCTGCTGCACGGGCACACGCATGTGCCCTGCTGGGAGAAGGTCGGAGAGCAGATGATCCTGAATCCGGGCTCTGTCTCCATCCCCAAGGAAAACTCGCCGCACAGCTACATGACCCTCGAGGGCGGTGTGTTTTTATGGAAAGACATGGACGGGGAAGTGTATCACGAGATCGGAAGGGATGAGACGAATGCACGCCTCGGTATTTGACATTGTCGGTCCCGTCATGATCGGCCCCTCCAGCTCCCATACGGCTGGCGCCGCAAGGATCGGGCGGATGGGCAGACGCCTTCTCAAGGAACCGGTCCGGGAGGCAACCATCCTCCTGTATGGATCCTTTCTCATGACCTACCACGGGCACGGCACGGACCGGGCGATCCTGGCAGGACTCATGGACATGGGTGTGGGGGACGTGCGCATCCGGGACAGCTTTCACTACGCACAGGAGGCTGGTATCCGGTACACCTTCGGGGAAGCTCACCTCAGGCAGGCACATCCGAACACCGTGGTCATGCACCTTGTGGGTGAGAGCGGGCGGCAGGTGGACATGCAGGCCTGTTCCGTGGGCGGCGGCGCCATACGGGTGGAGAAGCTCAACGGCCTTCCGGTTTCCTTTACCGGCCAGGAACACACACTGATCATTCCCCATCTGGATCAGCCGGGCAAAATTGCCGCCGTCACCAACTGTGCGGCCTCCTTCGGTGTAAACATCGGGTCCATGTCCGTGTTCCGCGACCGGGCCGGCGGCACCGCCGTGATGATCATGGAGACGGACGGGGAGCCGAGGGAACAGATGCTGGAGTGGATGCGCGCCCTGCCCGGGGTGGAGGACGTCATCTTTATCCCGAGGGAGGCGTGAGAGAACATGGATCATCCGTTTGATTACGGGAGCGTCAAGGAACTGGTTCAGCTGGCTGCGGGCGGGAAGATCTCGGACGTGGTGCTGGGCTGCCAGGCGCACGAGGATGAAGTGGAACCGCAGGCCGTGCTGGAGAGGATGCAGGGCATGCTGGACGTGATGCGCGAGTCCGTGAAGGACGGCATGCAGCCGGGCATGCGCAGTAACTCCGGCATGGTGGGCGGCCAGGCGTACCAGCTGTCCCAGGCCGTGGCAGAGGGCAAGACCGTCTCGGACAGTTTCCTCGGAAGGATGGAGGCCATGGCCCTGTCGGTAGCTGAGTGCAATGCCTGCATGGGAAGGATCGTGGCGGCACCGACGGCCGGCTCCTGCGGTATCCTCCCGGGGAGCCTCTTCAGCTGTCAGGAGAAATATGGCTATGGGGACGCCCAGCTGGTGCGGGCGCTCCTGACGGCGGCGGGCATTGGGCGGATCATCGCGGAGAAGGCCAGCATCTCGGGCGCCGAGGGCGGATGCCAGGCGGAATGCGGGACGGCGGCCGCCATGGCCGCCGCGGCCATGGTAGAACTTCGGGGCGGGAGCCCGGAGGACTGTGCCGCAGCTGTTTCCCTGACGCTCATGAACATGATGGGTCTTGTATGTGATCCCATGGGCGGCCTGGTGGAGGTGCCCTGTGTCTACCGGAACGTGGCCGGCGTGGTCAACGCGGTGGCAGCGGCGGACATGGCGCTCTCCGGTATCCGCCCGCCCCTGGACTGCGACGATGTCATCGAGACAATGGGGCAGGTGGGCAGAATGATCCCGGAAAGCCTGCGGGAGACCGGCCTTGGCGGCTGTGCCGCCTGCAAATCATGCAGCAAATAAAGAGCATGCGCTCAATACACATTATACGTTCGATACAGAAAGGCAAGACTATGACGAAGATTTTTGGCCACCGCGGTGCCTCCGGGTACGCACCTGAAAACACCCTGGAGGCCTTTGAACTGGCGGCAAAGCAGGGCGCCGACGGTGTGGAGCTGGACGTACACATCTCAAGGGACGGGGAGCTGGTGGTGGCCCACGATGAGACCATCGACCGGGTATCGGACGGCACGGGCCTGATTGCAGAACAGACATTGAAGGAGCTCAGGCAGTACCGCTTTAACAGGACCCATCCGGAGTTCAGGGACGCCACCATCCCGACCCTGCGGGAGGTCTTTGAGCTTCTGAAGCCATATGGCATCATGATCAACATCGAGCTCAAGAACAGCCGGATCTGGTACGACCGCCTGGAGGAGAAGGTGGTGCAGCTGGCGGATGAGACCGGCATGCGGGAGAAGGTCATCTACTCCAGCTTCAATCACCGCTCCATGATGCACCTAAAGGAGATCGATGCGTCCCTTCCCTGCGGCCTCCTCTATGAGGCCACGATGTTTGAGCCCTGGGTGTATGCAGAGAGCCTGCACGCAGATGCCATTCATCCGCATTTTTCTGAGATCCTGGTGAAGGATGAGGTGGAGAAGGCTCATGCAAGCGGTCTTCAGGTGAATGTCTGGACGGTCAATGAGGAGCAGGACATCCGCATGTGCCTGGATGCAGGCGTGGACATCCTGATCGGGAACTTCCCGGACAGGGCACTGAGGATCCGGGACGGGAAGTGACGGGACATGCTGAGTGTTTTCTTCGGATCTCTTCCCAATGAAATCTACAATCCTCCGCTGTACTTCCTCAACCAGTATGAGGACGAGTGGCTGACCACAGATCTCACCAAAGAAATGGTCCGCTCGGTGGACAGCTCCGAGGTGCTGGGCCCAAAACTGATTGACAGCCCCGTGCTCGGTGCAATCTCGCCCCGGGAGCTCTCCGGCGGCGTGAAGACACTGATCCTGATGGCCTATGACGATTCTGGCAAGATCTTCAACGGGACGGCCTGCGGCGATAACTGCGCAAGGTGGATCCTGGAGATTGCAAAGAATAAGGATCTGACGATCACGCTGCACAACATCATGAAATTCGATCAGGAGCCGTTTGAAATCAGGATCCTGAACAGCAATCGGGTGGTCACATCGTTCCGGGAGTATGTGGGGGAGGCACTGGACTGGGTGCCATGAGGCATGAATCCATGAAAGAGAGATACTGTGTGACGGTTCGGAATAAACGTCTTCAATATGATTTTGAGATCACGGGGAAGATCACAGTGGTCCGCGGCGACAGCGCAACGGGGAAGACAACGCTTGTGGAGATGATCAGGCTCTTTGAAAGGCATGGCGCAGACAGCGGCGTGGAAGTGATAGCAGACGTTCCATGCCGTGTGCTGGACAATGATGCAGCCTGGGCGCAGCAATTGTCCTGGATTCGCGGCAGCCTTGTGTTTGTGGATGAAAACCACGAATTTACCTCTTCGCCCGCGTTTGCCCGGGCAATCCTTGAATCCGACAACGACTATGTGCTTATGACCCGGGCGAATCTGCCCTGCATTCCGAAAAATGCCCAGGCGATCTTCGGGATCCGGTTCGCCGGGCAGAAGGACGGGAACCGGAGGGTGCACCATGAGTTTTTCCATCTGGGAGAATGTGGCGGCGGAGAAGGCCCTGAACGGGGTGAAATGCCTAAGAGGAAGTGATGGGTGAGATGGACAAGATTTACAGGGAGTACACGCAGGTTCCTATTCCTGACTTTGCGCAAGTGAAACGGCCTGACTGCCGTGTCTTTGTGATCTCAGACGCAGACGGCGGACCCCGTCGTGAGACGATCGGGTATGTCACAGGCGAGGGGACGATGTCGCCCAATGAGCGCTTTCGCCTTTACTATCCGGACCTTTGGAATGAAGCCATCCCGGATGACAGGGCTCCCTCTCCCGAAGTAAACTTTGGCATGTACGCCATGACGCTGACCATCGCCACCAGGACGGGACTCTACCGGATCCTGCAGGATGCATACGGCACAGAGCGGGCGAATGCCATTCTCGACTATGCCATGTTTTCCGTCATGCGAGGCCGCTCTGACAGAACACCTTTTGAAGAGAAAATGGCAGACCAGGTGCGCTTTACGGATGCGCTGCACACGGAAGAATGGTACTCGAACTTTTTTGAAGACACCATCAACGGGGAGATGAACGAGCAGTTCCGGTGCCAGTGGATCCGGAAACTCCAGGAAACACATGGGACCAGAAAGGTCTGGCTGTGTCTGGACAGCTTTTACAGGGAATGCCAGCGGGCAGGTCTGTATGATAACGAGCAGGCCTCACATCTATCCGAGGAAACCAGGGGCCGTTACATCCATGTGGTTGACGCACAGAGCGGCAGGCCGGTCACATGGTATGTCTGTGAGAGGGGTGTCCCGGTGGGCCGGCATTGTGCCTGCCTGGCGAAATATCTCGAAGGGCTCGGGCTTGAGATTGAAGGAGTCATGTCCGTAGGAGATGATCTGGACGGCTGGCCGGGACCGTACATCACTTTGATCCCTTCAAACGCGCCTGATCATGCCGCACTGGTCAGGTCCTGGGGCGATGATATACGCTGGAATCCGGAGTATCTGGTGTATGAGGACGGTAGCTTTGGCAGAGCAATCGATGAAGGACATGATGATGGGAAAGCAGGAGCGATGCGGATCCTGTTTTTCGATGCTGCACTGGAAAGCCAGAAATCAATCAGACTGAACCGGGAAATCATAGATGAACAAAGGAGACTGTCAGAGGCAATCCAGCAGGGACGGGAGGCGGTGGTACAGGAGAAATACCGTCAGATTGTGTCTGTGGAAGGCAGCGGGCGTACGGGTCAGGTCACGATCAACTATGATGCATGGCAGCAGCTTCTCTACAGCCAGGGATTCTTTACCATGCGTACGAGCCCTGATATGAATGCTGAAAAGGCATATGATGCCTATGAGAAGTCCCGTGCAGGAGCGTGGCAATACGGCGTGCTCATGCAGAAGGCGGAACTTGCCAGGACAGAGAATGGCACCCGGGCGACCATGGCATTGGCCGCAGGACTGATTGACCTCGAGATCGGGGAAGTGAGGAAAGCGCTGGATATGGATTCAGCGGATCTCGAACTCGATGAGATCGGGCTTCTTTATCTGCTCTCCAGGCGGTACCGCTATATCAGCAGCATGACGGAAGCGCAGAAGCACCTGCTCAAAGCGTTTGGTCTCACCGAGGGAGATATGGCAAGTTTCGCACAGGATTACAATGCCCGCATGTTTGGTGCAAAAACCGATCAGGAGCGCACGCTGAAAGAGCATCCGGAGCCTGCCCAACAGGTGCGGCCTCGAAGGGGGAGGCCACCAAAGCCAAAGAAAACGATCACAGAGACGGAAGACGCGCCGGCACCCAAAGCAAAAGTTGGAAGACCCAAGGGAAGGAAAGATACCACGCCAAGAAAACCGAGGTCTGATAAGGGAAAACCAAGGGGAAAAAGACAGACGAAGGAAACTGGCGTGATACCGCCAGACTCAGTTTGACAAATCCACGTCATAACACGACGCTCTGCTCAGCAGATGGGACCAGCTATGCCATCTGGTCTGACCCTTGAGAAAAGCATGTGACTGTGGTAGACTTCCTGTCAAGCGCAGACAACGCGAACTATAGGAACATCACATGAAAGGAAGAAAAGAAATGAAACGGTTTGTCTCCATGCTTCTGGTGGCAGCTCTTCTGCTGTCCTGCCTTTCCTTTGCTGTGGCTGACGGGAAAAAGTCCCTGACGATCTGGATCCCTCAGTATCAGTTCAGCAAGGATGAGAACGCCATCTCCGACAAGGATTTCTGGGAAGGCCAGCTGGCTGAGTTCAGCGCAGAGAACGATGTGGATGTGAACGTGGAAATCCTGCCCTGGGGCGACTACAACACCACGATCTACACCGGCCTTCTGAACAATGACGGTCCTGACGTGGTCTATGTCACCGACAACTATGACCTCGTGCAGAATGACCTTCTCCTGGGCCTTGATTCCTATCTGACCGAGGAAGAGAAGGACAACTATCTGCTCTGGAACCTGAGCCCCGTGAACGCCGCGGGCGAGCATGTCATCGTCCCCATGGACGACGGCGTGGCTGTGGGCTATTACAACAAGGACATCCTTGCTGAGGCCGGCATTGACGCCATGCCCGAGGAGTGGGATGCCTTCATCGAAGCCTGCAAGGAGATCAAGGACAAGACCGGCAAGCAGGGCTTCCTGCAGAACTGGGGCGCCACCACCGGCACCAGCGCGCTGATGCTGGCCTTCTGGCCCTATTACTTCCAGGCCGGCGGCGAGATGCTGGACGAGAATGGCGAGATCGCCATCAACAACGAAGCAGGCCTCGCGACCCTGAACTTCCTCAAGAAGCTCTATGACGAGGGCATCTTCGACGAGACCATCGTGGCTGAGACCGAGTCCATCGACAAGTTCGCCAACGGTGAACTGGCCTTCGTGGTGGGCGATCTGAACAAGGGCAGCAGCTTCACCGGCAATGGCGTGAACTGGGAATACTTCTTCTCCCTCAAGGGACCCAAGGGCTATGGCGCAAGGACTGCTACCGACTCCTTCGCAGTGGCTTCCAAGTCCAAGGAACGCGGCACAGATGAACTGGCTGTGAAGGCGCTGACGATCATCACCTCCGGCAAGGTCATGGACGCTTTCCATGAGCAGATCTTCTTCCTGCCCCGCTTCACCAAGGACAGCACCTACACCAACAATCCCAAGTATGACGAGCTGACCGGTGCCCACACAGACGATATCTATGTGGTGTCCGAGTTCGAGGGCAAGGCCTCCTTTGAGAAGGCACTGCAGTCCAACATCCAGATGATGTTCATGGGCGATCTCACCCCCGAAGAAGTGCTGAGCGAGACCATGGAATACTATCAGGATCAGATCAAGCAGTAAGCAAGATGCCTTGATATCTGAGCGGCTCCGGCAGCAGCCGGAGCCCTTTTTCAAATCATCCCGGAGGGCTTCAAGATGCAGAAACAGTCAGGGATGAGAAAGCGGACAAGGGTGCAGGCGCTGATCGGCATG
Source organism: Clostridia bacterium (assembly GCA_017460395.1). Lineage (GTDB taxonomy): Bacteria > Bacillota > Clostridia > Christensenellales > Aristaeellaceae > UBA2943. The sequence continues at coordinate 26,535 of JAFUBA010000120.1, read as the reverse complement.
GGCTATATCGCGCCGAGCTTTATCCTGATGATGACCTTCAATGTCATCCCGATCTTTCTCTCCATCTACTACTCGTTTACCAAGTTCAACATGGTGAGTGCGCCGAGCTGGATCGGTCTGGAAAACTACCAGAAGCTGTTCACCAACAAGGCCCTGGGGGACGCCCTGCACAATACCCTCATCTATGTGCTGATCACCGTGCCCGCCCAGACCATTCTGGCCCTGATCATCGCAGCCTTCCTGGCAGAACATCTGAAAAACCGCTTTGGGTCCCTTCTGCGCTCCACCATCTTCATTCCCGTGATCGTATCCCTCATCGCCTCGGCGACCGTGTGGAACATCATGTACGAGCCAAAGGGCGGCCTCATCAACCAGTTCCTGGGACTGTTCGGTGCAGGACCGGTCAACTTCCTCGGCTCGAAGGTCAACGCCCTGCCGAGCGTGGCGGCGGTGGCCATATGGAAGAACACGGGCTACTATATGGTGATCTACTATGCCGGGATCATGGGCGTGTCCTCGGAGATCCGGGAGGCGGCCGTGGTGGATGGCGCCGGCTCCTTCCAGCGCTTCTGGTACATCACACTCCCGGTCCTGCAGCCCATCACCTACATGATCGTGACCCTCGGGATCATCGGGTCCTTCCAAGTGTTTGATCTGGTCTACAAGATGACCGGCGGCGGGCCGGGAAGGTCCACCTACACCATCGCCTACATGATCTACTCCTACGCGTTCCAGGATAAGCGCATCGGCTATGCCTGCGCCCTGGCCGTCTGTCTTCTCATCGTGATCCTCCTGATCCATGCGGTGCAGACGCTGTGTTTTAAGGAGCGTGACTGACAGTGAAACAGAAAGTGACACCCTTTGTGGTGCTGGGTACGGTCCTGATCACGCTCTTTGCCATCCTGTGCCTGACGCCCCTGATCTACATGATCGCCGTTTCTTTTACGGACTCTGAGTCTCTGTACATTTCCATCAGCGACCTGCGCTTCAGCTTTGACAATTTCGTCTATGCCATCGTCAAGCGCAATTTCGGGCGGGCACTGGTCAACAGCATCATCACCGTGGTGGGGTCGTGCCTTCTGGTGGACATCGCCTCCAGCATGGCGGCCTACGGGTTTGAGAAGAAGCCTGTGCCCGGCAAGGAAGTGCTCTTCCAGGGCTATCTTGCCACCATGATGATCCCCGGCCAGGTGGTCCTGATCCCCATGTTTGTCATGATCAACCGTGCCGGCCTCACCAACACCTATGCTGCCCTGATCCTCCCCATGGTGGGTGCCTTCGGCATCTTCCTGATGCGCCAGTTCATGGTGGGCGTGCCAAATGAGCTGCTGGAGGCGGCCGAGATCGACGGGTGCGGCGAGGTCAGACGCTTTGTGACCATCGTGATTCCACTGGTTCAGCCGGCCCTCATCACGCTCACGATCTTCACCTTCAACGCGGCCTGGAACAACTTCCTCTGGCCGCTGATCATCAACACAAGATCTGACATGCACGTGCTCCCGGTCACCATGGCCACGCTCTCCAGCAACTCCACCACCAACTATGGCATGGTCATGGCTGGCGCCACGCTGACCTTCCTGTTCCCCTTCATTCTGTATGTGTTCCTGCAAAGCAGTTCGTGGAGGGCATCACCATCGGCAGCGTGAAGGGATAAACCACAAAATCGTACGATACAGACGAAACATACAAAAACACCTCCCGGAGCCTGGGAGGTGTTTTTGTCATGATCCGTACAGGGCAAGGACCGTCTCGTGGAGTGCCCGGCGAAATTCGCTCATGTCGTGCCCGGCCTCCGCGGCGCACAGCCTGTTGGTGAAGGCGACGGCGCCGACGTCGTGGGACCTGGAGAGATAGATGGATGTGCCGGTAAAGCCCGTGTGCCCGCAGCCGCAGGGATAGGTCATGCCCACCTGGAACCCGAGGCCGCGGCCCGGGGCGTCCGGCTGCTCAAGCTGGGCCGAGATCAGGCCCTTCAGGTCCGTCTCAAGGTATACCTGGCAGAGCCTTGCGTAGGCCTGCACGCTGGCAAAGATCCCCGCATGGCCGGACACGCCGCCGAAATAGTAGTTGGCGTTCCCGTCGTTCACGGTGCCGGGGGCCGGGATCCCGAGGGGACGGAAGCCGTCAAAGCGAAGGCCGCGCTCCCGGACCATCCGCATCTCAATGTCGTTGCCAAGATCCGAGGGGATCAGGCGGTCGGGCAGAGATGCACCCGGAAGGTACGTCATGTCCCGGATCCCAAAGGGGATACACAGATGCTGCTGCAGGCAGTCCTGGAGGGGCAGACGGCAGACTTCCTCCAGCAGTTTCCCCAGCAGCATGAAGTTGAGATCGGAGTAGGTGACACCACGGCTTTTGGGACAGACCTGGATGACGTGGGCGAGGATGTCATAAAAGCCGTCCTGCTGCCTTGTGTAGAAGGGATACCAGGCGGGCAGGGGCGAGGTGTGGGTGAGGAGCTGACAGATGGTGATGTCTTTCACCTGATCATACGCCCGGAAGACGGACGGCGAGAGGGCTGGCAGCAGGTCTGCGATGCGCCCGTCCAGGGACAGGCGGCCATCCTCCACGAGGAGCAGGATCTGGGTGGCGGTGGCGATCTTGGTGAGGCTCGCCACATCAAAGACCGAATGCTCCTGGGCGCTCCCCGTGGTGAGGATTGTCAGGATCTGCTTCCCTGAAAATACACATACGGCCGCATCGGGGAAGTACCCGCCCGCGCGGTAGCGCTCGATCAGGTCCTGAAGTTTTCTTTCTCTCTGGAGCATACGTGGCCTCACAGAAGTCCCAGCTTTTCCCTCAAAAGAAGGATCCGCGTGACGCTCTCGTCAATCCGATTTTCCGGCACGCGGCCGCTCTCCACGGCCTCCATGAGCCCGTCGAAGGCCTCCACGTAGTCAAAGGGCATCAGGATGATGTCTGCCCCGGCCTCAAGGCACAGGATCGATGCCTCGGCGCTCGTGTATTCCTGGGTGATCGCTCCCATCGCCAGGGCGTCGGTGATGATGATCCCCTCGTACCCGAGCTCGCCCCGGAGCTTCTCTGTGAGAATCAGCGGGGATACGGTGGAGGGGACGGAGGAGCAGGTCACGTTCGGGGCTGCTATGTGGGCGGTCATGATCATGTCCGTCCCCGCACTGATGCCCGCAATGAAGGGCAGCATCTCGCACGTCACCAGCTCGTCCCAGCTCTTGAGCGTCTCCGCATACCCCGTGTGGGTGTCGGTCTTGGTGTCCCCGTGGCCCGGGAAATGCTTGAGACAGCCGGCCACCCCGCTTTCGTGGAGCCCGTAAAGGAACTGCTGGACGAGGCGGGAGGCCACCGCAGGATCGGAGGAGAAGGCGCGCAGCCCGATGATCGGGTTCAGGGGGTTGGTGTTCACGTCCGCCACCGGTGCAAAGTCCACATCCAGGCCGAATTCCTTCAGGTACTGCCCGATGGTCTTCCCGGCATCATACGCGTCCTCCTCTTTTCCGCTCTGCCCGAGGGTGCCCATCGGAGAGAAGCGGGGGACATCGAAAGACGGGTGGTTCGCGATCCTGGCGACGTTCCCGCCCTCCTCGTCGATGCAAAGAAGCGGCCGGATCCCGCCCATGGCGTGAAGGTCTGCGGTAAAGGTGCGAAGCTGCTCCGGGCTCTCGATGTTTTTGAGAAACAGGGCAAACCCGCCGCAGGGGTAGTCCTCATAGAGTGCACGCATGCCCTCGGTGACGCTCTTGGTGCCGTTCCCGTAGGCCTCGTTCAGCTCGGCTGCGGAGTAGCTCTCCTCCAGGGACTCCGGGCGGATACAGAAGAGCTGGCCAACCTTCTCACGAAGGGACATGCCGGAGATGCGTGATGACAGGTCCATAAGTGTAGCCTCCTCAGACAAAGAAATCGCAGGGAAAATGAGCAGCATGAGACATATAAGCAATAAAGTCAGACGCAAAAAACGCAAGGCCGTCCTCCTTCCAGGGAAAACCCAACATGGATTGAGGAAAGTCTATCATGCCGGGCAGCGGGAATCAATCCGGATAATTTGTCTCATATGAAACAGATTAGGATTGACAAACAGGGGAACGGGGCATATACTCTCGCCTGCATCCATGAGATGTTTCCGGGAAGGAGGGATGACATGCCGCTGACAGACAAGGAAAGAGCTGCCGTGAAGCGGGCCTTTGGGGTCTCGCAGCTGTTTTCCGGCATGCAGGACGACGTGCTGGAGGGCTTTCACGGGAAGGCGCTGCACCTGTCCCCGGGACAGAAGGTGGCGCTTGAGGGCGATGACAGAAACAGCATCGGCCTCATTGCGGACGGGGTCCTGGGTGTCTGGTCTCTTGCACCCGATGGAAACGGCGTCCTCCTCAACACGCTCGGCGCAGGCGACTGCTTTGGCATCGCGAACCTCCTGACCGGCGGCAGCCTGGACACGCAGCTGTGCGCAGAATCCAGGGTCCTGATCTTCCTGATTCCGGGGGATGAGGTGGAGGGGGCGTTCCTCGCAGACAGCGCCCTGGCCCTTCGCTATGCCAGGATCTGCAATCAGAAGCTCCAGTTTCTCCTTCGGCGCATTGCCCTCCTGACGGCCCAGACGGCGCGCGGCAAGCTGATCTCCTATCTTCTCCTGCGCTCCGGCGCAGACGGCGCAGTGCAGCTTCCGGGGACGAAGACGGACCTGGCAGCGGAACTGTCCGTGAGCCGGGCCCAGCTCTACCGAGAGCTCAATTACCTCAGGGACGAGGGGTGCCTCCAGATGGTTCGAGGCGGGATGAAGGTCCTGGACCGCGAAAAGCTGGAGGGCCTTCTCTATCCGCAGGAGACGGAAAACAACTGATATCACTCGGCCAAAGGCCGACAGATATGGGAACCCAAATACTGATATACTGGAAAGGAAATTCCAAATGAAACGTATTTTGTCACTGCTTCTTCTGGCAGCGCTGCTGCTTTCATCCCTGTCCGTGTCCTTTGCCGAGGATGCGCCCATGCGGGTGGTCGCCCTCAAGGGCCCCACGGCCATGGGCATGGTGAAGATGATGGAGGATGCCAAAAATGGCGAGCTCCCCGGTGTGACCTTTGACATGGCCAGCGACATTCAGCTGGTGACCCCCATGGTGGTCAAGGGCGAGGTGGACGTGGCTGCCGTGCCCGCAAACGTGGCCAGCGTCCTGTACAACAATGACGGTGTCGATGTGCAGGTGCTGGCGGTGAACACCCTTGGCGTCCTCTACATCGTGGAGAGCGGCGACAGCGTGGGGAGCGTCGAGGATCTTCGGGGCAAGACCATCTACGCCAGCGGCAAGGGTGCCACCCCCGAGTATGCGCTGAACTACATTCTCCGCGGCAACGGGATTGACCCCGAAAAGGATGTCACCATCGAGTGGAAGAGCGAGCATGCAGAGTGCCTGGCTGTCCTCACAAGCCAGGAGAACGCCATTGCCATGCTGCCCCAGCCCTTTGTGACCACGGCCCAGATGAAGGCAGAAGGCCTGAATGTGGTGCTGGACCTGACCGAGGAGTGGGACCGGCTGCAGGAAGGCGTGGAGAACCCCTCTGCCCTGATCACCGGTGCCGTCATCGTTCGGAAGGATTATGCGGAAGCACACAGGGATGAGCTGAATGCCTTCATGGATGCCTACGCAGATTCCGTTTCGTTCGTGAACGAGAACGTGGAGGACGCAGCCAGGCTCGTGGGAGAATTTGACATCGTGCCCGAGGCCGTCGCAAAGAAGGCCATTCCCGCCTGCAAGATCGTGTTCGTGGAGGGCGAGGAGCTCAAAACCAGGCTCTCCGGATATCTCAGCGAGCTCTATACCCAGAACCCCAAGTCTGTCGGCGGCGCAGTCCCCGCGGATGACTTCTATTACAGCCGCTGAGGCTGAAATTACTGGAAACCGATGAAACACACGTCTGTAAAGCCCTGGGCCGTGCTGCTTTGGCTTGCCGTCTGGCAGCTGGCCAGCATGGCCGTGGGCAAGGAAATCCTTCTCGTATCGCCCTGGCGCACGCTCACGCGCCTGGGCGAACTTGTGATGGAGCCCGCCTTCTGGGGCACGGTCGCCTACACCCTGTCGCGCATCGCGCTGGGTTTTGTGCTGGCCACGCTCAGCGGCATCCTGCTCGCTGCCCTCGCGTCATGGAAGCGCTGGATCCGTGACCTCCTCTCGCCCCTCATGCTGACGGTCAAGACGGTGCCGGTGGCGTCATTCATCATTGTGGCGCTCATCTGGCTGTCCTCCAAGAAGCTCTCCGTCCTGATCTCCTTCCTGATGGTCCTTCCGATCATCTACACGAGTGTCCTGGAGGGCATCCTGTCCTGCTCAAGGGAGCTTCTCGAGATGGCGCAGGTCTTCCGGGTGCCGACCCTTCGCCGCATCTTCCGGCTCTACCTTCCCATGGTGATGCCCTTTTTCCGCTCCGGGTGCTCGGTGGCGCTGGGCCTGAGCTGGAAGAGCGGGGTCGCAGCGGAGGTGATCGGGATGCCGGTGGGCTCCATCGGGGAGAGACTGCAGCAGGCGAAGGTGTATCTGGACACGCGGGACCTATTTGCATGGACGCTGGTCATCATCTGTGTGAGCCTGGTGTTTGAGAAGGCGGTGCTCTTCCTTCTCAAGGCCCTCGAGAGGCGGGTGAACAGGATATGATGGAGGTCCGGCATCTCAGCAAAAGCTTCGGGAGCAAGCAGGTGCTCCGCGACCTGTCCTTTCAATGGGCCGAGGGCGAGACACTCTGCCTCATGGCGCCCTCCGGCAGCGGCAAGACCACGCTCATGCGCATTCTGCTGGGCCTGGAGAAAAAGGACGCCGGCGAAGTGGTGGGCCTTGAAGGCCGGCGCATCGGTGCCGTCTTCCAGGAGGACCGCCTGGTGGAGGAGATGGATCCCGTCTCCAACATCCGCCTGGTGAACCCGCAGGTGCCAAGGGTCGCGGTGATCGCCGCCATGGCGCGGATGGGGCTTGAAGGGTGTGCCGGGCAGAAGGTGCGGGAGCTCTCCGGCGGCATGAAGCGGCGCGTGGCCCTTCTGCGGGCACTCCTCTCGGACTGCGAGGTCCTCATCATGGACGAACCCTTCAAGGGGCTGGACGAGGAGACGAGGGAAGCGGTGATCCGGGAGACCATCCACCTGTCCTCCGGAAAAACCGTGCTTCTCATCACCCACGACCGGGCCGAGGCCGAGCAGATGGGCGGCAGGATCATCACACTGTGAAAAACACCTGGACATGCGTCCAGGTGTTTTCATCATGTCTTCTCAATTATGCAGCCTTGGGTGCCTCCCGGTGGAGCCATCTGTCGCCCCGGAAGCGGAGCCTGAGCGCGACGGCGCGCAGGAGCCACTCGATGACCATGGAGATCCAGACGCCCTGGACGCCAAGGCCCATGGGGATCGTGAGGATGTACCCGATGACCAGTCTTCCAATGGCCAGGGCCAGCACGGACACGGTGCCCACGTACATGCTGTCACCGGCGACCCTGAGCCCCATGCCCAGGAGGTTTGCATCGCACCAGAGGATGGGCATGGCGATGGCGGCGATCAGAAGGCAGGAGGAGGCGATGCCGCTGCCCGCGGGGCTTGCGTGGTAGAGCTGCAGAAGGAGGGGTGTCAGGGGATAGAGGATCAGCACCGACACGAGGAGCACGAAGCGGCCGACGAAGATGATGTTGCGGATATACCGCCGCGTGAGCTCGTCCTCACCGGCTCCGTAGCACTGCCCGCAGACCGTGCCCACGATGGTGTTCATGGCGCCGGCCGTGATCTGGTAGAGGAGCAGGAGGGAGTTGGCCACCGCGTGGGCCGCAAGATCGGTGGTGGTCAGGCGGGCAAGGTAGATCTGCACCAGGAGCATGCCGCCCTGCATGAGGAGAGACTCCATGGTGAGGGGCATTCCCAGGGACACGATCTCCCGCGTGATGCTCCTGTGGAAGCGGAAGAAATGTCCGGGCCGCACGCCGTAATCGTTGTGGACGCGAAGGAGCCAGATGAGGGCCAGCACCATGCCGAGGAGCCGGGCTATGATGTAGGAAAGGCCGGATCCGTCGACGCCAAGGTGCATGCCGTTGATGAACAGCAGGCTCAGCATCAGGTGTGCCACGTTGATGACCATCGTGAGCACCAGCGCGCTCCTTGTGTCGCCCACCGAGCGGAAGATATTGAAGATGGCGCAGAAGACCGAGTAGGGGATGAAGGAGATGGCCATCAGGCGCATGTAGCGCACGGCATAGTCCCTCAGGATCTCCTCGACCTCGGGGTAGATAAAATCCACGATCCCCTGGGAAAAGAGGATCATCAATATGGCCAGGACGGTGGCGGTAAACCCGCACAGCCCCGTGACCTCCCCGATGGCCTCCCGTATCTCGTTTCTTTCGCCCCGCCCCTTGGCGCGGCTCACCACGATGGCTCCGCCCGAGGCCAGGGAGGTGAAGATCAGGGAGACCATGGCGTTGATCGTGCCCACCATGGACACGGCCGCAATGGCCGCCTCCCCCACGGAGGAGACGAGGGCTGTGGACACCACGCCGATAAAGCAGATGAAGAACTGATCCAGGCACAGTGTCAGAAACATGCTGCGAAGGTGATCATAGTCAAAGTGATCCGAATCCAGCAGCGAATGGAGCTTGTCTGTCAGCATGCGCGTAAGCGGGACGCCTCCTCATGTGGAGTATAGAGCTTGCTCTGAGCCTTCTGGGGGTAAAGTCGAGCCCCAGGAACGAGGCCATGCGCCGGACCAGGTCCTCTGCATGCCCGAGGGTATCTGCCTCTGCAAAGATCCTGACGCGGGGCTCAGTGCCGGAGAAGCGCACGATGATCCACCCGCCCTCAAAGTAGACCTTGCAGCCGTCCATGTAGGAGACCTTCGAGACGGACAGGGGGAAATCGGGGAGCTTTTTCTCCACCATGACGGTATTCTGGATCGTTTCCTTTGATTCTACGGTGAGACCCCAGTCGTACTCTGCCATGTGCATCTCGCCAAAGCGCGCATACAGATCCTGCACGAGTTCGCTCAGGGGTTTCCCTGTGACGGCCAGCATTTCGACCAGGAGGCTTGCCGCATACAGGCCGTCCTTGCCGGAAATGTGTCCGCGCACCGTGAGACCGCCGGAGGACTCGCCGCCGATGAGGGCGTCCACCGAGTCCATGCCGGAGGAGATGTGCTTGAAGCCCACCGGCACCTCCAGGCAGGTCTGCCCGTAGGCCTCGGCCACGCGGTCAAGGAGGTGGGTGGTGGCGATGTTTCTCACGGCTGCGCCGCGCCAGCCCTTGTACTCCAGAAGGTAGAAGTAGAGCAGCACCAGAATCTCGTTGGCGGAGACGTAATTGCCCTTCTCATCGATGATGCCCAGCCGGTCCGCGTCGCCGTCTGTGGCAATGCCCACGTCCGCGTGATGATCGCGCACCGCAGCCTGAAGATCGATCAGGGTCTCGGGCGTGGGAGCCGGCAGGTGACGGCCGAAGAAGGCGTCGTGGCGGTCGTTGATCACGTCCAGATCGCAGCGGGAGGTGTACAGGATCGTCATGAGGCCCGTCACGCTGACGCCGAACATGGGGTCCAGCACGATGCGAAGGCGGCGCTTTCGGATGGCATCCACGTTTACCTGGGAGAGAATGGAGTCGAGGTATTCATCCCTCGGATCGATATAGCGGATGTTCCCTGCCTTCAGGGCATCCTCAAAGGGCATGGAGGGGATCTCAACGTCTTTGAGGCTGTTGGCCTTTTCCTGGATGACCCGTGTCACGTCCTCCGTGGCGTCCCGCCCGCCGAGGGTGAACAGCTTGATCCCGTTGTACACGGCCGGGTTGTGGGAGGCCGTGATCATGGCGCCGTAGTGCAGCTTCAGGTTCTTCACCGTGAACATGACCTGGGGCGTGGGGCAGGAGAGGTTCACAAAGAGCACGGGCACGTTTTCCCCGGCCATCACCTCGGAAAACCAGATGCAGGCCTCCCGGCTGAGAAACCGCCGGTCATACCCCACGCAGATGCCCTCATCTGCGACCTTTTCTTCCTTCATCTTCCGTGCCAGGGCACAGGCCACCCGCTGGATATTCTGCCTGGTAAATCCATCCCCGATGACGGCGCGCCAGCCGCCGGTACCAAACTCAATCATCTCGTGAGATCCTCCTCATCAGGATAGGAGCATTGTACTTCTGATTCTGCGGGAGTACAAGGGCGATCAAGAAGAAAAAGTACAGGAAGAAAACATGGCGCCGCCCCGGGCAAAGAGCCCGATGCATCCATCGTTTTTTGGGTCATGGCGGCAGTTTCGCCCTGCCGGATGTCTTACAACACAGGGCGCAATGTGGTATGCTTTCATGGTGCCGGGCGGATGCATGTTTTTCATGCCCGGGAAAACGGATACATCCATCAGGGGTGCCAATGTCACCCTGCATGTTTTGGAAAGGTGGAGCGCAACATGGTGAAACTCTACGATACCCCCGTATGTCTCCTGGACGGGATGACGATCACGGAGGCGGGAGATCTCCCGATCCAGGAGCGGGAGGAAGCAAAAAAGAATACGATCGCCTATCAGATCCTGAAAAGCCACCAGACGGGGGAGGGCATGGAGCGGCTGCGCCTCCGCTTTGACGCCATGGCCAGCCACGATATTACCTTTGTGGGCATCATTCAGACGGCGAAGGCCTCCGGCATGGACCACTTCCCGCTGCCCTACGTCCTGACCAACTGCCACAATACCCTGTGCGCGGTGGGGGGAACGATCAACGAGGATGACCACATGTTCGGCCTGTCCGCCGCGAAGAAGTACGGCGGGATCTACGTGCCCCCGCACATGGCCGTCATCCACCAGTACATGCGCGAGATGCATGCGGGCTGCGGAAAGATGATCCTGGGCTCCGACTCCCACACCCGGTACGGTGCCCTTGGCACCATGGCCATCGGCGAGGGCGGCGGCGAGCTGGTCAAGCAGCTGCTGGAGGACACCTATGACATCGCCTATCCGGGCGTGGTCCTGGTGTACCTGGACGGGACACCGAAGCCCTGGGTCGGCCCACAGGACATCGCCCTTGCCATCATCGGGGCCGTGTTCCAGTCGGGGTATGTGAAGAATAAAGTCATGGAGTTTGTGGGCCCCGGCATCAGCGCCATGTCCACGGACTTCAGAAACGGCGTGGACGTCATGACGACGGAGACCACGTGCCTGACCTCGATCTGGGAGACGGATGAGGAAACGCGCTCCTTCCTTAAGGTCCACGGAAGGGAGGAGGACTACAGGGAGCTGAAGCCCGGACAGAAGGCCTACTATGACGGCTGCGTGTACGTGGACCTCTCGACCATACGCCCCATGATCGCCCTGCCCTTCCACCCGTCCAACGTGTATGAGATCTCAACGCTCCAGGAAAACCTCACAGACATCCTGGCAAAGGTGGACAGGGAGGCGGAGAAGGTCGCGGGCGGACGTGCCAGCTACTCGCTCCTTGACAAGGTCAGGGACGGGAAGCTGCATGTCCAGCAGGGGGTCATCGGAGGCTGCGCCGGTGGCAACCTCAGCAGCGTCGTCGAGGCTGCGCGGGCCCTTCGGGGCCGCAGCTGCGGGAACGGGGAATTCTCCCTGAGCGTCTATCCGTCCTCCCAGCCGGTCCTCCTCGCGCTCACGCGCGCAGGCTATGCCGCCGACCTCATGGAGGCCGGTGCCATCTGGCGCACCGCCTTCTGCGGGCCGTGCTTTGGCGCCGGCGACACGCCCTGCAACGGCGGTCTGTCGGTGCGGCACACCACCAGGAACTTCCCCAACCGCGAGGGCTCCAAGCCCGGGCAGCAGCAGATGGCGGCCGTCGCCCTCATGGATGCCCGCTCCATCGCGGCCACGGCGGCCAGGGGCGGTGTACTGACAGCAGCCGATCAGCTGGACTATGACGGCTGGGGCAAGCCCGTTGAATATACTTTCGATGGCGCCGTCTACGAAAAGCGCGTCTACATGGGCTACGGGCAGCCCCAGGGGACGGAGCTGGTCTACGGCCCCAACATCCGCGACTGGCCGGACATGCCCTCGCTTTCGGACTCCATCCTTCTGAAGGTCTGCTCGAAGATCATGGACCCCGTGACGACCACCGACGAGCTGATCCCCTCCGGCGAGACCTCCTCCTTCCGCTCCAATCCCCTGGGCCTGGCCGAGTTCACCCTCAGCCGCAGGGATCCGGAGTATGTTTCCAGGTCCAAGAGTGTGGACCGGATGGAGAAGGCGAGGGAACAGGGTGCTGCGATCCTTCAGGACTTCCCGGAGCTCCAGGACGTGGAAAAGGCCCTCCGGAAGGTCGAAGGGTTTGAACAGGCAGACATTGCCTCCCTTGAGATCGGCTCCATGATCTACGCCGTCAAGCCAGGCGACGGGTCTGCCAGGGAGCAGGCGGCTTCCTGCCAGCGGGTCATCGGCGGCCTTGCCAACATCACGCGGGAGTATGCCACCAAGCGCTACCGCTCCAACGTCATCAACTGGGGCATGATCCCATTCCAGATGGAGGCGGAACCGGCCTTTGATGTGGGCGACTGGATCCTGGTGCCGCATGTCCGGGAGGCCCTGGGTGGCGACATGAAGGACATCCCGGCCTATGTGCTGACGCCCGGCGAGCCCCGGAAGATCTCCCTCTACGTGGCCGATATGACGCAGGAGGAGCGGGCGATCGTGAAGGCCGGCTGCCTGATCAACTTTAACCGCCAGAGAAAAGCGCAGGACTGAGGCAACGGATCCCCCGGATTCTTCTGGATCCTTCCGGATCCTTCTGGATCCCTCCGGGATCGGATATCAGACGCATGGCAGGGCTTCGCCCTGCCCTTTTAAAAGTGTGGAGGTGCAAAGGATGAAACGATCTGCAGCGCTGCTTCTTTCTGCCCTGCTCCTTCTGCCCATACAGGCGACAGGCGAGGGCGAGTATGTATACCAGGCGGAGGAGGCCGCATATACCGGCGCGCTCCGCGTGATCCAGGATCCGCTGGCCGCAGGCGGACAGGCGCTGGGGCAGTTTGAGGGACAGAATGACACCGTGACCTTCGAGGTGGAGATTCCGGGGGACGGCCTTTATGACCTGACCTTCCGCAGCCGCGGGATCGGGGGCGAGAAGGTGAACATCGTCCTCGTGGACGGGCAGGAGGCGGGCCAGTTTCATTCCCTGGCCGCGGTCTACGGGGAGGACACGGTGCGAAGCGTCTTCCTGACGGCCGGAGCGCACCGCGTGACGGTCACGCCCTCCTGGGGCTGGATCGTCCTGGACACGCTGGAGGTGACACCGGCCGCGGGTGTCCCGGAGGAAACTTACGGGGCGAAGCGGGCGCTCACGGACAGGAATGCCACCGAGGCGGCGCGCAGGCTCTTTGAATATCTGTGTGACTCCTACGGGCACGTGACGCTCTCGGGGCAGGTCTGCAGCGGGGGCAGGACGGGGACCGAGATTCAGGCGATCTATGCGCTGACAGGCCGCTACCCCGCGATCCTTGGCCTTGACATGATGGACTATGCCCCATCCCGCCAGGCCCTGGGCGCCAGGAGCGATGCCGTGGAGCAGGCGATAAGCTACCACGGGGAAGGCGGCATCGTCACCTTCTGCTGGCACTGGAACGCGCCCACGGAATACCTCGTGGAGGCAAAGAGCGGAAACCCCACCTGGTGGGGCGGGTTTTACACGGAAAACAGCACGTTCGATATAGACAGGGTCATGCGCGGCGAGGACGAGGCGGGCCTGGCGCTCCTGGAACGGGACATCGGCGCGATTGCTTCCCAGCTTCAGCGCCTTCAGGATGCCGGCGTGCCCGTCCTGTGGCGGCCGCTGCATGAGGCCAGCGGCGGCTGGTTCTGGTGGGGTGCAAAGGGCCCGGAGGCCTGCAAATGGCTCTGGCGGCACCTGTATGAGGAGCTGACGGAAACATATGGGCTCCATAACCTCATCTGGGTCTGGAACGGGCAGAAGGGGGACTGGTATCCCGGGGATGACGTGGTGGACATCATCGGCGAGGACATCTACGCATCCGGGCATTCCTACGGTCCGCAGACCTCGAAGTTTCTGGAGGCGCTCTCCTATTCCGGGGCAGGCAAGATGATCGCCCTCACGGAGAACGGCGTGATGCCATCCCCCGATGAGATGGAAGCGACGGGCACCCACTGGGCCTGGTTCTGCACCTGGAGCGGCGAGTTTGTCGTGAAAAATGGACGATACTCTGAGGAATACACGGACGCAGAGCAGCTGAAAAGGGTGTATGAAAGCCCGTACGTCATCACCCGGGATGAGCTGCCGGACCTGAGATGACACACATGTCCATTGCATTTCGCGGGCGCACCCGGTACACTTTCGAATATGGTGAAACAGGCATTTCAGACATATGGAGGCGACAGGCATGGCAGACAATATTCTTCACGGGATGCACGGCTGCAGCAGGGAGGACACCTATGTGGTGCCGAAGGATCCCCTGATCCGCCAGCGGCTTGAATGGTTTCAGGATCAGAAGCTGGCGCTCATGATGCACTTTGGCATCTACTCGCAGATGGGCATCTGCGAATCCTGGCCGCTGTCGGAGGATGACGCGCCATGGAGCCGGGAGGATGTCGTGTGGGAGAAGGACCCGGCGGTCTTCAGAAAACAGTATGTGGACATGAACCGCAGCTTCAACCCCGTCTGCATTCAGCCCGAGGAGTGGGCGGACGTGGCCGCCCGCAACGGCTTTAAGTACCTGATCTTCACCACCAAGCACCACGACGGGTTCTGCATGTTTGACTCAAAGTACACAAGCTACAAGGTGACGGACCCGTCCTGCCCCTTCCACACCCATAAGCACGCAAACATTGCAAAGGACGTCTTTGACGCCTTCCGTGCACGGGATATCGCGATTGCGGCCTACTTTTCCAAGCCGGACTGGCACTGCCCCTGGTACTGGGCCGAGGGCATGGACCGGCCGGTGGGCGCCACGAGGAACCCCACCTACGACCCGAAGGAGCACCCGGAGGTGTGGGAAAAGTTCGTGGAGTTTACCCATCATCAGATCATGGAGCTCATGGAGGACTATGGGCGCATCGACATTTTGTGGCTCGACGGCGGCCAGGTGGGCCCCCAGAACGGGCAGGACATCCGGCTCAGCGAGGTCGTCGCAAGGGCCCGGAAGATCCAGCCCTGGCTCATCACGGCGGACCGGACCATCGGGGGCGAGAATGAAAACTACATCACCCCCGAGCAGAGCGTGCCCACGGGCCCCATCCGCGTGCCGTGGGAGAGCTGCGTGACCGTGGGCCATGCCTTCTCCTACCGGTATGACGAGCGCTACAAGACGCCAAGGGAGCTGGTTCACCTGCTCATCGACGTGGTGTGCCGGGGCGGCAACCTCGCCCTGAACATTGCACCCCAGCCAAACGGCCAGCTGCCGGGCCCGGCCGTGCGGGCTGTGGACGGTCTGGGCGCGTGGCTCCGGGACAATGGTGAGGCCATCTACGGCACCCGCATGGCGGACCCGAACGAGGTGGGCAAGGTGGCCTTCACAAGGAAGGGCGAAACCCTCTATGCCCTCGTGCGGCAGGAGGAGGGAGATCAGCTTCAGAAAACGCTGCTCATCCCGTATACAGGGCCGGCCGCGAAGGTGACCCTCCTGGGCCTTGAGGCAGCCCTGCCCTTTGAGCGCCTGGAGGAGGGTCTGGAGGTCAGGCTCCCCGAGATCCTTCAGGGCACAAGCCCCATCGCCCCCGCCTTCCGGATCGAGAAGTAAAACAGTCAAGAAGCGGTGCAAAGCTGCACCGCTTTTTGACTGTTTTTCGGAAGTTTATACATGTTATATGCAGGCTTATCCACGCAAAATCAGGAAAAACAACCAAAGAACATGCATAATTATGCATAAATATACAATTTGCCTTGACACACAGGGAAAAGGGAATATCATGTGCAAATCCGATTCAGAAAGGCAGGATGAGCATGAAGCGGATTTACATTGACGGAAGTGCCGGGACGACCGGACTGGAGATCCGGAAGCGCCTGAGCGGGCGGTCTGACCTCGAGGTGCTCTCGCTCCCGGAGGAAAAGCGCAAGGATGTATCTGCCCGGCAGGAGATCATGAACCAGGTGGATCTTGTCTTTCTGTGCCTCCCGGACGATGCTGCGATGGAGGCAGCCGGACTCGTTCAGAACCCTTCCACGGTCGTGATTGACGCATCCACGGCACACAGGACCGAGGAGGGATGGGTCTACGGGTTCCCGGAGCTCAGCCCTGGGCAGAAAGAGGCCATCCGCGGGCACCAACGTATCGCGAATCCCGGCTGCCATGCCACCGGCTTCATTGCCCTCGTGGCGCCGCTCGTGAAGGCGGGGCTCCTGAAACCGGACACCCGGCTTTCCTGCTTTTCCCTCACGGGCTACACCGGCGGGGGAAAGAAGATGATTGCGGAGTACGAAGCGGAGGGGCGAAGCCCGCTCCTCGCGGCGCCAAGACAGTATGGCCTGACTCAGCAGCACAAGCACCTCAGGGAGATGCAGAAGGTCACAGGGCTCACCGCAGCGCCCATCTTCTGCCCTGTCGTGGCGGACTTCCCGAGGGGGATGGAGGTCACCGTGCCCCTTTGGGCAGAGCTGTTAGATGGCACGCGGGAGGAGATTGTGAAGATCTACCGGGAGGCCTATCCAGGGAGTGGCACGGTGCATGTGTCGCGCAGCGCCTCCGAGGGCGGCTTTCTCTCGGCCGTCGGCATGGCTGGCAGGGATGATCTGGAGATCATGGTGGAGGGGAGTGAGGACAGGATCCTCCTCATCGCCCGCTTTGACAATCTCGGCAAGGGTGCCAGCGGGGCTGCCATCCAGAACATGAACCTGGCCCTTGGTTTTGATGAGTTTGAAGGGCTGAACATACCGTAATGCACGAAACCACTGACTGCATGATTTTGACAGGGGAGGACATCCACATGAACCTGATTTCCGGCGGTGTGTGCGCCGCACAGGGCTATACAGCATCCGGCGTCCACTGCGGCATTCGGAAAAACCGCACCAAGCGGGACCTGGCACTGATCTATTCCGAGGTGCCGGCAGCCTGTGCGGCGGTGTATACACAAAATAAGGTCAAAGGCGCACCGCTCGCCGTCACGCGTGACCACCTGACAGACGGACGGGCACAGGCTGTCATATGCAACAGCGGAAATGCCAATACCTGCAACGCCAATGGCACCGAGATCGCGGAGGGGACCTGCGCGCTTCTGGCAGATGCCCTGCACATTTCTCCTTCCGATGTCGTCGTGGCCTCCACGGGGGTCATCGGGGAACAGATGGATCTGGGGCCGTTTCGGAATGGCATTCCGGAGCTGGCCCGCACCCTCTCCAGGGAGGGAAATTCCTTTGCCGCCGAGGGCATCATGACGACGGACACGGTCAGGAAAGAGGTGGCCGTGGAGTTTGAGCTCGGCGGGAAGACGTGCCGCCTCGGCGGCATGGCCAAGGGCTCCGGCATGATCCATCCGAACCTCGCCACCATGCTGGTGTTCCTGACGACGGATGCCGCAGTCTCAGCCGACATGCTGCAGAAGGCCCTCTCCCGGGACGTGCAGGAGACCTTCAACATGACCAGCGTGGACGGGGACACCTCCACCAACGACATGGTGGTCCTCATGGCCAACGGCCTTGCGGGGAACCAGGAGATCCTGGAGGACGGGGAGGACTTTGCCATCTTCATGAAGGCGCTCAACACCGTGACGGTGCAGCTCTGCCGCCTGATCGCCGGTGACGGCGAGGGCGCGACGAAGCTTTTGGAGTGCATTGTGAAGGGCGCGCGGGATCACGAAACGGCCAAAACGGTCAGCAAGAGCGTGATCTGCTCCTCCCTCACCAAGGCCGCCATGTTCGGCGCGGACGCCAACTGGGGCAGGGTGCTGTGCGCTATCGGGTACAGCGGGGCCGAGGTGGATGTGAACGCTATCGATGTGTCCTTCAGGAGCAGGGCCGGTGAGATCGAGGTCTGCCGCATGGGCAGTGGCGTGCCCTTCTCCGAGGAGAAGGCGCGGGAGATCCTTCTGGAAAAGGAGATCGACATCCTGGTGACCCTTCATGAGGGTGACGGGGAGGCCACGGCGTGGGGCTGCGACCTGACGTATGACTATGTGAAGATCAACGGCGACTACAGGACCTGATAGTAAAGAGGGAAGCAACATGTTTTCGAACGCGCAGCGGGCAGAGGTGCTGGTCCAGGCCCTGCCATACATTCGCAGGTATACGGGCAAGACCGTGGTGATCAAGTACGGCGGGAACGCCATGACGCAGGAAAAGCTGAAGGGCCAGGTCATGGAGGACATCGTGCTTCTGTGGCTCATCGGGGTGCAGATCGTCCTCATCCATGGCGGCGGGCCGGAAATCTCGGACCTCATGGGCCGCCTCGGCAAGGAGCCCGTCTTTGTGGATGGACTCAGGGTGACAGACCGCGAGACGGTGGACATCGTGCAGATGGTCCTCGCCGGCAAGGTCAACAAGTCCCTCGTGAATCTTCTGCAGCTGCAGGGCGGGCGGGCCATCGGCCTGAGCGGTATCGACGGCCACCTGATCGAGGCCTCCATGCGGAACGAAAAGCTGGGTTATGTCGGCGATGTGACGGACGTGCACATCCAGCCGGTCCTGGATATCCTGGAGAAGGGCTACATTCCCGTGATCTCCACCGTCGGGTGCGACGGGGAGGGGAATGTGTACAATATCAACGGCGACACCGCCGCTGCCCACATCGCGGGCGCCCTCGGGGCCGAGCGGCTGATCCTCATGACGGATATCGCGGGCATCCTCAGGGACAGGGAGAATCCGGAAAGCCTGATTCCGGAGCTGACGGCGCAGGAGGCCCGGGAGCTCTACAAGAGCGGCATCATCTCCGGCGGCATGATCCCGAAGGTGGACTGCTGCCTGACGGCGCTGGACAAGGGTGTGAAGAACGCGGTCATCATGGATGGGCGGGTGCCACACTCGATCCTGATGGAGCTTCTCACCGACGAGGGCGCCGGGACATGGATTCGGAGGGAATGAGCGAGATGGACAATGTTCAGGAGATGGACCGGGCGTATATTGCACACACCTACGGAAGGTTCCCGCTGGTCCTGAAGGAGGGGCACGGGTCTGTGTGCCGGGACGAAAACGGGAAGGAATATATCGATCTTGGCAGCGGCATCGCCGTGACCTCCTTTGGCTTCGGGGACGAAACCTGGGTGAAGGCGGTGGAAGCACAGCTGCACATGCTGCAGCATACATCCAATCTGTATTATACAGAGCCGTGTGCCCGCCTGGCTCAGATGCTGTGTGAGCGCACGGGCATGAAGAAGGTGTTCTTTTCCAATTCCGGCGCCGAGAGCAACGAGTGCCTGATCAAGGTGGCAAGGAAGTGGGCGATGGAGCATCGCGGCGCAGAATATTCCACCATTGTGACCATGAAGGGGAGCTTCCACGGACGGACGCTGACCACCCTCGCGGCCACAGGGCAGGAGCACTATCACGAGCTCTTCCAGCCGCTGACGCCGGGCTTTTTGCACGTGACGCCGGAGGACACGGAGGAGCTGGAGGCAGTGCTCCGGAAGGAAAAGGTAGCCGGCGTCCTTCTTGAGTGTATCCAGGGTGAGGGCGGCGTGATTGAGCTTTCCCGGGCGTATCTTCAGGCAGTGGAGGAGCTCTGCCGAAAATACGGCTGTCTCCTTCTTGTGGACGAGGTGCAGACCGGGAACGGCAGGACGGGAAAGCTGTATGCCTATATGCATGCAGACCTGCACCCGGATGTGGTCTCCACGGCCAAGGGACTGGCAGGCGGGCTGCCGCTTGGCGCGACACTCATGGCGGAGCGTGTACAGGACGTGCTGGGGCCGGGCGATCACGGATCGACGTTTGGCGGAAACCCGGTGTGCGCCGCCGGTGCCCTGAGCATTCTTGAGCGGCTGAGCGATGAGATGCTGAGGGACATCGCGGAGAAGGGACAGATGGTTCGGGAGCTGCTTCAGGGACAGAAGGGGATCCTGTCCATTTCCGGCAAAGGCCTGATGCTTGGGATCGAGACGGAAAAGGCGGCAGGTCAGGTGGTCAGGGAGTGCATGGACGCAGGTGTTCTCTGCCTCACCGCCAAGGACAAAGTGCGGCTTCTGCCTGCGCTGAATATTGACAGAGATGTCCTTAAAAAAGGCGTGGAAATTCTGCGGGAGGTCGTGGCTTCTTGATCCGCTGTGTGAAAAATCCCCTGAAGGCGACGCAGATATCCGAGGATGTTCTGCAGCCATTCCTTCCGGACCCGGAAATACTCAGATATCGCGACATGGTGGATCCCAACCCGACCGCGCTCCATGAACTGCATGCAAGGGCCGAAGAGCTGCACCTTGGGAGCATCCTGGTCAAGGATGAATCGACCAGGTTCTCGCTCAAGGCCTTCAAGGGACTGGGCGGGGTCTGTGCGGTCTTCCGGATGATCTGCGAGCAGCTGCAGATAGATGCGGGACGGGTGACGCTGGAGGAAATAAGGTCGGAGGACGTGCAGGCAAGGGTGCGCCAGATGCACTTTGTCACCACCACCGACGGCAACCACGGAAAAGGCGTGGCCTTCGCTGCCTGCTTTTTTGGCGCATCTGCCCACGTGTTCCTGCCGAAGGGCTCTGTGGAGGCACGGAGGAAGGCCATTCTGGAAGCGGGTGCCGCGGAGGCCGTGGTGACCGATCTCAGCTACGACGAGTGCGCCCGGTACACCCGGGCGCTGTCCGAGGAAAAGGGATGGCTTCTCTGCCAGGATACGGCCTGGGATGGATATGAAAAGGTGCCCACGTGGATCATGCAGGGGTACACCGTGATGGTGCAGGAAATCCTGCAGCAGACGGAAAGGCAGATCACCCACGTGTTTCTTCAGTCCGGTGTGGGCTCCATGGCGGCGGCTGTGGCCTGTGCCCTGAAGGCAAGATGGAGAAATATCCATATATCTCTCGTGGAGCCTGAAGGTGCCTGCTGCTTTGTGCCTTCCTTTGAAAGGGGAGAGCGCCGGGACGCCACGGGCTCAGGCGTCACTGAGATGGCAGGACTCAACTGTCAGAGCATCTCCACCATCGCCTGGGAGAAGCTGAAGGACATCGCCGATGCGGCCTTTGAGGTGACAGACGATATCACAGAGGAGGGCATGCGCCTGCTTGGAAAGCCCCTGCCACCGGATCCGGCGATCGTGTCCGGGGAGTCCGGAGCCGTCGGCATGGGCCTGCTCTCCCGCCTCATGCAGGACGGGCGATACCGGGATATCCGGGAAGAAATGCATCTCGATGACACCTCCTGTGTACTGCTCATCAGCACAGAGGGGGATACCGATCCGGAACACTACAGAAAGGTCATCGCAGGGATGTAAACCTGTTTCACCCCGCGCCCAGGGCGCGGGGTGTTTGCATGTCTATAAATTTTTGCAAAGGGCTTGACACAGTCTCGAAGGTTGTGATAACATGCCAGCGTTAGTTATTTTAAACTAACTTTTGAAGGCGGCACTGTCCCTGGACAGTGGTTTTTTTCAGGAGGCTGGTTTGAATATTCTAACCAAGTATTCAATCTGAGGCAATTCAGAAAGGAAGGGTTATCAAATGAGCAAGGTTGCAGTGATCTTCTGGAGCGGCACGGGAAACACCGAGGCCATGGCCAATGCTGTGGCAGATGGCGCAAAAGCAAATGGTGCTGAGGTGGATCTTCTGGCGTGTGCCGATGTGAGTGATGTGTCTTCCTATGATGCAGTGGCCCTGGGCTGCCCGGCCATGGGTGCAGAGGAACTGGAAGATGGTGAATTCCTGCCGATGCTGGAGTCCGTGGAAGGCGCGCTGCCCGGCAAGAAGGTAGCCCTGTTCGGGTCTTACGGATGGGGTGACGGCGAATGGATGCGGACATGGGAAGCCCGCTGCGGCGAAAAGGGAATCACCCTGGCCTGCGAGAGCCTGATTGTCAACGAAGCACCTGACGATGAAGGACTCGAAAAGTGCAAGGCACTGGGCGCTGCAATCGCCTGATCGCAAAATCGTCAGCCAGCATTTTGCCCAAAAGGGAATGGCTCCCTTTTGGGCAAAATGCCTGGAAAGGAAAAGAAGTACATGAGGAACAAGTTGATGAAGAAGATTTCTGTGGTTCTGGTGGCTCTGGTTCTGTGTGTTGTCCTTGCACTGTCTGCATCTGCAGAGGAAAAGACAGCAGAGGGCAGCTATGTGCTGATGAATATCCCCTATCAGGCGTTCTATGCTTCTGAGGTGACAGACAGCTCGGCACTGGATGCCGTGTCCTCCTCCACCTTCATGAAGACGCGCACCGCAGGCCTTGCAGGCGGATCCTACCATACAGATCCGGCGGGCAGCGATATCAGCGGCGTCATCTTCCCGGTCTTCGTGGAAGATCTGAGCGTGCTTCCGACGCTTGGCGGCGCAGAGGTGACAGAGGACAGCCAGGTGGAGATCACGGTTACCAACAAGGGACAGGAATCCACCACGGTGTTCACTGGCAGCGAGGCCCTGTTTGAAGCTGCAAGCTACTCCTGGTATGTCCTTGAAGATGCACCGAAAAGCTACAAGGTACTCAATGAGGACGGTTCCTTCGGCACAGTGCAGGGTGAGAGCACCGCACTTGAAGGAAATGCCATCTTTGTCTACGACCGTCATGCCGACATGGTCATGAAGGTGAGCGGCGCAGACGATGCTCTGGCAGATGTGAACGTGAGCGGCATCGTCCTGACTGCGGATGACGGCACGAAAGTCGGTCTTCGCCACATCGCGAATATCTGGCGGAAAACACAGATCGGCTTTGCGATGGACAGCAGCATCTACAATGCGCTCAGGGGCAAGCGGATCGCAGAAATTGATTTCGTCACCATCTCGGGCGTGTATACCATGAAGGTGGACCTGGCGGTATCAGACGATGAGCTGCTGCCGTATCTGAATGGTACCTATATCGACCTGTTCCCGGAATTTGCCAGGGAAGAGTACAAGGATTACTGGATGGAATGCCTGGCTGCGTATGGCCTTGAGGGCGAAGCGGCAGAGGGTATGTACACGTACATGACCCAGGGTTTTATGGGTACACTGAAGGGCCAGGAAGCGATCGATGCCTTTGGCGGCGATCCTGCTTCCATGATCTTTGACTGCTATCTGGAGAACGGACTCAAGAGTGTGACGATCAGCGGAGATGTGATCTCCGGCGCCGATCAGGAAGGCAACGAGGTCTTCCGTCATGCCTATCACTACATGGACAGCGTGGATGTGACCTTCTTTGGTCAGCCTGTCGGCATGCAGCTGCGGGTCTATGCCACGGATGATGCAGATGCCGGCATGTTCACCTATTTTGCCTTCGCGGGAGATACCATTGCTCAGTCGCAGCATGTGGAATTCCGCTACGGTGGGACGCTTGAAAACATCGGCAGCTATGATGAGGGCGAGTATGCCTACTGGCTGGTCGGGGCAATCAATGACAATTACAAGGAAGCCCAGATCAAGGCCTGCATCAAGCTGTTTGTGGACGAGAATGCAGGGGAGGAAGAGTAAAGTCAGACGAGGATAAAGCCTCTGCAATTCAACAATGCATTTGAAGACACAGGGGCACAGTCATGTGGATATTCTGGAAATGGAAAATGGAATGGAATGATCTGGTAAACCTTTTTGTGGAATGAATGGAATTTGTGGTAAACCTATCTGGGCGTTAGAGGACATGATATCCTCCAGAGCGTCTCACTTTCTTCGGGAAGTGAGACGCTTTTTGTGGTGGCTGCAGCAACTGGCAGGAACAATGCATGGGCATGCAGAAATCATAGGCCACATATATCTGACAAAAGCTGAATTCCCGGTTTCCATCCCCCGGGGTTACACGGCAGAAGACGGACGCGAGAAGTGAGAGAGGTGTTTCCTGGGTCAGGATCTGCAGGCAAAACTTCAGCGCAAGGCTTGAAACCATGGTATCGTGTGATGGCCCGCAGCATAGCGGAAAAGACTGAATGGAAAGGATGAAACGAAATGAACGCACGACTTGAGAAAATCTCAGAGAAAATGCGGCAGGGCAAACCTGTGGTGGGTGTGTTCGTGCTGTTTGCCGACGCGTCTGTGAGTGAGATCGTAGGCTATTCTGGCTGCGATTTTGTGTGGATAGATTCGGAACATGGCATGATGGACAGGCGAGAAATCTACCATCATGTGCTGGCGGCACAGTCTGCTGGTGCCTGCGCCTTTGTGCGTGTACCGGGTGTTGAAGCGTACCAGATCAAAAACACGCTGGACATGGGCCCTGACGGCGTGATCTTCCCCTTTGTGAATACGCCTGAGATCGCCCGCCAGGCAGTGGAAGCATGCACGTATCCGGCAGACGGCGGGAGGAGAGGCATTGGGCCTCTTCGGGCGATCAAATATGGCATCGAGGATGAAGGCGCCTATCTGAAGGCAGCAAAGGACGAAGTATGGAAGATTTTCCAGATTGAGAGCATGGAAGCTGTAAGGAATCTGGACGAGATCGCCAAAGTGCCAGGATATCAGTCCCTGTTTGTCGGACCTGCGGATCTTGGCATGTCCATGACGGACGTGCCGCCTGAGAAAAAGCCCGGTCTGATCGCGGACATCCAGAGGCAGGTGGCCAGGGCGGCTGCAGAAAACGGAAAAGTATGCGGATCCTGCGCGGGACCCACCAGGGAATCATGCATGGAACTGGTGGGACGGGGCATACAGTGGATGACCATTGCCCAGGATGCCCGGATTCTCAGCGGTTATCTGACAGATGCGGTCCGCAGGATCAATGCATGAGAGACGATCCGGATGGTCAAACGGAGGGAAAATGTATATGGAAGCACAAATGCCCTGGCTGGAGCCAGGGCATTTGTTGTGACATGCGCAAATTTACAGAAATCTTACGACCTTTCGTTTTTGCCGGCATGATACTTTAAAGCGTATGCCGCAACCTTCCGGATCATTTCTTCCTGCTGATATGGCTTCCCGATATGGTCATCCATTCCGGCTTCATGCGCATTCTTTTTATCATCTTCAAACGTGTTTGCCGTCATTGCGATCACGGGAATTCTCGGATATTTCCTGTCTGACTCCAGCTCTCGGATGGCTTTTGTCGCTTCATATCCGTTCATCACCGGCATCTGCACATCCATCAGGATGGCATCGAAGACATCATGTGCTTCCTCGATTTTTTCCAGGGCCATCTGGCCGTTTTCTACATGGAGGACCTCAAATCCGGCCTCAAGGAGCATCATCTTCGCGATCTCAGCATTGATCATGTTGTCCTCTGCCAGAAGAAGCTTCAGACCTTTTATGTCTTCTGTGTCAAAATGGAGATCTTCTTTTTCTTGATCTGTCCCTGCCTGCTCCACATACGTGGCCGGCAGCGTGACGGTGAACTCGCTGCCTTTGCCGAGCTGGCTTGTCACCCGGATGGTTCCGCTCATCATTTCGGTCAGGTTCTTTGCAATCGACATGCCAAGGCCGGTGCCCTGCACACGGCTGATGGTGCTGTTAAACTCCCTTGAAAAGCTGTCAAACAGATGGGGAAGGTATTCCTCACTCATGCCGATCCCGTCGTCCTTTACACGGAACTGATAGACTGCATGGCCAGGATTGTCGCTGATCAATTCCTCTGCAAAGATCTCGATATGCCCACCCTCAGGGGTATACTTCACAGCATTGCTTAAAATGTTCAAAAGCACCTGATTCAGTCTGAGCGGGTCTGCGTGAACAACCGTGTGCTCGATGTTTTCCTGCAGGGTGATTGTCTGTTTCTTCTTTTCTGCCTGCATGTAGACCAGATCATGGAGCTTGCGCATGGATTCTGTGATCGAGAAATCCTCATTGTGCAGCTGCAGCTTTCCGCATTCAATTCTGGACATATCCAGCACATCGTTAATCAGAGACAGCAGATGCTCACTGGAAGCTTTGATCTTGTCCAGACTGTCATGAACCAGTGTCTGGTCATTGCAGTGGCTTTTGGCAATGTCAGTATATCCCATGATCGCGTTCATCGGCGTGCGGATATCATGCGACATATTGAAGAGAAACTCTGTTTTGGCCCGGCTGGCCTTTTCTGCAGCACTCAGCGCTTCCTGCAAAAGATGGGTGTCGTGCACCTCTTTTTCGTGAAGCTTTGTGACATTCTGGCGAACGACCAGAAGCCGTAAAGGGTTTCTTTCTTCGTCCCTTGAGATGACAATGAAATTGTAAGTATACCAGAGATTCTCATAGCCAATCGGTGCATGAATCAGGATACTTGCTATGTCTGTATCATGGAGAACCTGCTTCAGATGCGCTGGCTGGATAAAGCGCTCGATTTCTTTTTTCTGATCTTCCTCGGGCACCCGGCTCAGGAAAGAAGTATAGAAATCCTGGAAACTGCCAGTCATGGGAAGCGTCCGGTCGTCGGGGAAACCCTGAATATAGGTCCACGCTTCACTCGTCAGATCAAGCACCGCAAACTTATCAAAGATGTTTGCGACACCGATGCTGATATCATGGGCATTTCTGTTGGGTGTAGTTCAAAATCTAGGGTATTTACCGGGTGATTTTAGCATGCTATAATGCATACCGAGGAGGCGCTCGCCCAATGCGCGAGTGAAAATGTGTTATGGCAAAAAGTTTACTGGAACAAGAGATCAAATCTGAGAT
>JAFUBA010000119.1 GCA_017460395.1 Clostridia bacterium | reverse complement strand
CCGGAGCGCAGACGAAGCATGCGCATTGGAAGAACTGGATAAGGATCTACGGAAAAAGGCACTGAATGCCAAGAAACGAGCCCAGGCAGCAGCTACCAGAGCTGACAGGTGTATATCCAGCTCAGCACCGAAGCCTGGCAAGGAAAAGGAAACACCAACCGTCGATTGAAATTGAGAGAAGTCCTGATACAATGAGGGTATCAGGACTTCTTAATTATGAATGCGACAAGCAGATAAAACTGGCACGCAGGGTCCAATGATTATATCAAGAATTTTCGTGTAGTCCTGAAAATTTCGGGAATTTAGGATTACACTGCTTAAAGAACGATCCGATGGGATCGGGAAAGGGGCTGGTCTTTTCATGGATGGTCAGAAGGCCGTCCATACGGGGTGCCTTCAAGCCTATTTCCTTTTCGTGATCAAATGTGACGGTGGAGCTGGCCGGATACAGATACTGGAGTGCACCGAAAAATCCACTGTGATGTTGTACGGCAGCTTCCATATCCTTTTGCCGTGTGTGATTCTGACGGATTGCCATTGATAACCTCCTGTGTGGATGAAACTGGAAACCATTTGCGGGGTTTGTTCACAAGATGCCCTGCCCATCAGGCAGAAAGCATACACTCGGAAGATTAAATTTGGCAAGGGATGATCACGCAAAAATGGCATAAAACAGAGGATTTTGACGCATTTTAGCCTGCAGGGTTACAGCTGCCGGCGTGGCGGTCAAGGGTACCTGACTTCAGGTGCACGTCTATCCAGGACCGCAATTACATGCTACAATGCAGAAACCAGGACATGTGTGTGAGAAACCAGCGAGCACCGGGAGAGGCAATTGGGAAGATTTTCCTGTCAATCCGGAAGGCGCTTTAAAAGATGGTTTATCATTTCGTTCTCTCGGGTCGTTGCCAGCCCTGGCGCAGTTTTAGAACCGAAGTATCAGATGGGAAACCGCAGTGTATCTGCCCGCCTGTTTTCGCTCCAGGGTCTTTGATGTCAGGACAGGACCGGAAAATGCACAGTGCCGGAAACTGCCAACTGCTGAAAGTGAATTTGCATGGCAGTACAGACTGAACGGAAACATCGTAAGAGGAGGTGTGGTTCATGCGGACCGATATGAATGCATTCTCGCATCTTGGCATCGACATGCAGGATGTGAGGGCCAGGGCGGAAGCATGTTTAGATACCCTGTTTTTTGATCCGCAGGAGAAAATCTACCTGGATGTAGATGCAGACAGCGGATGCATGGTAGATACCGGGAACATGGATGCCCGCACAGAAGGTATGAGCTACGGCATGATGATGGCCGTTCAGATGGACCGAAAGGACCTGTTTGACAAGCTCTGGACCTTCTCCATGCGCTACATGTATCAGAAAAGCGGGATCTATCAGGGATACTTTGCCTGGTCCGTAGATCTGAAGGGCCATCACAACGCGGAAGGCCCTGCGCCGGACGGGGAAGAGTACTTTGCCATGGCCCTGTTCATGGCATCAGCCCGCTGGGGCGATGGGGAGGGGATATTCGAATACAGCAGTCAGGCGAGGGAGATTCTGCGGCACTGCCTGCACCAGGATGAAATGGTTCAGGGAGGAAGGGCCATGTGGGACAGGGAGAACAAGCTCATCCGATTTGTGCCGGAGGCAAACTTCTCGGATCCGAGCTATCACCTGATGCACTTCTATGAGCTGTTTGCCCAGCGGGCCGATGAGGCGGACAGACCGTTCTGGAAGAAAGCGGCGGAGGCATCCCGGCACTATATCCATATGAGCGCACACCCCGTAACCGGCATGTGCGCAGAGTATGCGGAATATGACGGCAGTGCCCGGCTCATGTTCAGGAAGCCGTACGCCTTCTACTCGGATGCCTACCGTGTCGCCATGAACATCGCGCTGGACACGCTCTGGTTCGGACCGCATAAAGCGCTTTGCGACATCGCGACCCATCTGCAGGACTTTTACCATGGCATCCAGACGGAGGACTACATGGCCTGCCAGCTGGACGGGACGATGACGGATGAGCACGTCATGCACCCGACGGGCCTCCTGGCAACACTCGCCGCTGCCTCCATCGCGAGCAGCAGCGCCTACCGGGACGAGTACCTGAAGCGGTTCTGGGAGATGCCACTGAGAAAAGGCACACGCAGGTACTATGACAACTGTCTGTACTTCTTCTCCCTTCTGATGCTGGGCGGGCTGTACAGGATCTGGTGACGTTATCCGTGGGAAAATAACAACAGAAAGGCGGAAGCACAATGCTGAAGGTACTGGTCACAGGGCCCAGGGGGTTTGTCGGTGCCCGTATCATGGAGAAACTCAAGACTGCGCAGCCGTGCCCCTCGCTGCGCAATGCCACCGAGGACACCGTGAAGCGCATCGTGGACACGATGCAGCCGGATGTCATCATTCACACATCTGCACTCTCGGACATCGCATCGTGCGAGAGGGCCCCGGAGGCCTCCTACCGGGCCAATGTGGAGCTGCCGGTGTGGCTTGCAAAGACCCGCGTGAAGCTCGTCGCCTTCAGCACCGATCAGGTGTACAGCGCATGCCGGGAGGAGGGACCATACCCGGAGGAGATGACGGCGCCGGGCAATCTCTATGCAAGACACAAGCTGGAGATGGAGGAGAAGACCCTTGCAGTGAATCCCGGAACGGTCCTTCTCAGGGCGACCTGGATGTATGACATGCCGGTCTATGGTGTGGAAAACAGGGGCAATTTCCTGGTGAATATGCTGAGGGGCGGAGCGCAGTCCTACTCTTCTGTTCAGCACAGGGGACTCACCTATGTGCGTGAGGTTGCGGAGATGGTGCGGGCTGCCATGCAGCTTCCGGGCGGCGTATACAACTTTGGCAGCGATCACGATCTGACGATGCTCGAGACCGCCAGGTGGCTGAAGGAGGAGCTGGGACTTCCTGTGGAGCTCACGGATGCCGGCGAACGCCATCACCTGTGGATGGACTGCAAAAAGGCAAGGGATCACGGCATCTGCTTTCACAGCACCATAGATGGCCTCAGGCAGTGCATCTCAGACTATGGACTCAGGGGCGACTGACTTTCTCAGCCACTTCCGATAGGTCGCGTCGATGGCAAAGGCGCCCAGCGGTGCTGTCAGGAGGATGGCGATCACGGACACGGTCAGCACTGTGCTGCCGCAGCTGAGCCCCATGGCGAGCGGCAGCCCGCCGATGGCTGCCTGCACGGTGGCCTTGGGCGTGTAGGCCAGGATGCAGAAGAGGCGCTCCTTCAGGGACAGCCGGGTACCGAGCGTGCAGAGAAAGACACCAGCCATGCGAAAGACGAGTGCCAGGAGGATCAGAAGAACGGCAGATGCTCCCGCGTCCTTCACACTCCCGACGGCCACCGACGCACCCACCAGCACAAACAGGAAGACCTCGGCCGGCACCCACATACGGTCGAACACACCGGACAGCTCCTTTGCCAGCTGTCCGTTTTTCTGCTTCATCACGGCCCCGCAGACAATGATCGCGATGAGTCCTGCAAAGGGCACAGCCTGCTGTGCGTTTTCCAGCCAGTTGAGCAGGAAGCACACGGCACACATGCACATGACCTTCACGGGCTCCTGCATGTGTGTGCGGCCAGACCGATCAAAGAGCCACGTGAGCCCGAGGCCGCAGAGGATCCCTGCAAGGATGCCGGTCACAAGGGACACGGGCACGTTCAGGAGGTGCATAAGGGACACATCCTCGCCGAGGGCGAGACCGGTGAAGGCGGTGAACAGGACGATGACAAAGACATCGTCCACGGATGCGCCGGCCAGAATCATCTGGGGAATGCCGTCATCGCTGCCATAGCCCTCATCGATCAGGCGAATCATGCGCGGCACCACGACGGCGGGGGATACGGCAGCGATCACGGCACCGAGAATGGCGGATTCCAGCCGACTGAGCCCCAGGAGCAGGGGCGCCAGGATCACCATGCCGAGCACCTCGCAGCAGGCTGGCAGAAAGCACATGAGGACGGCCGGGCGCCCGACCTTTTTCAGATCCTTCAGATCCAGCTTCAGACCGGCGCGGATCAGGATGATGATCAGGGCGATGCGGCGAAGGTCTGAGGAAACGGAGAGCAGACTGCCGGAAAGCAGGTTCAGCGCACTCGGGCCGATGAGGACGCCTGAGAGAATCATGCCAAAGAGTGCGGGCAGGTGGACGCGCCGGCAAACCCAGCCGGACAGAAGACCTGCCAGGAGCAGGACAGCGAGACTGAGAAACATACGAATTCCTCCACGATAAGCAGCTGTTTGAAAAGCAGAAAAAGCTGATGATTTTCTGCATCACAAACACCTCATGATACAGAAGTCATCAGCCTGAAAAAGCGGTTTCAGCATTATGCTGCGGGAGACCTCATTCCCGTACGAAGCATTATACGCAGGTGACTCTCAAATGCAATGGGCTGAAAGGGTATCCCGAAGCTTTCGCATCCGGGGGGAATGCGGTAAAATGACGGACATGAAAGGCAGACCACATCGGGCTTTTGCGACGATAAGGCAGAGACAGTTTCCTGCAGGAATCCGTTTCGCGGGAGGACTGCCAGCATGGGAGGAGCGTACAGATGGATTTTCAGAGGTTCTACGCGGGCAAGGAATTTGCTGCATACACGTTTCTTGGCGCGCACCCGGTGGAGAAAGGCTTTGTCTTTCGTGTCTATGCCCCGGCCGCAGAGAAGGTATCCGTGATCGGGGACTTCTCCGGATGGGACGAGATCCCCATGGAGAAGATCTACGACGGGCAGTTCTTTGAGGTGACAGTGCCGGGGGCCAGAGAGAAGCAGATGTACAAATACAGGATTCTGCAGAAGGACGGACGGCAGCTGGACCGCGCGGATCCATATGCTTTTTTCTCAGAGAGAAGGCCCGGTACGGCCTCTGTGCTCTGGAACCTTTCCTATGATTTTCACGACGGCGCATGGATGAAGGCTCGAAATGACCGCAGATCGGCGCCCCTCAATATCTATGAGGTCCATGCGGGCTCCTGGATTCGAAAGAGCAGATGGGACGGGAAAGGAGACCCCGCGGACGGCTGGGTTACCTACAGGGAGCTTGCAGACCGCCTGATCCCCTACCTTCAGGAGAACGGCTACAATGCCCTCGAACTGATGCCGCTGGCGGAATATCCGGCGGACGAGTCATGGGGATACCAGCAAACCGGCTTTTTCAGCGCCACCAGCCGCTATGGCGAGCCGAGCGGGCTCCAGGAAATGGTGGAAAGGTGCCATGAGAGCGGCATCTCCGTCATCCTCGATGTGGTCACAGTCCACTTTGCCGTCAACGATTACGGACTGTGGAACTTCGACGGGACGGCACTGTACGAGTATCCCAGCCCTGACGTGGGCTACAGCGAGTGGGGCAGCTGCAATTTCATGCACTCCCGAGGGGATGTGTGCTCCTTCCTCCAGTCTTCCTGCGCCTTCTGGCTGGACAGGTATCACTTTGACGGACTGAGACTGGACGCGGTGGGCAATCTGATCTACTGGCAGGGGAACAGCGCAAGGGGTATCAACGAATCTGCCGTGCGCTTCATGCAGCAGATGAACGCCGGCCTTAAAGCACACTATCCGGACGCCATGCTGATTGCCGAGGACTCGACGCCTTATGCGGGCACGACGAAGCCGGCCGGGCGGGAAGGACTCGGTTTTGACTACAAGTGGGACCTCGGATGGATGAACGACACACTCAGGTACATGGGCGAGGACCCGCAGTCGCGTGGACGGGACATCGGGAAGCTCCTCTTTTCCATGGACTACTTCTACTCCGGGAGGTATCTCCTGCCGCTCTCCCACGATGAGGTGGTGCATGGGAAGGGGACGATCCTGAACAAGATGGCAGGCGAATATGAGGAGAGGATCCGGCAGGCGAAACTGCTGTACATGTACATGTTCGCACATCCCGGGAAAAAGCTGAACTTCATGGGCAACTAGCTGGCCCAGGTCTTCGAGTGGGATGAGCGGAAGGAACTGGACTGGGCGGCGCTGAACAGTCCGGACCATGCTGAGTTCCAGGTGTTCTGCAGGAATCTGAACAGGCTGTACCTGAGTTCCCCCGCGCTCTGGGAGCGGGATGATGACCCGGAGGCCTTTTCCTGGGTGAGGCGGGGCGAAAATGGGGATGGTATTCTTGCGTTCCTCAGGAGCAGCAGCAATCAGACGATGCTCACTATCCTGAACTTTTCGGGAAAGGCGGCGGATATGCGTGAAACGGTACCGGGGAAGCTCTCACTCCTCCTTGATACCTGCGGGAGGGATCACGTGGGGATTTCGGGAGAACCCCTGCACCTTCTGCCTTTTGAAGGCATGATCCTGGAGGTTCAATAGGCAAAGGAACAGCGATGAATGCGGCATCACTCAGCGCTGTTCCTTTGCAATGGTTCCGGCTTCCGGATCGGGTGCTTCATCATCTTGGGCATGACATCTCAGGAAAACACCGTGTGATGGGCGGCGCACGCGGTGCCGTAGCTGCCCGTCGATGCCGGGACGCAAGAGAAAGGTGACAATCCTTACATCAGTCATCTATACAGGTGCGTTTTACATCCTCGGGGAAGGGCGAGGCGGAGAAATAGAAGTCATCAAACATTTCTGTAATGCAGGGCGTATGAAGAAACTCCCGAAGCGGCAGGTCTCCACCCTCCATCGCAAGCGAAAACCCTGTTTCGTTCAGGTGGGTCAGGAACAGTGAAACCCGGAAGTCTTTTCCGCCAATGCTCTCCACATCCTTCCGGACGTCCTCCACAAAGCCTTCACAGCTCCTGTGGCGCGCATACCGGATCCGCCCCTGCCACTCGTTGGGCTCGTTGGTCCTGTCCCTTTGAATCTGTCCGATCTGATCCGGGCTGCACTCGCCGATCAAAGGTCCGGCCCCGTGCCTTGTGACATACGTTCGGGACACATAGACGGCCTCGTCCAGCGGCAGCCCGAGCACGTCAAGGAATCGCCTGATGGAACGCAGCCCTGTATTGGAAGCTGTCACATGCGGCGCGGCTTCCCGGTTGTCTCTGTCCAAAAGGAGCCCCTGACCCGTCTCAAAGATGAGCGTGTCGACATGATCAAGCTTCGCCATCAGGCCCGGAAGGCTCAGCACCTGCATATAGCGCAGATTGTCCGTCATGATGTCGGCGGCATTTTGCAGGACATTGTCATTGGAAAGAAGATCCAGATACTCTTGAGCTTCACTGCTCAGGCTGTCCCTGAGCTCCTGGAGGCGCCGGGTGGTATATTCTTTCCGGAGCCCGTACAGTCTTCCATACATCTCCCGGGCTGTGAGACCTGAGAGCTCTTCGAATTTCAATCCATACCCTGCCTTTGTCCGGATGTCGCATTCATTGATGCCCATCCCGCAGCTGCCGTGCCTTCCGTCGCCCCGCGATGTCTCCAGCGCCATGTTGATCAGCACATCATCCGGCACGGTGATGCATGTGTCATGCATGGCACAGATGCCCGGAATGAAACCAAACATCTGCCGGAAGCTTTCGGCTTCTTCGCCGAGCTTGAGAAGATCCGGATAGTACCCTGATGCCCAGAGTGTATCGGCCCGGCAGGCGGAGCCGGAGGAAAGCTCGTGAAAAACGAACCGCGACTGTGCGGGATGGGACCGCTCCACGGTGTGCCCGGACTGGGCACCTCCGTTGTGGCGCACGACCATGGGGTGCGGGGAGGACCTGGCAAGATAATCCACCGCCAGGCCCTTGCCCTCGTCCCCGAAGTTTTTACCGATCACAGCAATCGTTCTCATCGTCTCAGAAAGCCGAAGCGCTTTGCGACAGACAGCTGGTCAAGTGCCTGTTTGACATGCGGAACCTTATTCTGATCGCAGTCGCGGAGAACGGCTTTCATGCTCTCTCCCTTCTGAAGGCGGATGGCGCCGAGGATGATCTCCGGAATGATATCCAGTTCGTTCCGGGTGATCACCATTTTCTGCCCGTGAAGAATGTCCGGGTTCCAGTCGCCGTCGATCATAATGTGGAATACATGGAACTTCTGCTGGACCTCCCGGAGGATACTCGTGACCGAGGCGGGGCCAATACGATCACCAATCACGCGGAAAATCGTATCAGCAACCTGGAATTGCCTGATTTTTGCATAGTCACCGATCGTAAAGACAAAACCTTTTTCGTGCCGTTTTTCGATGGCATCAATCTTGGTGTGACGCGAGAGAAACTCCCAAAGGCATGTCGGGACAACGCTTCCGTCCCCGCCGTTTTCAAAATACAATTCGAGCAGCTGTTCTGCAATACGGATGTCCGATTCGAACTGCGTGACCTGCAGCGGTGACTTGTCCCTCATGTCGCCATACGCAGCGCACATGAGCGCAGGATCCTCCACAACACCGGTGGAGTAAAGTTTCATGATCAGATCATTCAGTGCCTCCCGGGCAATTCTGACCGCAAGATACCCCATGGAGCCGGTGACGTCCAGTCCTATGACGATCGGCGTGGAATGGGGATGTTCATCAGAGTCAAAACACTCCCTCGTTCCAATGTACTTTGGATCATATTTCGGGTCGCAGGAGGTCCTTGTGTAAATTTCTGTCACGTGCTGCTTTGTGTCCAGATTTCTGCTTCTCTTGAGTTTTGTCCAGTCACTGGCAGTATAACTTCCATAGCCCATACTCGCTTCCTCCGAAAATCAGATTTCCATCCGGGACAGGTCCGGGTGCGACCCGGGGGATACAAAGAAAGGAAAGGTGCTCAATCGCCGAGCCCTTTCCACGATCTCCACAGCTTTTCCCGATGGAGGCACATCTCACAGTCTCAGAGCACCGCTTTCGGGGACGAGACACAGCTGATCAAGTGCATTTTTGACCTGAGCCCTCTTGATCTGATCACAGTCACGGAGAATGGTTTGCATGTCCTGGCCCTTCTGAAGGCGGATGGCCCCGAGTATGATCTCGGAAATGATGTCGATTTCCTCCTTGCGGATCACCATCTTGTGCCCCTGAAGGATGCCCCGGTTTTCGTCACCACCGATCATGATGTGGAACACATGGAACTTCTTCTGCACTTCCTGCAGGATATCCTGCGCCGAAGAAGAGCCAACATCATCACCGATCACGCGCAGGACGGTCTCCTGCACCCTGCTGTCCCTGATGCTCGCTCCGTCACCGATCGTAAAGACAAACCCTTTCTGATGTCTCTTTTCGATGGCATCAATCTTGGTGTGGCGCGAGAGGAATTCCCACAGACATGTCGGCACGACCTGTCCCTGCCCTCTGTTTTCAAAGAACAGATCGAGCAGCTGCTCTGCGATCCGGATATCCGATTCGAACTGTGTGACCTGAAGCGGGAAATTGTCGTTGCAATCACCGTAGGCTGCGCACATGAGTGCGGGATCTTCCACGATGCCGGTGGAGTACAGCTTCATGATCAGATCGTTCAGTGCCCCCTGAGCCACCTGGGTCGCAAGGTACCCCATGGAAGCGGTGACGTCCAGTCCTACGACGATCGGTGTGGAATGAGGATGGTCGTCGGAGTCAAAACACTCTCTTGTCCCGATGAACTTCGGATTATATTTCGGGTCGCAGACAACTTTTGTGTAGATTTCTGACACGTTCTGTGTCTGGTCGAGCCTTCTGCTTGTCCTGAGTTTTGTCCAGTCGCTGGCGGAATAACTGCCGTAGCCCATATTCGTCTCCTCCTGAATTTCAGATATCCATTTTGACAAACCTGTGTCCGCCGAATCCCTGCTCAATGACCGTGTCCCACGCTTCAAAATCGCGATAGGCATCCGGCATGGGCGCTTGATTCAGAAAGTGATAGAGTTCCCTGGGGCTTCTTGTGTCGCTGGCCAGCTCGATTGCTGTCCTTCGAAGCGCAGTGAGATCGCCCACGCCCTGCAGCCTCTGTACTTTCCTCCAGTCGCCGAACAGCACTCCCTCATGTGTCAGAGGATTGATCCAGATGGCATCCGGCGTGATACACCCGTGTTCAATCCCTGAATAGTTCATCAGACAGCAGATGTTTTCCATCCGGGAGATCACCCATGCCAGCTGCTCTGGGGCCCAGGGAGCAAAAAGATCTGCCGGATAAAAATTCGGGTGCCTGATAAAGACCAGTGCATGGGCGCCGCCCTTCAGTTCCAGCTGGAGTTTCAACTCGGGCACCGAGCGCTGCAGTTTGGTATCCGCAGAGGGAAATGCGATGCGCCGAAGACCTGCCAGAAAGGAATGGGCATCCGAAGCTGCATCGAAGATATAGATCACGGATTCCTTTGCGAGATAGCACACATACCCGGCACTGGCTCGCTTCATCATATAGTCGATGACCAGCGATTCGCCGGTCGCAAGGGTAAAGCTTTCCTGCCCGTAGATGGACCAGATGCTGTCTTTGCTGTAATCATTCTCTCTCTGGATTGCCTGCGCTTTGTAATACTGCAGAAGACTTTTTCTGAACTCTTCGTTTCCCTTGAAATCCGCATCGGACATAAAGGCCCTGGAGCCGCAGAATGGACATTCAAATCCTCCTGCGCCTCCGAAGGTCATCTGTCCGCCGCAGTTTCGGCACTTGTAGGTTATCATGCGATCGCCCCGCTTTGCGTTTGTATGACTGTATACCCGCTCTCAGAATGATCTGGAAGAGTCATAGATGGTCTGCGGGCAGTCACGATTTTCATTCAAAGCTCCGCGCCGGATCTTTGTGAAAATCAGTATAACATGGCGATGTCGGGTTGGCAATTCATCGTTTTCGGTGTCGTAGTCTGCATTCTTGGACTTCCTGCCTCTTCCATCGGACATGCTTGCACAAACTGCTCTTTC
This sequence comes from Clostridia bacterium, assembly GCA_017460395.1. Taxonomy (GTDB): domain Bacteria; phylum Bacillota; class Clostridia; order Christensenellales; family Aristaeellaceae; genus UBA2943. The sequence continues at coordinate 1,764 of JAFUBA010000119.1, read as the reverse complement.
GTGTATGATGGGTTTTGAGAGTGAGGGGATTTCCATGGAAAATCCGGAAATTGAGACACTTCGTGAGGAAGCCAAACAAAGGATCCGCGAATTGATCGATGACGTCATGGGGGAGATGAACAGACGCACGAGGACAGCCGATCCATCTCAGTATCCGACGATGGATCAGCTGGAAAACATGTGGTCTTCCCTGAATGCAAGGACCGATGAGATCTATGCGGACATGGTGAAGAAGCTGATTGCACAGGCAGGTTCCCAGGAAGAGACCTGAAGCGGGTTTACGGGCTTCAGGCGGGCTGAAATCAAAACAGCAAATGACAGGAGGATACTTCCATGAGCAGGATCACACAGACTGCCGGGCGCGAGCAGCTCGGCGAATTTGCCCCCATGTTCGCGCACCTCAATGACGATGTGCTCTTTGGGGAGGTTTGGAACGAGGAAGCCATCGACGTGAAGACGAAATGCATCGTCACGGTGGTGAGCCTCATGGCGTCCGGCATCACCGATTCTTCGCTGTCCTATCACCTGCAGAACGCGAAGAAGAACGGGGTAACCCGTGAGGAGATCGCGGCCATCATCACCCATGCCACCATGTACGTCGGCTGGCCGAAGGGCTGGGCGGTGTTTCGCCTGGCAAAGGAGATCTGGAAGGACGAAGATCTCGTCCAATGACGATGCGGGAGCAGCCTGACCGAAGGGCCTGAATGAAGAAGGGCATGCAGCCGGAGGTCCTTCCGCTGACAGAAGAAGATGACGGTATATGTTGCTCGCTTCGGGACAGGACGCTCTCCGAGCTGTCAGAATCAAAGGGACGTCCCTGCCACGGCACACAGGGACCTGTAACGACAAGGGAGGGAGAAGAGGATGCTCAGGACAGAACGTCTCATCCTAAGAAGATGGGAGGATGCGGACGCGGAAGACCTTTTCGAATATGCGAAAGATCCGGACGTGGGTCCCATCGCCGGCTGGCCGCCGCACAAAGATGTCGGGGAGAGCCGTGACATCATTCGGCGCGTCCTCTGCGGCCGGGAGGCGTATGCCGTCTGCCTGAAGGAGGACGGAAAGGCCATTGGGGCCATCGAGCTCAAGCTGAACGGTCACACCGACATGACCGAACGGGACGACGAGTGCGAGATGGGCTACTGGCTCGGGAAACCGTTCTGGGGGCAGGGAATCATGCCGGAGGCCGCGCGGGAGATGCTCCGGCATGCGTTCGAGGACCTTGGCATGACGACGGTCTGGTGCGGCTTCTATGAGGGTAACAACAAGTCCAGGCGGGTACAGGAGAAGGTCGGGTTCACGTACCGCTGGACCACGGAGAATGTGGAAGTGCCCCTGATGCACGAAACGCGCACCGGGCATGTGAGCAGTATCACCCGCGAGGAGTGGGAACATGGCACCGTGCATGCTGGTTGACAGGGCCTGGCGCAAGGACGGCGAAGCTCTGAAGATGCTTTTTTTGCGGGAACCCAGGAAAGAATGGAACACAAAGATTGATCGGGCATAAACGTCCGGGCAAAGCAGTACGTGGGCCTGGATGAATGCAGACAGACAGGATATGGACCCGGGACAGAATTGTCCGGGTCTTTTTTTACGTCCCAGGAAATAGCGCGCGAAGCCTTATGTAGACGAACATAGAAAATGCGCCATTTCATTGCCGTTTTAAACACATTGTGTGATCCATAATAGAAAACAATGGCCCAGCATCGTGGCTAAACTCCACGAATTGCTTGAGCCATTGTTTTTTAATGCCGTATTATCTAT
>JAFUBA010000118.1 GCA_017460395.1 Clostridia bacterium | reverse complement strand
GATGTTGCATGTGATACACCATTCACAGGCGGTGGCACTTTAGCTGCTCTAAAATTTTGTGAATGGCACACGACAAAAAACGTCAAACCCCTGTGAATTAAGGGTTTGACGTTGCGTAAAATTTCTAATTTTTCAGAGCTGCGGCCCATCATTTTTCATTGCAATTCCGTTTCCGCTCATATAAAATTTCTATGTTCCATCTCTCTTTCTGTATACGCCATCTTGGCTGAAAGAGATCAAGGGGGAAAAATCATCGGCAGGAAAGCATTTAACATGAGCCCCTGCCAGACCTGCGTAGTCTGCGGATAAGCCCCGGGAGCATCATCCGGGAAACCAGGCTACATACATCTGCGGCTTTCATGCTGCCTGAGATGTCTCTCCTGGCCCGCAGGAAGCATCAAGAAGTTTGTTTCAGACGAAATGACTCTCTGTATTTGAGAGTTAGGCGGATAGAACTGATAGTGATTTTCACATAGATCCGGAATGGATCCGTGACTGAACATCGTCTATACCCGAAGACCATCCTGAATCCTTCAGGATTTCTCCGGGAGCAGGCATAGAGCGCCTGCGTCATCTGAATAGGGGGAATCAACTTGGATAAAAGAAAACATGACCACAGGTCCATGGGAGAGGCTTACCAGCAAGCGGCCAGAAAGGTGAAACGGAGCCGGAAGGTTCGCAGCTTTCTTGCTCTTGCCTCTGTGTTTGTCATGCTGGTGACCTCGCTTTCCCTCATGAATCAGGCAGACACCATGGAGTGGGAACCTGTAGCCTGCGCCCTTGAGGAGCATGTCCACACGGAGGACTGCTATGCCTGGGTGACGGACCACGAGGAGACGGAGGACGTAACCGCCGAGATCCGGACCCTTTCCTGCACCTTTCAGCCCCACGTCCATACGGCCCTTTGCGCAGTCGGGGGGGTGGATACCGCCTGTGGCCTGGATACACGGGTGTATCATACCCACGATGCGCTCTGCTACGATGCGGACGGAAACCTGGTCTGCACCTTGCCTGAACTGAGGGAACACACGCACACAGAAAGCTGCTATGAAACCGTCCAGGTGCTCGTTTGCGGGCAGGAGGAATCGGAGGACCATACCCACACGGACGCCTGCTATGAAACGCAGAAGTTCCTGACCTGCGACTATGCACAGGTGCACAGACACACGGAAGACTGTATCCGGAACGGGGTCTATGTGTGCGGTTTCGTGGAGATCCTGAGGCACCAGCACACGGAAGCATGCTTCACGACGGAAACGGTCGTCCTGGAAGAGGGACATCATCATACGGACCGGTGCTACGCGAAGACGCTCGTCTGCGGGAAGCAGGAGCACATCCATACCGAGCGCTGCCTCGTGGTGCAGCCGGATGCCGGGGAAACCCAGCCAGACGGAACACCGGAGACCCTGAAGGACGCGGACGAAGAAAAGAGCGAAGAGAACGAAACGTCCGTGACGGCAGAGGTGCCGGACGAGGACGATGTCGGCACAGAGCTCACTCAGAACGATCAGGACGAACCGGCTGGCCAGGTGGAAGAAGACGAGAACACGGAGTTCCGGACACAGGTGAAGCCTGATAGGACGGAAGAAGCCCCGAAAGCTCCAGTTGAGCAAGGTGATGACAACGGGACAGGTCTGCCCGTGGATGACTCCCTGAATGCAGGGGAGGAAGTGGACGACGAAGAGTTTCAGGACATCGGTTTCCTGGATGAGATGTCAGATGGCGAAGACGATGCTTCGCCCCTGCAGGAGGAAGAGCAGAGCGCAGAGCCCCAGGCACAGGAAGAGCCGAGCAAGAACGCAGAGGAAAGCCTGGACGTGCCGGATGAGGCCGCTGACGATGACGGGACAGGTCTGCCCATGGATGAGTCCCTGGAAGCAGGGAATGACGCAGACTCCGATGAGCTGCAGGACGGCGGTACTCTGGAACAACTGACGGATGAGGAAGACGAGTCTTCTCTTCTTGCGGAAGAAGGCCAGAACGAGCCCGATTCGGTCAGCCAGGCAGAGGAAGAGCAGAACACGGAGCCTCAGGCAGAGCCCGATGGGACTTCAGAGGAAATCCCGGAGGAGCCGGATGCGTCAGGTGATGACGACGGGACAGGTCTGCCCGTGGATGATGCTCTGGATGCAATTGAGGAAGCAGATTCTGAGGAACAGCAGGAAATGGCATCTCCCGATCCGGAGATGGACAGTGAGGACGAGCCTTCCATCCTGCCAGAAGATGAACAGGCAGCAGATGCCGCGCCCGAGGAAGCTGTATCCACCCCGTCGGATCTGGATGAACCCGCGGACGAGGCACAGCCTGAAGAGCCATACTCAGATGGCGCGGAGGACCTCGCGACTTCATTGGATCTGGCGACCATGACGGACATAGAGGACACCTTGTCTGAGGAACCCGCGGAACCGGCAGGCGATGCAGACGAGCTGCTTCTGTCTACGCCCACGGACCTTCCGGAGGACGGGACAGGTACGCCCAATCGCGTGCTGGAGCTGGGTCTTGCGAGCATTACGGCCATCGGGGACGAGCTGCCAGAGGGTGCATCCGGCACTGCCGTGATGCTGGACGGCAGTGAAGCCGAGGAAGCCGCTTCCCTGGTGGAGGCCTTCAGGACCCGGGCATCCGGGCTTGTGATGAGGGCCAGGAACAGATCAAGCAGCAGCCGCGTGTCCAGCGTGCAGTACAAGGTCCTGGACATTTCCCTCCACGACGTGGAGCAGTCTGCCTATGAGCAGGGCTTCCAGGTGGACGTGCGTCTGCCGGAGGCCATCCTTGGATCGGACTTCCGGCTCTTCCACGTTCACAATGGGGAAGTCTCAGAGATTATAGCACCCGATCTTCAGCTGGATGAGAGAAGGGTATCAGATGAGATCTCCCTCGTATCCGGGTTTTCGTTTGTCACAGAGAACTTCAGTCAGTTCGTGCTGTCCTACACGGTGGACTTTGAGTATGTCCGGGATGGGCAGCTCTACCAGTTCAGCCTCGAGGGCGACGGCACCATCCGGCTCTCGGAGCTCTTCGAGGCCCTTCAGTTGACCTATGTGATGCGGAATGAGAAAACAGCCGAAGACGGTACAGAGACCATGGAGGAGACAGACCTTCGCGGTGCGTCCGTCATACAGGCCGTGGATTATCCAACTTTTTCCGACGAGACGCTTCTCCACCTGTATCCCGAAGAGGAGAGCTCTGACTGGATCATCGAAAGCCTCCAGCCCTTTGACACGGACGAGCTGCTCATCGTGCATATGCTGGATGGTGGCGAGATCGTTATCAACGTGACGGATGAGCAGATCCGGAGGACATATATCTCCGCTTCGGGCGAGGCTTACGAGATCACGGTGACGTATGACGAGGAGGCAGAGATTCCGGAAGGATCAGAGCTGGAGGTGTTTGAGGTTACAGAAGGCTCTTCTGTGTATGGGAAGAGCTACGAGGAGTATGTAGAAGACACCCTGAATGCGCTTGCAGAAAACGAGAAGATGACCTTTGCCCGGTTCTTTGACATCAAGATCATGAACGATGGGCAGGAAATCCAGCCCAGGAAGCAGGTTGAGGTGAAGGTCGAACTGGCGGATGAGCTGAATGAGGATGTCAAGGCAGTTCACTTTGGAGACGAAGTGGAAGTGCTGGATGCTGTCCTGGTCGATGCGCATGAGCTGGAGGGAGCAGTATCCTTCGAGGCGGACGGATTCTCTGTGTACGGCATTGTCGTAACAGTACTTGAGAAGGATGTTCTTGCCTCCGACGGACACAATTACAAGGTGACGGTGACCTATGGGGCCGAGACCGGGATCCCGGAAGGGGCCGAACTGGAGGTAGAGGAGATTCTTCCGGGTGAAGACAGTGATGCAAACACATCTTCTGCGTATAGCATGAGCTATGAGGAGTATGTGGCGTACACGGAGAATGCACTTGGCATGACAGAAGGCAGCGCGGGGTATATCCGGCTGTTTGATATCAGGATCGTCGACAGGATGGACCACAGCATAAAGTACCAGCCGATGGCAGGTACGACTGTTGATGTGAGGATAGAACTGGCAGACCTGGAGAATGGGAAAATCCTGAGTGTTGTGCATTTCGCGGACGGGAGTGCGGAAGGAGATCATCTGGAGAGCAGTACGGAAAACATGGAGAACGGGGAGGCCGTGACATTTGAAGCGGAGAGCTTTTCCGTTTATGGCATTGTGGGCCTGGATTCGGCGGACACAGCCGCGTCCGTGGATGAGCTTGACGGGAACAGCTATTTTGTGTCCATCATGGATGGAAACAATCAGTACTACTATGCTGAACCGCTGACATTGGTCAGTAATGCGTGGAAGTTCCAGAGAACAACCGTACTTGACACTGCAACCAGGTTCTATTTCGAAAAAGCGGCAGAACCGGATGATCAGGGCAATAGCCTTTATATCTATCTGCTTGATGAAGAAGGAAACAGAAAATACGTTAACCTGCATGTAGAGAATAACAATCTGCGATATTTTGAACTTGGAGACAACAAAGAAACGGCGACCAGGTATACGGCTGAAATACATACGGAAGGCATACCTGTGACCTTCGTGATTTATCACAAAGAGGGAGCAAAAGAGTTCTATTACTGGAATCGCAATGGAAACTATTTTGAGATGGCAAAATCCACCAATGCGTCCGTTCCTAAAAATGGCAACGATAAGCTTGTTCTGACGAAGATTGGTTCTGATGACCGTGCCCCCTCGGATCCGTATGGCCTTGACGGCCAGTCACTCGGTGTCCTTTGGAATGTCAACAATACATCCGGTTCAGCGATGATGTCGACCACGGGGAAGACGAATGCTCAGATCACTCCTTCCGATGGAAGCGCAAAGGTCACCGAATCGATCAATGTCCTGAAGAATAAGTCCACCACGGTCAAAATCGACCCGATTGGCCGAACAGACCGCGTGTTCGTCGCGCAAAACAGCGATATCTCCATGTGGACATTTACCTGCTGCGGACCTGCGGAATACTACATGACGACGGTGGTGAACGGGCAGCTGAAATACGTGCGGTTCGACGATTCGCAGACCGAAGGAACCGGCGACAAGGGCATTTCACTGGTGGATACACCGGATGAGCGGTGTAGGATCACTGTGACAGAAGGAACCGGCAGCTACAGTGGAAAGTATAAGTTCAGCAGCAACGGGAGAACCCTCTATAACGACAACGGAAACTTTTTCACAAAAGCAGAGACGGAGAACGGCCAGAATGTATGGATGTACTTTGCTGAGCAGTCAAACCTGAACGATGATGACTTTGTGGTTTACACCGCGAAGAAGGTGAGTGTTTCCGGTCCGGTGAATCCGGACGGAAGCATTGATTATGACGTGAAAAATGGTGACCAGGTCGTTCTCTATACCCGCATCTGGAATGAAAATACCCTGGAGTATGAATACTACGCGATTGATTATGACGGCATGCTGGTCAGAGCATACATGAGCGGAGACAATATTTCCTGGGTCGGCAGCAAGGTCAATACCATGCTGTGGGACTTCACGGAATATCACTATCTGGATGATGACGGTAATGAAACTGCTGTTCCCAATTATTATTACGAACTGCAAAACAACTACTCCGGAAAGTATATCGCCCCTCAGGTATCGGGCGAGGGTTTCCTGGCCGACAGCACCGTCGGAATCAATCTGAACGGGCGGCGATACAATGAGTACTACAGCACCATCCTGGCATGGGATGATCCCTACTATGATTACGCGACACTGATGGCGGACAATTACCAGCTGGTTTCTGCACCGATGTCGAAGGCGGAGGACTTCTATTTTGCCGTCATGAAACCGCAGACGGAGGAGACGTATCTGACCACTGTCGCGACGGTGGACAGCGAGCCCTTCGGCATCACACTGAAGATGCAAAACTATGGCAATGTGGGCTCCAACAGCCGCTCGCAGGAGCAGACGGATGTCCTGCAGAACCTGACTTACAATCAGTGGAATGGCGTCAAGGATCTTCTGACCAAATATATTGCGGAGGGGGATTCTTATCCGAAAAGCAAACTCACCGGACGTTCCCTTTCGGAACTGTATTCCAATGCATTGACTGTAAATCACCAATTTCTGCTCAGCACCTATCAGGAGACAGGATATTTTGAATACGACAGCACCCAGAATTTCGCTCACCTGATTACGCGCGAGGACGACCCCTGGTACGATCTGGATTCTCCAAACGGAACCCCGTACGGAATTGGAGATTTTGTGATCTATAACCAGATCGCATCGACCACCGAGTCGACCGGCGATACGAGGAAACATGGTCAGTTCTTCCCATATAACGATCTGGTGGAAAATGCGGTCATTACCAATATGGTCAATGATACTGATATCCATGGCAATCCACTCTCCTCCCTGGACCCCAGCAAAGGCGAGAAACTGTATAAGCTCCAATACAAGAGCGCGGCAAATGATGATCCTCAATACGTGGACTTCTTCTTTGGCATGGAGATGAACGCCAGTTTCATGCAGAGCGAGAGCGGTCTGGATGCATGGGGACATGACCTGATCTTTGAGTTCTCCGGAGATGATGATTTCTGGCTGTACATCGACGATGTGCTGGTGCTCGATCTTGGCGGCATCCATTCCGCATTGGACGGCACCGTCAATTTCCGCACGGGAAAGGTCATTGAGAATAACAAGGCATCGACCCTGCGCGAACGCTTCCAGACAGCATACAAGGCACAGTATCCAGACAAAACACAAGATGAGGTGAACGAATGGCTGAACGGAATCTTCAAGGATGACGGCTCCAATACGGGAACTGTCTTCAAGGACTTCTCAGGACATACGATGAAGATGTTCTACATGGAGCGCGGTGCCGGTGCTTCCAACCTTCATATGCGCTTCAACCTGGCGCCTTATGTCCATGGCGAAGCACAGCTGGAGAAAGAAGTCAGCGGAACCGATAACGTCAGTGCGGAATTCCCATTCCAGATCTGGTATGAGGACCCTGTGAACCATGAGATGGTGCAGGCGGGAAGAAGCACCGATTATGACATTTCCGTTCTGGATGTTCAAACAAGAAACCCCATTCGCCATGAGGAGAATTATACGACGGCGGATGGCGTAATGTATAAAAACGTTTATTTCCTCAGTCCCGGGCAGACAGCCTCTGTCCAGCTTCCCTCTGATACAACGCAGTATTATTTTGTGGAATGTGGCATTGATCCTGCAACGTATGACCGGGTAACGGCCAATGGGGATGTGCTCACGGGAACTGCTGTAGAAGGAACGTCCGGACGGCTGGATTACAGCATCACACAGGATACCGTTTCCGGGCGCAAGAAGGTCATTTTCAACAATCATGTATCTGACGATGCACAGAAAACACTGACGGTGACGAAGAGACTCTGGCGTGAATTTGAGAAAACCACTGAAATTCTCAGCGGCGACGGATCTGATGCGGATAATACGAACTTCCGCTTCCGTGTCTATATCGGAGAAGGAAAGGATAAAACCGTCGACGGAGTCGGCTATGCGGTATACAACACCGGAAAGTATTATGTGAAAGACCCGGATGGATTTTACTGCATCTGGCAAAATGGCGGGTTCGTTTCCACTGGAAAAAAAGATTTCTCTCAACTGAGCACGGAGAAAGCCGAAAGTGAGTGGAAGAGTCAGGCGGAGCAGGCGACGTTCTACAGTTCGCCCGGAGGTGCTGTCGATAACATCAGGGCCGGCTACAGCATTGAGATCCCCGGTCTCATGGCGGGGACACCCTACTATATCGAAGAGCTCGAAACTGAGACGCCTGCCGGCTACAACCTGATTGGGTACACCACGACAGAAGGCGCATATCCTTCTGACAACATTGGAACAGCAGCAAACGCCGGAGCGATCACATCAGATGACGTCAACAGAACCGTATCGGTACACAACCAGCATGGCTACGGTCTGGTCGTCCATAAGGACTGGTCTGACGCGGCATTTATGGATTCTCATGATGACATCTATTTTGGTGTGTATTTGGACGGGGAACTGGTCGAAGGTTCCGTGCGGCAGCTACAGCACCCGGCGACTTCGGTCAACTGGTTCTTCCCGGAGCTTGCAGACGACAAAACGCTGAACGACTATCAGGTGTTTGAGATAGAGTTGACGGGCGACAGTATTCATGTGGATCCTGCGACAGATGTGGTAAGCGGGTATTCTTCTGTTGTAAAGAAGGTGCAGGACGAGTCAATCGAGATCGGCGGTATCTCAAATGAGCACGGATACTCGGTCAGCTATTCGTATACGGTTGGTTACGAACGTGAAACCTTAACGGATGAGCAAATCGCAAACAAGGTCAATTCCCGCACGGATACCGTGGCAAACGCCCGGCCGGGCATCAAGTTTGTAAAAACGGATCTGAGCGGCAAGCCGTTGGAGGGCGCAAAGTTTGTCCTGACGGACGGAGAACAGGTGACCAAGACCTTTCAATCTGCAGAGGATGGCCTGATCGCGGTAGCGTATCTGGAATCTGACAAAGAATACACACTGACGGAAACTGCCGCACCATACGGCTATCAAACCCTGATTTCCGAGCTGAAGATCAAGAAGCGTGTCGAGGACGGAAAGACCGTTGTCTATGTGAACGGCTCAACGACCGGGGACAAAAACAGCACCTACGATGTCATACAGGTCGATGAACCCACCGCGACCAATATGCCGACAGTATTCATCAGAAACAAGGCTTATACCCTGCAGGCGGTCAAAGTGGATTCGTATACCGGTGTGGGCATGGCCAATGTTCAGTTTGCCCTGTATAAGGAAGTCTATGAGACTGTCGACGGAATTCCAGATCCTGCCCACCCTATGCCGGACTACATCCCGATGAGCGGGTATGAGAATCTGGTGACAGATGCGCACGGAGTGATTCCCAAGATTGTCATGAAAAACTCCCAAAACCCTGGTGGACTGACAGCGGGAACCTATTACCTGCGGGAGGTGGAGACCCCTGCCGGCTACTATTCACAGGACAATGATCTTCGTATCACGATCTCGGTCACAGGAGACGTAACGCTACAAAGCGCAACCCGTCCGGCCCAGTCCGGTCACTGGAAATTCGGCAATGTTTCTGACAGTATCGCATCGGTGGCATACAATGATGATACCGGTATCATGCAGATCACAGTGAAAAATACGCCGAAGGATATGGTACGCATCAAAAAACTGGAGATGGGAACAGAGAAGGTCCTGGAAGGCGTCAGCTTTGACCTGTATAAGATCAGTCAGATCACGGACGGCCTTCCGAGGCCAGGGGAAGTCCCTTCTGTTTCCGGGAAGACGGATGAACATGGAATCCTGCTTCTTGGAGGGCTTGAGGAAAACACGACATATTATCTCTATGAAACCGAAGCGCATCCGGGCTATAATCTGCTCACAGCTCCGGTTGCCATTACAACGGCAGGCATGAACACCATTACGGCTTTCCTGGATAAACCACTGGATTGTACAAAGGTGAAAGACGATAACGGGAACGACGTATGGGAGATCACCATCTATAATTCTGCCGGCTACGAGCTTCCCTCCACCGGCGGCCCCGGCACCAGACTGATCTACCTTCTCGGCGGCATTCTGGCTATGGCTGCTGGCGTGATGCTGGTACAGAGGAAGAAGCAGAGCGCGGTCTGAGCAAAGAGCAAGGCACAGGGGCCAAGCAAGCGTGCCCCCCAAAAGGCTTCAGAACTGAAGCTGCTGATGGCCAAATGGCAGCAGATGAAACGACGCTGTGTATCCGTTGTAATAAGAGCTTCTCAGCATGAGGGCTATTCCCGAGATGTGGAATAGCCCTTGTGCCTGAGGTAGATACTTTCACACGGTGAATCGATAAAGCGTCAAGGCGCAGAGGATTGTGGACGACCACACGGTGAGCGCGTCAGTGGAATTCACATAGAAAATGGTCCCAGAGACGTACTTGGAAAGAGTCAAAAAGCCTTACAAACTCAGCGTTTTCAGCCGGCTCGAGCGTTCCTGAAACCATTCCCGATGGCCGTTTTTTGCGAGTTCGTCTTCCAACCATACCTCTTTAAAACAAAAGGAGCGGGCAATCCGCTCCTCAAGGATTTTAAGCAGTTGTTCTCTGCCACTGGGAACGGGTTTAAGGTCTCCGTCCCGACCGTATTGTCTCACTCATGAACCACATCATATCGGGTTCATCGAGAGTATAAGCCGTCATCCGCCGAATTCCAATGCTTCTGGCAGTTGATTGTGACTCCATATGCGCGGCAAAGAAATCCCCCGGATGAGGATCATCCGGGGGACTTCAGGCAGAAGCGCTTTGGAGCTTACTTCTTGTCTTTCTTCGCTTTCCCTGCGGGTGCAGCGGCCTTCTTTGCCTTTTTGGCGCCTGCAATCCAGAGTGCTGCAAAGACGATGGTCAGCACGGCAAACAGCGCGGTTGCACTGTACTCGGTCAGCTGCCACCAGGTGGTGATCGGCACCACGCGGGCGGTGGAGGAGATGCCGTTCATGGCCGAGGAGTTGGCCTGCACGTACAGGATCCTGTGGATGGCCTGGCGCAGGAGGTTTGCGATGTAGGGATCATTCTGCTTGTCGGAGATGTCGCTTGCGCGGAAGCCGTCCCACAGATCTGCACCACCCTCCAGACCCTTGGTCTGCACGGTGAAGTTGGAGTTGGAGGAGTAGTCGGTGATGACGATGCCGTCAAAGCCCCATTCGCCGCGAAGCACGTCCGTCAGGAGGCTGTGGCTGGCGCCGCCCCACTCGGTGCCGATCCTGTTCATGATCGTCATCGCGCCCTTGGCATGGGCCTCGGTCACGGCGGGGGAGTAGGCGGCGAGATATGCCTCGCGGATCGCCTGCTCGTTGGCCCAGACCATGACGCCGGCACGGTGGGTCTCCTGGTCGTTGAGGGCGAAGTGCTTCATGAAGACGTAGACGCCCTTGTTCTGGATGGCTTCCACCTCGGGGGCCATCATGGCACCGGAGAGGAAGGCGTCCTCGGAGAAGTACTCATAGTTGCGTCCGCAGTAGGCATTGCGGTGGGTGTTGGCAGCGGGGGCATAGACACCGTTGGTGTGGGTCTTGAGGCCCTGGGTGCCGATGTTGTCGCCCAGCTCCGTCATGATGTCCCGGTTCCATGTGGCCGCCATGATGACCTCGGCGGGGTAGGCTGTGCCGGACTTCTTGCCGCCGAAGAAGCTGTCGGTGATGCCCTGCGGACCGTTGGTCTCGACGGTAGCGGGCTTGGATACGGAGTTGGCTGCCTTCGTGTTGTGGAAGCCGTTCACGATGATGTCCTCCTGCTCTGAGAAGGTCATCTGGTCCAGGAGCTTGTCCCAGGCGGGATCATCGTAGGGGAGGCCCATCATCATGGCGAGGGTCATGCCGTTGTTGGCGCCATAGGTGGGCATTACATAGGTGTTGCCGTTTTCATCCACGGTCTTGGGGACATAGGCGTTCTGAATGTCCTTCGCCATCTGCTCGGTGACGCGCACCACGGTGGTGGCGGTGGGATAGGTGCCGGCCCAGTCGCTGCGGCTGAGGTAGGTCACGCGAGTCTCGCTGCCCTCGTAGCGGTTCAGGTCGGCCCCGTCAAACTGGTTCACGATCTTTTCGCCCGTGGCCGCGGACACGGAGTAGGTTTCCTTATCAAGGTCCTTCTGGGTGTAGCGGTAGGTAAGGTCGGAGCGGCCGTCCTCGTCCATGCCATTTAATGTGGTGTAGCCCTTGGCAGCCAGAATGTTGTTCACGGCGTTGTGGGCATCGGTGCCGAGGGCCAGATAGTAGTCGCCGGCATCCACGATGTAGGTCCCGGCGCCCTGGGCGTCATAGGACTTCATGAGCTCCTTCGGGACAGAGATGGAGACGGTCTCGGAGGCGCCGGCGTTCAGCTGCTTTGTCTTTCCAAAGCCCACCAGCTCGGCCGCGCTCTTCTCGATGCCGTTCGCGCGGTCGTAATCGGTGTAGGGCTTCTGCATGTAGATTTCCACCACGTGCTTGCCGGGGACGGAACCGGTGTTGGTCACTGTCACGGTCACGTCGAAGGCGTCCCTGCCCTCAGAAACCTTGAAATCGCTGTAGCTGAAGTCCGTGTAGCTCTGGCCGTAGCCGAAGGTCCGGTAGACCTGGGCGCCGTAGTCGAAGTCGCCCGCGTTGCCCGTGCCCATGACGGCATCCTCGTAGCGGGTCTCAAAGTACTTGTAGCCCACATAGATGCCTTCCTGGTAGACCACGTAGTTCACGTTGGTCTGGAAGTCGTCGTTGGTCTCGGTGAGGCCCATCTCGGCGGCATTGGGGTAGGTGCAGTCCGCAAAGTTCACGAGGGAGGGATTGAAGCGGTTGTCCATGAGATAGGTGTCCACGAGCCTGCCCGACGGGTTGATGGACCCCGTCAGGATCCCGGCCACGGCATTGTTGCCGTAGGCGCCGACGCCGCCGATCCACAGGGCCGCGTCGATGGCGTATTCTTCATCGTCCAGGAACGCGCAGTTCACGGCGTTGGAGGAGTTGACCAGCACCACGATCTTCTGGAAGATGCCCTGGTCCTTGAGGGCCTTCAGGGCCTTCAGGGTGTCCTTCTCGTTCGTGGACAGGGCCAGGTAGTCGCCGTCCGTGCCCTCGTCGATGCACGCATCGGTGGCAAGGTCCAGGCCCTCACCGCCGGAGCGGGCGAGGACGAAGATGGCGGCATCGCCGTAGGAGGCGAAGGTGTCCGTGAGACCGGTCTCCTTCTCGATCAGGCTCCACGGTACGTCGTTGATAGAGTAGTCGCCCTTGGCGGCGCAGGAGGACAGAGCCGGCACCTTGCGCTTGTAGGAGGAGCCGTTGCCGGTGTTGTAGAAGGACCAGAGGGTCGTGTTGATCTCGGCTCCCGCGCTTTCCAGCGCCTTTCTCAGGTTCGGCGCCGTGGAGGTGTTGACGGAGCCGGAGCCCGTGCCGCCGTAGATCATCTCGACGGAGGAGTGGGAGAAGAGGCTGACTTTGG
>JAFUBA010000117.1 GCA_017460395.1 Clostridia bacterium | reverse complement strand
TTATGAGTTCATGGATTTTTTCAGGCTGGCCGGTACTTATCAGATCCGTTTTACACACCCCGGCTGCTATGCCAAGCTTCAGGCCGCATTGGGTTTTGATTCAGAGCATGTTTGGACGGCGGAAGAGCGCAGAAGCTTTTCTGCGGTAAGGGTCCTGATGTCCTTTTGCAGGGCATCCAGGATCTCATTTCTTTCCCGCTGTCCAGGCGCATCCTGAAGCTGGGGCAGCTGAAGCTCCCGTACCATGCCCTCGGAGGCGATATCTGCAGCAAGATCCCAGTACTCTGCCTTCATACCTACAGGAATGAACATGTGGCGGAACAGGCAGTGCATCAGGATGTGCGCCCAGACGCGCAGGGCAAAGGCCTGGGACTGACGGTAGCTTCTGAGCAGATACATGGGCTGATACAGAAGATGCACCCCGTCGGAGGCGAGGGGGTAATCCTCTGTGGCCAGGGGCTTTAACTCAAACATGGCCCGGTCGAGAAAACGGAGCTTCACCAGGATCTGCGCCTTGGCGATGGAAAGTACCTCGGCGGCCAGATCTTCTGACTGCCTGTGCGCTCTCTGACTTTCAGACTCATCATCAGCGAGCGCTTCAGACAGGGTTGGGATCCGATAGATATTCATAAGGTAATGTCAGTTCCTTTCTGGCTGTTTCATGAGCCTTATCTCCGAAGATCAGGGCTGCATGGCGTACTTGAGCAGCATGGCCGTCCATTCTGTCTTGCCAAGACCCGTCGTCACTTCCACCAGGCGCCGCACATTTCTTCGGTTGACAAACCCTGCCCTGCAGATGCTCTGCAGCATGAGTACATCCTCATCCTTGCAGAGCATCTCGATGCACCGCTTCATGGCATGCGACAGGTAATACCTGTATCTTCCCTCCATCTCCTCGCTCAGTTCGACCGGCGTCAGGAGACGTGCAAGGCACATGCGCAGTTTGTCCTCCTGGGATTTCATCTCATCGAACGCCTCATCGTGCCTGCGGATCAGCCAGGGAAGATCGAGGATGACGGTACCCTGCTCCATTTCCCTGAGCGTATGGCCCTCCAGAAGACGCAGTGTATTCTTGGAAAGATCGTGTGCATGCTCAAGTGCCCGGCCATAGAGCCTGCATTTTTCTGAGTCAGTCGTGTCCAGAATGGAAATCCATCTGACATGATAAAACAGTCTCGCATTGGCACACAGCTGCTCCGGGAAACAGACTGTATCGACGGTTCCGGGTGTCAGAACGACCTTGCCAACGCGTGCACGCACCTCCAGGGTGTTCAGGTGACCTTCCTGAACAATGTCGCCCAGGGTAACAAGCGGTGTTGAGATGACGAGGCGATCAAGGTGCCGTTTGGAATAGGAACCATCACAGAGAATTCTTACACCTTCCAGTGCCGGTTCAGGCGGACATTCGGAAGGACAGAAATACAATCGGTCAAATTCGTCATACAGCTGTCCGCCCGCAGATTTGAAGTAAAGATTATCAGGAGATACGATCACCTGTTTTCTTGCGAGTATCGGCGAATTCAAAATGTAGGAGACATGAGAGGGAATATACAGCGTGTCCGGAACATTGGAGTTTTTCCAGCTGGCCAGTGTGACCACGGGGACGCCACCGACTGTTTCCGGCAGCCTGGCGACACCGCTGCTTACGGTGCAGCCATGACTTGTATATCCCTTCTTTGTGCTTCCGCCGCCCGTGAGCTGGTATGTCATCTGGACCAGACGGAAAGTGATGATATTTTCCTGATCTTCCTGCGACATATTGGGATCAATGTAGAGCGCGTTGTATTCAACGGCCAGTTTAGGGGCTACAGAGGAAGGGGGCCCGTAGACGATCATAGGATCTTCAAAGGTGCTGTGCAGGCGAAAGGCTGCTGGAAACTGGTTCACCATGGATCTTGGTATATGGAGCTCTTTCAGGTTTTTGCAGTTTTTGAAAAGGCCTTCGCGGATATATTTTGTGCCTGCCTGTATGTGGTACGATGCTGCCGACATGTGCGCCGGTGACAGCCAGATCAGGCGGGTACCTTTCTGATCATAGATGTCTCCATCATCTTCGAGAATAAATTTCTGATCGGGATGAAGGATGATGCCTGTCACAAGATCAAGATTGCAGCTGAGGGCTTCAAGATTCTTTCCGATGATCAAACGGCGCCTTCCGGGAGATCCTGGAAAGTCGATGGCGACCACTTTTTTGCCGCTGACTTCATCCGGAATGACCAGATCATCTGTCGCATCCGGCTGCGTGACACCGGTGAGATGGATCGTATCATCGTGATGAATATACCAGGAAAACTGCCTGGAAAGTGCGGCTGCCTCCTCAGTTTCCACATCGGCAACAAATCTGAGCTGATACTGTTTTGCAAAGCGCTCTGCCGCAGAGCCCATCTTTCCGTGGATCGTCAGTTTTCTTTTCCAGTCCACATAGTGCTGGATGGGTCCAAAGGCGTACGCACTGATCTTTTCTACGGATGGGGGAATGTAGAGGGACAGGAGGCTGAAACAGGAATCAAAGGCGAAAGAATCAATGGTCCTGATGGTATCAGGAAGAGTGACTTCGGAAAGGTTTGAGCAGTCTGCACAGATTTTCTGTGGAAGATATGTCATCCCCTTCGGAAAGATGATTTTTCTCAGCTCCCGATGATTTTGAAAGACTGCATTCTGCCACCCATATGTTCCAGCATCCTTAAGCCCCTTATCGATATCCAATTCAGGCAAATCACCGGAATAGGAGATGACATATTTGATATCGTTGATCACCTTAAGGCGAAATTTTGCTCCGCCGGATGGATTGGGAGAAGATTTGTATCTGATATGACAATGTTGATTCGTCTTTGCCCACTTTTCTGCAAGCGATCCTTTCTCACACAGAACCGTAATCTTGTGAGCATAGAAATAATAGTAAGGTACCTTCAGGCCCCCGATCGATTGAAGCGTGGATGGAAGCTCCAGGCTATCAAGATTATAGCAATCATCAAAAAACTGGTCCGGGAGTACCTCAATACCTTCCTGAAAAATAAGATTCGTGATTTGACTGCAATGTTGGATGGCCTTCGAACCCACGATACGAAGGCTTTGCGGCATGGTCAGGGAAGTGATTGCATCCTGATTGAATGCATATGATTCCACGGCGTAGATGCCTTCCTGCAGTGTCACGGATGTGGAATTGTCGCCGGACAGATACCGAAGCAGGATTTTGCGGCCCTGCTCATCGATTCTGATCAGACAGTTATGCTCCACCCGGTAGACAGGGTTATTCTCATCAATGGAAATGGTCGGAAGGTAATATCCTTTTGGACCATAGGAATCATTGAGTTCAGTTCTTCTCAAAAGGGATATGACAGTGTCCAAATGAAGAAAACGGACCAGTGTGGCGGGAAGATGCAGCTGGAGCACCTTCAGGTCCTTGAAAAGCTCAAAATCAAGCTCTTCCAGTCCGTCCTCAATGGTGAGCTCCTGAATTCTGACTCCGGACCGAAATGCATCCGGCAAAATGGAGATCACGGGCTGGATGGTGGCAGATGCGATGATCTTCTTTTTGCAGCGCACAAGGACAGTCCCGCGCTCTGTATCCTGATACTCGAAGGTGTCATCCTCCCAGTAACCTGCCTGTATTCTTTCTTCTTTGGCGCGCTTTGCCTCTGCAATCGCGACCTCGTCGCGATAGAGATGAACTTTCCTGAGAGAAGAACAGTCGTGAAAAGGATCGCTGCTTGTCTGCTTTTTGATCTTTGCCTTCGACAGAGTGACGACGCGGGTCGAGGGCAGCACCGTGTTTTCCTCTACAAGATGAAGGGAAAGAAAAATCTGGCGAGGCATCGTGAGGCGCTGAAGAGATGGGCAGCTCTGTATGGCCTGAGGATGCATGGAAAGCAGGTTTTCCGGCAGTACCAGCTCCTGAAGAGCATAGCAGCACTCAAAGGTATACTGGCCAATCTCCTTTAGCGTGGAGGGCAGCGTAACTTTTTTGAGCATGTTACAGCCCTGAAAAGCACAGTGGTCCAGGTATTCAATCCCCTCCGGCACCACGATTTCCTCCAGCTTTTTGAACTGTGAATACCATGGAAGAAACTTTCCCATGTTCAGGGCCTCGGGTGGGACCACGACGCTTTCAAGGGAAGGGCATCTGGAAAAACAGAATTGTCCGAGTGAGGTCAGGTTGGGGCCGAAAGTCACTTTTTTGAGATTCTCGCAGCCCTCAAAGATTCTCCGCCCCATTTTTTTGAGCGAGGCGGGCAGCGTCACTTCCTCAAGCGAGGTGCACCCATAAAAAGCCCCTTCGCCAATCTGCTCGACACCTTCCTCAAAGACCAGATGGACAAGATGAGCACAGCCCTGAAACGCATATGGCTCAATGACTCTGACATTGCCGGATATCACTACGCGCCGAAGAGCAATGCAGTCTCTGCAGGCTTCATTCCCGATGGTTGTGACATCAGGGGGAATGATCAACGCCCGGGCCATTTCTGTTTTGCATGAGAGAAGGTGTCCGTCCTGGATTGACAGTTGCATTTTCAGTGTGCCCTCCGAAAAACTTGAGATTTCCGAAGAAGAATCCTACCAAAACGGGAAAAGGCTGTAAAGCGAAACGAACCTGAAATCGGCCGAAAGGCGGCACTTTCAACCGCAGGGCTAAAAGCATATGAAACACGCGATCAGTTCAAAACGTATCATACGATTGAAACGTACGTATCGCAAAAAAGTCGTGTCTGTCATCTGGCGCCCGGTCTGACAGTTGCACGAAGAAGGAACATCGCGTATAATACGCGCTGTCAGGTTCAAAGCCTGACCGTCGCAAAAATTCTTTGACCGTCCGGTATTGGCATAAAGCCTATGATTTGTCATGCCGCAGGCGGTAGAACAAAAGTCACTGGAGGTAATGACAATGGCTTATCTTGAGATCGTTGATGTGATCGGTCGTGAGGTCCTGGACTCCCGCGGCAATCCCACTGTGGAAGCCGAAGTGTTCCTGGATGACGGTTCTGTCGGCCGTGGCATGGCGCCCAGCGGTGCCAGCACCGGTGCTTTCGAAGCACTCGAACTGCGTGATGGCGACAAGAGCCGCTATCTCGGCAAGGGCGTTCTGAAGGCCGTGGAGAACATCAACGGACCCATCGCCGAGGCGATCATCGGCATGGATGCCAGCGATATTTACGCTGTGGACAAGGCAATGATCGAAGCTGACGGCACGAAGGATAAGAGCAACTTTGGCGCAAATGCCATTCTGGCTGTGTCCATCGCCTGTGCCCGTGCTGCAGCCAATGCACAGGGCATCTCCCTGTTCCGCTTCATCGGCGGCCTCAACGGCAACCGTCTGCCCGTTCCCATGATGAACATCCTCAACGGCGGCGCTCATGCTGCCAACACCGTGGACGTGCAGGAATTCATGGTTATGCCCGTGGGCGCTCCCACCTTCCGCGATGCTCTGCGCTGGTGCGCCGAGGTCTTCCATGCACTGGCTTCCATCCTCAAGAGCCGTGGCCTTGCCACCTCTGTGGGCGATGAAGGCGGTTTCGCACCTGACCTGGCCAGCGATGAGGATGCCATCAAGGTCATCCTGGAAGCCATCGAGAAGGCCGGCTATGTGCCCGGCAAGGATTTCATGCTTGCCATGGACGCTGCCAGCTCCGAGTGGAAGGGCGAGAAGAAGGGCGAATATGTGCTGCCCAAGGCTGGCACCAAGTTCACCTCCTCTGAACTGATTGCCCACTGGAAGAACCTGGTCGAGAAGTACCCGATCATCTCCATCGAAGATGGTCTGGACGAAGAAGACTGGGAAGGCTGGGAAGAGATGACCCGCGAACTGGGCGGCAAGGTCCAGCTGGTGGGCGACGACCTGTTCGTGACGAACGTGGAGCGTCTGTCCAAGGGCATCCAGAACCATGCCGGCAACGCCATCCTGATCAAGCTCAATCAGATCGGCTCCGTGTCCGAGACCCTGGACGCCGTTCGGATGGCCCATCAGGCAGGCTATGCTGCCGTGACCTCCCATCGCTCCGGCGAGACCGAGGATACCACCATTGCCGACCTGGCTGTTGCTCTGAACACCTGCCAGATCAAGACTGGTGCTCCCTCTCGTACCGAGCGCGTGGCGAAGTACAACCAGCTCCTTCGGATCGAAGAAGAACTGGGCGACAGCGCCGTGTATCCCGGAATGGCTGCTTTCCATGTGAAGCGCTGAGCATAAGGCAACGAAAAGGGACCGCCCTTGAGGGCGGTCCCTTTGCTCATATAGACACATTGATGAATCAGATGGGAAGGGGCTGATGGTATGGAATGGACAGGCAGCATTCGTCAGGTGGTGGATGACATCCGTGTCATTTTTGAGGGTGATGCCAGCGGACATGATCTGGATCACACCCTGCGGGTTACGGGACTTGCGAAGCAGATCGCTGAACAGGAAATGAAGGACTCGGGAAAACAGCTGGATCTGGATGTGGTGATGCTCGCAGCCCTTCTCCATGATGTGGACGACCCGAAACTGACCGGACGCCTGGACGGAAAGCTGGAAAGGGCCGAGAAGATCCTCGGGCGGTATCAGGTCCCCTTCAAGCAGCAGGCGGAGATCCTCCAGGTGATCCGCGAGGTCTCCTTCAAGGGTGTGGACAGTGTCACCCCTTCTACCTGGGAGGGCAGGGCCGTACAGGATGCGGATCGCCTGGATGCCATCGGTGCCATTGGCATCGCACGCACCTTTGCCTTTGGCGGCAGCAGGGGGCGGAGGATGTATGATCCCGAGGAAAAGCCATTCATGGACATGGATGAACAGCAGATGCGGAAAAATACGCACTGTACGCTCAACCATTTCTATGAAAAGCTGTTTCTCCTGAAGGACATGATGACCACTGTGACCGGACACACGATTGCTGAGGAGCGCCACAGACGGATGGAACAGTTTGTGCATGATTTTCTGCAGGAGTGGGATGAGTCCATGGGACAGATTGCCCAATGGACCGGAGATGAAAGGGTGTCCTGAAGGACGGGTGACAGAATATGACGACAGACATGAGCCTGAAACTGCCCTCTTTGCCACATGGCTGCGCGTCCCTCAGATGGCTGGGACAGATGGGCCTTCTTGTGCAGATTGGCAGCACACTCCTGTGCATCGACTACTATGGGGCCGAAACCGGAGGCAGAAATTATCCGCCGCCCATTCCAGGTGCGGATGTGAGAGGGGTGGATGCCTTTCTTGGCACCCACAACCACTCGGATCACATGGACCATATCTCCTGGAAAATCTGGAAGGATACCTGCCCGGAGGCAAAGTTCCTGTGTCCAAAGGTCCATGTGTCAGATACGCTCATGGACGGGATACCGGAGAGCAGGATCATCGGAATGGATGATCTGGTGTCGGTCCAGATCGGGGATGTGACCGTGACTGCCATTCCAGCAGCCCATGAGTTTCTTGCGCAGGACCCTGAAAGCGGAGCATATCCATGCCTTCAGTATATTCTGGAGGGCAACGGTGTGAGAATCTGGCATGCGGGCGATACCCTTCGCTATGAGGGCATGCTTGGGCGAATCAGGGCATTCGGCCACATGGATGCAGCCCTTCTGCCCATCAATGGGCGCGATGCGGCCAGGTATCGAAGAAACTGTATCGGGAACATGACATTCCAGGAGGCCGTGGACCTGGCAGGTGAGGTGAACCCCGGGTGTGTGATCCCGGGACACTGGGACCTTTTTGCGGATAATCCCGGTGATCCGCAGGCGTTCCGGGATTACCTTGAGGCCAAGTATCCGTCGCTTCGGTGCCTTCTGCCGGAGCGCATGGCAAAGGTGCTCATCCGGTCACAGGAAGAGACCGCACCGCAGGCGGCCGGCGAGCAATGCGCCATATGACTATGCAGCATCGTTTCATCAGAATCAACGACAAAAAGCAGGGAAGGTGGTATGCCACCCTCTCTGCTTTTCGTTTCTTTCAAAAGCCTGTCTGCGGATTTTCCCTCAGCCTCTGGTACACCCATGCAGATATGGGCACGACTTCAGGCTGCCTCACTCTTCTTCGTCTTCTTCATCATCATAGCCGTACTGAGATACTTTGCCCACGGACTTGATGACACTTCCGGGAAAGGTGGGAAGGACTTTCTGGATGGTGATCTGGAACATCCATTCATCACCAAAGTCATAGAGGAGCGTGAATTTTGTGCCGAACGTGTCGATGATGTCATCCAGACAGTAGCCGTCTTCATGCTCAACCGCGGAGCTTCTCCAGGGATTTACACCATAGGGTGTAAACCGGTACATGTGATCCAAGTCGAAATCGAATGCGAAGAGAATGTCCATGACCACCTTATCCGAGCTCTCATCGCCTTTGAAGGCCATGATGCGATACACGGATGTGCCACGGCCTTTTACAGAGACTCTGGCCTGATAGATCTGACTCATTTGTGATTCCTCCTGAAATGCTGTAGCTGTGGTCCATGTTCTGCCGGTGAACAGAAATGGCTTTACTGAGATACCCCGGTTTCCTCGCCGGATGATCCTTCAGGCTCACCGGTGTGATCCTCATCGGGGGCGGACGGCGAAGAATCTGTCGCATCCTTTGCATCTGTATCGACCTGGCTGGGCGATTTGGTCTCAGGCTCCTCAGGGGTGGCAAGTATTGACTGCACCTGCCCATCCGCGGGATGATCTTCTTCTTTCAGAAGCTGCATGAATTCTTCGCCCGTGATAGATTCCTTTTCCAGAAGATATGCAGACAGCCTGTGGAGCTGCGGGAGATGTGACGTCAGGATTTCCCTGGCATTCTCGTGCGCCTCAGAGATAATCCGCATGACTTCCTCATCAATCTTCGCGGACGTATCCTGAGAACAGGCCAGAGAAGTATCGCCGCCAAGGTATACATTGTGAATGGTCTCCAGAGCAGTCATACCAAATTCGTCTGTCATGCCGAGACGGGTGACCATCATGCGGGCCAGGCGGGTGGCCTTCTCAATGTCGTTGGATGCACCGGAGGTGATCTCGCCAAAGACAATCTCCTCCGCAGCCCTGCCGGCTGTCAGGGTACAGATCTTCTCAAAGATCTCTTCCTTGGCCATCAGGTGCTTCTCGTCCTCATCAACCTGCATGGTGAAACCGAGAGCGCCGGATGTCCTGGGAACGATGGTAATCTTGTGGACAGGAGCGGAATGGCTCTGGCTGGCAGCCACAAGAGCATGTCCGATTTCATGGTATGCGATGACTTTCTTTTCCTGGGCGGAGATGACAGCATTCTTGCGCTGATAGCCTGCCAGCACGGTTTCAATGGATTCTTCCAGATCCTTCTGGATGACCTCTGTGCGGCCATTTTTGACCGCCAGAAGGGCAGCCTCATTGATCATGTTGGCAAGCTCGGCTCCGCTGCAGCCGCTGGTGGCAAGGGCAATATCATGGAAATTGACGGAGGGAGAAATCCTGACGTCCTTTGCATGCACCTTCAGGATCGCCTCGCGGCCGTTCAGGTCCGGCAGTTCCACCGGAATACGGCGGTCAAAGCGGCCTGGCCGCAGAAGGGCCTGGTCCAGGCTGTCCGGACGGTTTGTGGCGGCCAGCACCATGATGCCTTTGGAGGAATCAAAGCCATCCATCTCACTGAGCAGCTGGTTGAGCGTCTGTTCGCGCTCGTCATTTCCGCCGATCATGCCGGCGTCCCGCTTTTTGCCCACGGCGTCAATCTCATCGATAAAGACGATACAGGGCGCCTTTTCCTGAGCCTGTTTGAAAAGGTCACGGACACGGGCAGCACCCATACCGACAAACATCTCCACAAACTCAGAGCCAGAGATGGAGAAGAAGGGCACTTTGGCTTCGCCCGCTACGGCCTTGGCAAGCAGCGTTTTACCGGTGCCGGGAGGGCCCACCAGGAGTGCGCCTTTTGGCATCTTGGCACCAATGTCCTTATACTTCAGTGGATCGTGCAGAAAGTCCACGATCTCCACCAGTGCTGCCTTGGCTTCCTCCTCGCCCGCCACATCACCGAACACCTTGCCGGTCTGGGCCTCCATGTAGACCTTGGCATTGCTCTTTCCAAAGGAGAAGAGGCTGTCTCCACCGCCGCTGCCCATCTTTTTGGTCATATAGCGCATGAGCAGCTGACCAATGAGCAGGAACATGAGAAATGGTATGACCCAGGTCAGCAGGATCTGGAGAAGGGGAGATGTCTGGTGGGGAATCGGGGATGCGAACACAACCCCGGCGGCTTTCATTCTCTCCACCAGCGTAGGATCATCCATGCGCCCACAGGCCATCACCTGGACTGCCCCGTCTACATTGGCCGCGAAAGTGATCGAAGTGGAGGTGACCTCTGCCTGAAGGATATCGCGGTTGTTCAGGAGATTGAGAAAATAGCTGTAGGGTACCTCCTCTGTCGTGTCCTGACCGAGAGAGGGAATCAGAAAGAAATTTATCACCAGGAGCACGCCGATCGCGATGAGGTAGTACACGACAAGCGGCATACGGGGCTTTTCTTGCTTTGGATTCGTTGTAAATCAACTCCTTATGGACGAACGCATGTGTAGGGTGCCGGGCGACGCTTGCGAACAAACGTTCGCCGGCCGTACATGCTGTGTTTCTGCGTCTCTCCGGGATCATACCAGGGAGATATGAAAACAATTTGAATTGACACAGAAATACGGCAACATTATAATCTTTTTGCTTTGAAAGCACAATCTGCGGCGTCGATTAATAGGAGGAATCTGGACCTAACCCTGCTTTGCCGCAGCTTTTTTCTGTGCATGCACTTCCGGCATGCGATTTTTATAGAAGGGGAATTGCCATCATGCAGCTTGACCATTCCATGTCCTGGGAAACAAGGAGTACCATTGCCATCGAAAGACTTCTCTCCTTTGCACAGGAGTATCATCTGACCGAATCCGAGGACCGGGCATACTATCGGAACCTGCTGCTGGACCTGATGCATATGGATGCTCCGGATATGGATCATCCGTGCGAGGAAATTGCAGACGGTGAAAAGCCTGGCGAAACCGCCACCGAGATCCTCACCTCTCTTTGCGATCTTGCGATCGAGCACGGTGATCTGGAAGATATGATCTATGCACGGGATCTGTTCTCTGCCAGGCTGATGGGCATACTGACACCGGCACCCCATGAGGTCCGGACGGACTTCCGGGCTGCGTATGCAAAAAGTCCTGAGGCGGCAACGGACTATTTCTATGACCTGTGCCGGAAATGCGATTACATCAAGGTTGATGCCATCGCCCAGAACATCCGGTATTTCCATGAAACACATGTGGGCAATCTGGAAATCACCATCAATCTCTCCAAGCCCGAGAAGGATCCCAGGGAGATAGCCAAATTGAAAAACGCCCCGAGTGTCGGGTATCCCAGATGCATGCTGTGCATTGAAAACCCGGGCTATCACGGACGCAGCAATTTCCCGGCAAGGCAGAATCACAGGATCGTGCCCCTGACACTGGGCGGCAGGTCCTGGTACCTGCAGTATTCCCCCTATGCCTATTATTCCGAGCACTGTATTGTCTTCAACCACGATCATATTCCGATGAAGATCGACCACGGAACGTTCGTGCGCCTGTTCGATTTCGTATCTCAGTTCCCGCACTACTTCCTTGGCAGCAATGCGGATCTGCCCATTGTCGGTGGCTCAATCCTCAATCATGACCACTTCCAGGGCGGCCGGCATGTGTTCCCGATGGACCATTCCGGAAAGAGGATCCTCTTAAAGGGCAGAGACGGCCTGGATGTGTCCATCTTGGAATGGCCAATGTCTACCCTGTGTCTTGAAAGCCGTGATCAGGACATCCTGACTGAGGAGGCTGACCGCATCCTGAGTGCCTGGCGCACCTACAGCGATCCTGACTGTGATATCTATGCTCAGACGGAAGGACAGATGCACAACACCATCACGCCGATCCTTCGCAAGGTGGGGGATCTGTGGCGACTGAATCTTGTTCTGCGCAATAACCGCACGAGCCAGGAGCATCCCCTCGGTATTTTCCACCCGCATGCGCCACTGCACCACATCAAGCGGGAGAACATCGGTCTGATCGAGGTCATGGGACTGTTTATCCTGCCTGGTCGACTCAAGAGCGAGCTGGCAGAGCTGGAAGGTTATCTGACCGGTGAAAAGCCTCTGGTGGAACCAGATGCAGATGATCCCGCGCAGAAGCACTTTGCCTGGGTGCGCGAGATGGTCGAAAAGGACGGCCTGAGTGCCACGCGGGATGAAGCCCGGGAGCGGCTGCGCAGGGAGACAGCGCTGGTATGCGCGATGGTGCTGGAGGATTCGGGCGTCTTCAAGCAGGATGAGCATGGCCTTGAGGGCTTTGTGCGCTTTGCGCAGTCCCTAGGTTACCAGAAGGCATAATAAAGGAGCTTGCGAAATGTCAGAACTCAGCAGAAAGGGCAGGGAACAGCCAGCCCCTTTCTCCACATATCTTGAATCTGTTGCCGACGGTGTATCCCAGCTGATTCGGCTTCTCTCGGAACATTACGATTATGTCAGTGTACTTTCCACCGACTCGGCGGGCTTTCGGGCAGTGATTTCCCAGAAACAGAAGTCGCTGAGCAGTGAAACCATGACCACAGAGCGCGGTCATGTGGTGCGCGTGTGCAGCAGCGGACTTTATGCGGAGGTTGCCTTCAACGATTTTGATCCCTCCGGCGTGCAGACGCTGGCTGCCTGGATCAAGGAGCAGCTGGACAGGCAGCTGTCTGTATTGAAGGCATGTCAGATCAGACCGTATGTCACAGAGCTTCTCGAGGATGCGCCACTGCAGCTCGTGTCCGAAATGCCGACCGGCCAGTTGCCGGAAACTGCGGACCTGTCCCAATTGATTGACAAGATGGTGTCACTCACGGATCTTGCCATGGAGAAAGGGAAGGATATGCTGGACTGCCAGGTACAGGCCCAGTCCACCCATATCTCCAAAATGTTTCAGACAGAACACAGGGACCTTCGTCAGAGCTATGTCTATTCTGAAGGTAACCTGACTGTGGTAGTCAGCCGTGACGGGAACACACAGATGGCCTACAAGGGTCTGGCGGACCGGAAGGGCCCTGAGATTTTTGAAGGGTTCCCGGATCTGCTCGATGAAACGCTCAGCATCTCCCAGGATCTTCTTCGGGCTGAAAAGGTGGTGCCCGGGGAGTATGACATCATCACCACACCTGAGGTATCCGGGCTGATCGCCCATGAGGCCTTTGGGCATGGTGTGGAGATGGACATGTTTGTCAAAGGACGGGCACTTGGTGCTGAGTACATTGACAAGCGCGTCGGCTCTGACCTTGTATCCATGCATGAGGGCGCCAATACTGTGGTCAATGTCGCGAGCTACGCCTTTGACGATGAAGGTACCCTGGCCAGCGATGTGCTTGAGATTGACCGTGGCATCCTCAGAAACGGAATCTGTGATGCCCTGAGCGCAAAGCGCCTGGGAGTCGCACCCACGGGCAACGGAAAGCGGGAAAACTATGCGCACAAGGTCTATACCCGCATGACCAACACAATCTTCGATTCTGGGGATTCGACCCTGGAGGAGATGATTGCGTCCATCTCCCATGGCTATCTCCTCTCCGGGATGCATTCCGGCATGGAGGATCCGAAGCACTGGGGTATCCAGTGCATCATTGAGCGGGGATATGAGATTCAGGATGGCAGGCTGACCGGCAAGGTCATCTCTCCCGTGATTATGACAGGATATGTGCCGGATCTTCTTCAGTCCATTTCCATGGTCAGCAGGGACCGTGAGGTCTTCGGGACTGGCGGCTGCGGCAAGGGCCACAAGGAGTGGGTGAAGGTCAGCGACGGCGGGCCCTGCCTGAAAGCCCGGGCAAAACTTGGCTGAGGCAGAATGGGCGAAAGGACAGAGAAACATATGATAGATAAAATCAGACAGGTACTGGCTGCATCCGGTGCCGATGCCTGGGAGATCAGGGACCATCAGGAGACAGGCTGGGAGTTCTATCTGATCGGACATCGCCTGGATCAGCACAGGGTCAAAAAGATTCATGATGTGAATCTGACGGTGTATCGGCGGACCGATGACGGAAAGATGCTGGGCAATGCATCCGGCAGCATTCACGTGACTTCCACCGATGAGGAGATCAAAAAGGTCGTTGAGACGCTCATGGAGCGTGCACTGCTGGCCAGAAATCCCTTGTATACGCTCAATCAGCCGGATGGCGAGAAAGCCGTGGCAGAAACGGGGGATGACGAACTGTCATGCGAGGAAAACGCAAAGGCATTTCTTCTGGCCATCCGAGATGTACCGGAAACAAAGACGGAGGATCTGAATTCGGTGGAGATCTTTACGTCCATGTGCAATGACCGATACATGAACAGTGAGGGCGTGGATGTATCCAGCCGGTATCCGTCCTCCATGGTAGAGGCTGTCGTCAATGCAAGACAGACGGATGGGGCAGGAGAGAAGGAAATTGAGCTGTATCGGATGTACCACTCGGGTACATGCGATCAGGAAGGAATCAAAAAGCAGCTGCAGCAGGTCATGGAGTATGGGCGGGATAAGCTTAGGGCAGTTCAGACTCCGGCACTTGGCGCATTTCCTGTGATCTTTTCCACAGATGCAGCACTTGAGATTTATCATTTCTTCCTCGACAGGCTCTCTGCTGGCTATATCTACCGGAGGTATTCCGACTGGACACCTGGGAAAATGGTGATGGAGAACGAAAAAGGGGAGAAGCTGACCATGAAGGCCGTCCCCATGCTGCCAAACTCCTCCAGGAATACCAGATATGACCGGGAGGGTGCACCGATTCGCGAGATGGTGCTCATTGAGAACAATACGGTCAGAAATAACTGGGGCTCCCGCCAACAGAGCCAGTATATCGGACTGGATCAGTCGTTCATCGTGAGCAACGTTGAGGTGGCAAAGGGCTCCCAGTCTTCCGGCACCATCAGGTCTGGCGACTATCTTGAAATTGTGGAATTTTCTGATTTCCAGGTAGATTCCATCACCGGAGATATTGCAGGGGAGATCCGTCTGGGATATCTGCACAGAGACGGGAAGACAGTGCCTGTCAGCGGCGGATCTGTCTCCGGCAATCTTGCTGAGCTCAGCCGCACCATGCAGTTTTCCAGAGAACGGACACAGTACAACAATTTCCTGATTCCGTCCCTGACAAGACTGGAAGGCGTCAGCATCACTCAAGGGTGAGAAAAAGCCTGCCTTATGTAAAGGCAGGCTTGAGCTTTTCAGAGAAGACCGGAAGAAAAATCGCAGCTTTCAAGGAGCGTGTCCATGACCTTTTGAAGGCCCTTGGCATCATCTTCGCTGAATCTGCCGCACTCCGGGCTGTCCAGATCCAGGACACCGATGCATTTTCCGTGCATGATCAGCGGGATGACGAGCTCTGAGGCGGACGCAGCATCGCAGGCGATGTGCCCGGGAAAAGCATGGACATCCTCCACACGCTGGATCTGTTGAGATGCTGCAGCCGTGCCACACACGCCCTTTCCAAAGGGAATGACCGTGCAGGCAGGCTTACCCTGAAAGGGCCCAAGATAGAGTGTCTGATTTTTGACAAGATAGAAACCGACCCAGTTGAGGCGATCCATAGTGAGGAAGATGAGTGAGGCACAGTTGCTGAGCATACTGAGAGGCACACGGCTGCCTTCCGATACTTCCACAAGCTGACGGACCATCAGATCATACATGAGATTTCCTCCAGTGTTTTGGTTGAGCACCGAGTGCTTTCAAGAAAGGGTTTTCTATATGGAAAAAATGTGTATCTACGATACAGACAAAGTCTGTGACAACTGCTATGAGTGCCGATGTGATCTGGATCCTGAAAAGATATGTGACAACTGCATGGAGTGCGTGAAAGGGAATGTAGATTACCGGGCAATCGTCGTGGAAGACTTCCAGATGGAAGAAGAGTTCAAGAGAACGCATCCGGACGCCTGATCCCCGAGAAAGCTCAAAAATGACACCAACTATTCGTAAAACTGTGGTTTAGCGAATAGTTATAGAGGCATCCCCTACAGCCCCCTGAGCGGCCGGACACCGCCTCAGGGGGCCTTCTTCTATCAGTTACAAATGTCACTCAAAAGTTTCACCATCACGAATCCTTCGTGCAACCACCACGAAGCGCCCGTTCTTTCTCTTGGCACGGTTGCATGTAGTCAGTGTGATGAATTCATCGCCGAACTCACATTGGATGCCCGTGTCATACAGCTGGTTTTCGCGGATCTCCTTGAGCCACTGGTCACATTCAAGCTTGTATTGGACGTTCTGATTATAGCGGAATCCCTGCTCATCCACATCCCAGTCTGCAGAATCAAAAGCTGCGAAGATCACAAACTGCTTCTTCTCCATCAGGTTGTCAAACTCGATGAATCTGTGCTGTTTCCAGAAGGACTTCTGCTTGAAATCAGTCAATTGTGTAAACATCTGGCCATTGTTCATGTGATGGCCGGAGATCACCAGATTATAGCTTGGCGTGTAAGGATCACAGAGTGGATCCAGAATGATCATGCCGCTGACATTCTCTTCTTTATCAAAACCATGCGTCAGATAGAAATCCGGGTCATCCGACTGGACGACAGGATAATCGATGGTCATGTTTTCTATGGTGATCCAGCCGATCAGATCCTGGTTCATCCCGTAAAGTTCCTGAAAATCCGGGAGGATTTTGCTCTCATCCAGCTCCACCTTTTCCTTGAGCGGATACGGGAGCACGGACGGAGTCTCATAGACTCTGGGTGTCGCCGTAGGCCTGGGCGTGTGGGTGGGTTTCGGGGTGCCTGAACTCAGGGGCGTGTAATCGAGAATGAAAAGAATATCCCGGTACTCCTCCTCCGTCATACCTGCCATATCGATCTCAGGTGCTGCAATGGGTGCAGGAGAAGGCGTCGGCGTAGGTATATCCGTAGGCGTTGGCGTGGCGGTGGGCAGAGCAGTTGTGACGACCGGTGTGGCGGTCACGATGGCAGTTGTCGCAGCAGATTTCGCGCTGTTTCGAATCGCCTGATATTCGGAAATGTTGTTTTCGTTTGTCTGGGACTGGCGGTTATAGAGCAACGGATAAGACAATGCCACACCAAAGCAGACAACAGCTGCGATGATCAAGATGATTCTGAGGACTTTATTGATGGCCATTCTCCCCTTTCTGCTGCAAAAAAGCGCCTGGCATTTTCAGTAGTGATTTCGGTGAGCACATCCGGATCCATGCCACGGATTTGCGCAATTTTATCAAGGACCAGTGCTACATGCGCCGGCTCATTTCGCTCGCCCTTATGTGGTACGGGGGCCAGATACGGGCTGTCGGTCTCGATCAGCAGCCTGTCCAGTGGCACCTGCGCTGCTGCCTTTTGCAGCCTCGGTGCATGATCATAGGTGACCGTCCCGGAAAAGGAAATCATCATGCCAAGGTTCAGGTAGATTTTCGCTGTCTCCCAGCTGCCGGAAAAGCAGTGCACGATGCCGGGTGTGAGACTCCCCTTTCGAGCCTTTAATAACTCGATCATGTCCTGGTGTGCGCCACGGACATGAAAGACAGTGGGCAATTTCAATTCCCCTGCCAGATCCAGCTGCATCAGGCATGCCCTTTTCTGATCCTCCATCCCGGCTGCGTGGACCTCATGGGTGTCAAGGCCGATCTCACCGATGGCCCGCACGCTCGGGTGCTGGCACAGCGTGCGCAGTGCCTCTATATCCTCCTCCATGTCTGGCTTTACCCATTCCGGGTGTACACCGACCGCGGCAACAAATGCGGGATAGCGCTCACACAGGGAAATGGCCTGAATGGAGGATGGGATATCATACCCGATCAGCGCACATTCGAAAACCCGGTGATCCGACATGCGCCGGATCACCAGGTCCCGATCATCATCAAATGCCTTGTCATACAGATGACAATGACTGTCAAACAGATTCATATGAGATCCTCTGTCAGCCGATCACGGCGCCGTCATCCATGCCTTCTTCCACGGTCATCAGCTTGAGCTTGCCGTCGCCTTCCGTGGCTGCGCACAGGATCATGCCCTGGCTCTCGATGCCAGCCAGCTTGGCAGGCTTGAGGTTGCTTACCAGGACGACCTGTTTGCCCACCATTTCTTCGGGGGTATACCAGGCGGCGATGCCGCTGACGACCTGACGGGTACCGTCCGGACCCAGAGAGAGCTGCAGCTTCAGAAGCTTTTTGCTCTTTTCAACCTTCTCGCACGCCAGGACACGGGCTACCTGCAGCTTGACCTTGAAAAAGTCATCAATCGAGATCTGCTCGGGATATTCAGGTTCCTTATGGCCCTTCGGCGCGCTCTTTTCGTTTTTTGGCTGCTCTGCGGGTTTGGGCTCCTCTTTCTTCTCCGCCTTCTGATCTTCCGGAATGCCGTCTCCCCTTGCGAGCTCTTTTTCAATATCCAGTCTCGGGAAGAGCGCCTCGCCCTTCTGGACTTTGCAGCCGACGGGCAGCACGGCAAAGCTGTCTCCGAACAGGCTGTCCCAGGTCTTGAGGTTTTGATCCTGTACGCCGAGCTGGGCATAGATGCGCTCGGGGGTGCGGGGCATCACGAAGGAAATCATGATGGCTACCCTGCGCACACACTCTGCCAGGGTATACAGGACGGTGCCGAGCCTTGGCTTGTTCTCCTCATTCTTGGCCAGAACCCAGGGCTGGGTCAGGTCGATGTAGCGGTTGCACTCGCCGATCAGCTTCCAGATTTCCGTCAGCGCAGTGGAGAACTGGAAGGCATTGACGTCCGTCTCCACCACGGCAGGTGTCGCCTGTGCAAGCGTCTGGAGGTTGATATCGACATCCTGAAGCTCGGTCTGGGGCGCAGGAATCTCACCGCCGAAGTACTTTTCGATCATGGCGACCGTACGGCTCACCAAATTGCCGAGGTCGTTGGCAAGGTCTGCGTTGATGCGGGTCAGCATGGAGCGAAGGGTGAATTCGCCATCGGAGCCAAAGGGCATCTCCCTCATGAGGAAATAGCGGACAGCATCCGAAGAATACCGATCACACAGCACCACGGGATCCACAACGTTGCCGACGGACTTACCCATCTTTTTGCCATCGATCACCAGCCAGCCGTGACCAAAGATCTGCTTCGGGATCGGCTCGCCGATGGCATGCAGCATGATGGGCCAAATAATCGAATGAAAGCGGACAATTTCCTTGCCGACCAGATGGACGTCTGCGGGCCAGTACTTGCGGTACAGCTCATCGTGGTCAGTGCCATAGCCGAGGGCAGAAATGTAATTGGTCAGGGCATCCACCCAGACATACACGGTGTGCTTGGGATCAAAGTCCACCGGAATGCCCCACTTGATGCTGGTTCTGGAGACGCACAGATCTTCCAGGCCGGGCTTTAGGAAGTTGTTGATCATCTCGTTGGCACGGCTCTGGGGCTGAATGAAGTCAGGATGCTCCTGGATGTAATCAATCATCCAGTCCTGATACTTGCTCATCTTGAAGAAATAGCTTTCTTCCTTAGCGCGCTCCACGGGGCGCCCGCAGTCCGGACACTTGCCGTCCTTGAGCTGCAGCTCGGTCCAGAAGGACTCGCAGGGCGTACAGTACCAGCCTTCATACTCGCTCTTGTAGATATCGCCCTGATCATAGAGCTTCTTAAAGACCTTCTGTACGCATTCTACGTGGCGCTGATCGGTGGTGCGGATGAAATCGTCATATTCGATGTCCATCTGCTTCCACAGGGCCTTGATGCCGGCCACAATCTTGTCGACATACGCTTGGGGCGTCACACCCTGGGCCTTGGCCTTGCGCTCGATCTTGGCTCCGTGCTCGTCTGTGCCGGTCAAAAAATATGTGTCATAGCCGGTCAGCTTCTTGAAGCGGGCCATGGAATCTGCGGCTGTGGAGCAGTATGCGTGGCCGATGTGCAGATTATCACTGGGATAGTAGATGGGCGTGGTAATGTAGAATTTCCTGTCCATGGGCAAAACCTCCCCGATTGTATGTCTGAATTAGGTGTTTTGAACAACAAAAAAAGCACCCGACAGGGGCGGCGTGACCGCGGTACCACCCTGCCAATTGCTCTTCATGCCGATCACGAGGCGAACCGTCATGTGCTTGCCATGCTCACACACAAAGCTCCAGAACCATGTTCCCCTGTGCCAGCGATCGGCTCTCACCTGCCCCGACTCTCTTTGCACGGGCTTTACAGGGTACTCATTCCTTCAAAGCTGTTTCCTATTATAGGCAAGGCGCTATGCATGTCAAGCAAGCGTGGATCATGGAAAAAGACAACAAAAAAAGCTACCAAGGGCAGCTTTTCTATCAAAACCCAGGATGCCGGTGTCCCCGTTTATTCACCCGCATAAATACGGGCTGGACCACTGCCGCTGCTTATTTGTCTTCCACTGAGCCATAAAGGGTCGAGGCCTGACATCATCAACTTGGACTTGAGGTCCATTTTCAGAAGTGCGGCGAAAACTGGCAGACTGCCGAACACCCCAGGAAAAGACCGATATTAGTTTGAGATGATCACGAAGCGCATTGCTTCATCCGTTGTCTCCATTATACGGAGCTGGGGGCCATTGTCAAGGATCTGAAGCCGTTTTTCAAAGAGATTTTTTGCGGCAGAACGAAATGCTGCTCACAGACCAGAATCCTGGATTTTGTCTGAAAACTTAGGCGAGTGAGCCATAAACTATCTTTGTCAGTCACCTTATCTCCCTCGCCTGTCATGAACATATAGGACAAATGGTGCAGGGACAGATCACCGGGCTGAGCAACGTACGTTTTATATGTTTCGTACATATCTTATTTTGATACCACGCATTCCGTGAAGCTGGGATCTCGTGCCTAAATGGGCTCGTTTTTCCTGAACACTCCCCTCTTATGGCGGATTTCATGTATTCGCGAAGGTCTGTCAGCTGCCGGTTTTCACACAGGGAGGATTGATCTCTTGTTTTCAGTTGTTTCGGGCTTTCGATGCAGATCATGAGATGGAGCAGAAAGTGAAACAGAGAGCCTGCACGCGTCAGGCTCTCTGCTGTGAAAATCAATTCATAGGATGCACAGGGAAACCATCAGAAGTGATGACCACCACCACCGTGGGACATACCGCCGGAGGAAGTGTGTACCGCAGAACCGGAGCTGTGCCCGCCACTACTGCTGCCGCCGCCCGAAGAGGTGTCCCGCAGAATTCGCTGGCGTGTCACATGCTGGCGTAGGAAGACTTCATCGTCCCGATGCATGGACAGGTGCTGCGAAATGCTGCCGAGCGGATACCGGTAGGTATTCGTGCCGTCTTTCATGGCGTAATTCTTCTGGATGGAGAAATACATGATGAGGGCAACTGCTGCACCTGCCACGATGGCCATGAGAAGCTCAGATTGCGTCAGGGGGTTGTAAATGCCGCTGAGCCGCTCCCCGGTCACGGCATCGAAGCGGAAGGAACCTTCTTCAATGCCCTTCTGAAGGAAGCGCTGGACCTGCCGGAGCTCTGCGATCATGGCGCTGCCATACTGACCGGAATACAGATAATTGTCTGCGCTTGAGAGCACCTCTTCGATCCGGTGGGTATTCAGATAATCGATCATGATACCCGCCGTGGACAGATAGTTGAAGCGGTTGGTCATGTCCAGGAGCAGCACCATGCCGGAGCGGTCCTGCCCGAGGCCGTAACCCTGGTCTTCAAAATATCGGTCGGCGTAATCAACAGTCACTTCATCCCGCCCATTTGAATACGGTACGTCATACGTCGTCAGCACGGTGATGTCAACCTGGTAGGTCTCATTCATCTGCCGGATCAGCTCTTCCATCGTGGCTTTTTCGGCTGCGCTGTACAGGTCTGCATCATCCCGGACCATGACACGTTC
>JAFUBA010000116.1 GCA_017460395.1 Clostridia bacterium | reverse complement strand
CTCAGCACCCGCCTCACGCAGCACATCCACCACGTCCAGCACGCTCCCGCCGGTAGAGATGAGGTCCTCGATGACCACGACCTTCTGGCCCTTGTCAAGGCGTCCCTCAATCTGGTTCTGGCGTCCGTGGTCCTTGTGGCCGGAGCGCACATAGCCCATGGGCAGCCCCAGCAGGTGTCCCACAATGGCCGCGTGGGCGATGCCGGCGGTGGAGGTGCCCATGAGGACCTGGGCATCCGGGTACTCCTCGCGCACGATCTCCGCGAGCCCTTCCTCCACCTGCAGACGGACCTCGGGGGCGGTGAGGGTCAGGCGGTTGTCACAGTAGATGGGGCTTTTGATACCGCTGGCCCAGGTGAAGGGTTCGTCGGGGCGGAAGATGACGGCCTGAATGGACAGAAGAGCCTTTGCAATGCGGATCTCTCTTTCAGTAAAAGCGCTCATAGTTTGCCTCCTGTGATCGAATGTTTGAGTGAGAGGTTGTCAGGTACCAAGAAAAGCTTCCCTGGCGCGCTTCCACGCGCCGACGGGATCCGGGTCTGCGGTGATGGGACGGCCCATGACGATCAGGTCGGAGCCGATCTCACGCGCCCGCTCAGGGGTGGTGACACGCTTCTGATCGCCCACATCTCCCCCTGCAAAGCGGACGCCCGGGGTAACGGTGAGAAAGCTTCTGCCGCAGGTCTCATGGACCGAGGCAGCTTCAAGGGGAGAGCAGACCACGCCGTCAAGGCCCGCATCCCTGGCGCGCAGGGCGTAGTGCAGCACCACGTCCTGGATGGGCGCATGGATCATCAGGTCCTCCTCCATGGTCTCCTGGGAGGTGGAGGTGAGCTGGGTGACGGCGATGAGCAGCGGGCGTGTGCCGTCCGGCCTCGTGAGACCTTCGATGGCCGCCTTCATCATGGGGGATGTGCCGGCGGCGTGCAGGTTCACCATGTCGGCGCCAAGGTCCCGAAGGACGGACATGGCGCGGGAGACGGTGTTGGGAATGTCGTGGAGCTTCAGGTCAAGAAAGATCCTGTGGCCCCGGTCGTGGATCTCCCGGACAATCTCCGGTCCGCAGGCATAGAACAGCTCCATGCCGATTTTGACAAAGGGCTTTTCTCCGTGGAAGCGGTCGAGAAAAGTGAGCGTCTCGTCTCTTCCCGGAAAATCACAGGCGATGATGACATCCCTGGATGGAATTCTGATGGTATCGCTCATGCGTGTGCACCTCCAATGATCTCCTGAAGACTTGTGATGTGATACTCCTCCATGACACCGGGCAGCTCCTCCACGATGCGCAGGCAGGCCATGGGATCTCTCAGGTTGGCTGCCCCGACCTGCACGGCCGTGGCACCTGCCAGCATCATTTCAAGGACGTCCCTGGCGCTGCTGACGCCGCCCATCCCGACGATGGGGATCTTCACGGCCTCATAGACCTGCCAGACCATCCGGAGCGCCAACGGGAAGACGGCGGGGCCGGAGAGGCCGCCGGTTACGTTCTTCAAAATGGGCTGCCGGCGATGCAGGTCCAGGCGCATGCCCATGAGCGTGTTGATGAGGCTGATGCCGTCTGCGCCTGCATCCTCGCAGGCCTTTGCGATGGACACGATATCGCCCACATTCGGGGAGAGCTTGAGAATGAGGGGCTTGTGCGTGACCTTCCGCACGGCGCCTGTCACCTGCGAGGCCGCCTCGGGTGAGGTGCCAAAGGACAGGCCGCCGCCGTGGACATTGGGGCAGGAAATGTTGATTTCAAGCCAGCCGACATCCTCCTCCCCGTCAAGGCGCCGCGCGACCTCCACATATTCATCCAGGGAAAAGCCGCTGATGTTGGCCATGACGGGCTTGTGGAAGACCTCGCGCATGCGCGGCAGCTCCTCTGAGATCACACGGTCTACCCCGGGGTTCTGCAGGCCGACGGCGTTGAGCATGCCGGAGGGCGTCTCAGCGATGCGGGGCAGCGGGTTCCCGAGGCGGGGATGAAGGGTGGTGCCCTTGAAGGAGAAGGTGCCGAGACGGTTGATGTCATACCAGGCGGCGAACTCCCATCCGTATCCGAAGGTGCCGCTGGCGGGGATGACAGGATTGTCCAGGGGAAGACCGCAGAGGGTGACGGACAGATTTACCACGGCAGATCCCCCTTTCTCAGCACCGGACCCTCACGGCAGATGCGCTTGGGGCCGGAAAGGGTCTCCATGGTGCAGCCCATGCACGCGCCGAAGCCGCAGCCCATGCGGGCCTCCAGGGAGTACTGCCCGTCGAGGGGGCAGACGGCGGAGAGGGCGCGCAGCATGGGTTCCGGCCCGCAGGCAAACAGGTGCGTGGCATGTTTCGGCAGATGGTCGATGACCAGCCCCTTTTCGCCCATGCTCCCGTCCTCCGTGACCAGGGTGACATCGCAGCCAAGGGGCGAAAAGGCGTCCATGAAGACATCTCTCTTGTTCCGAAAGCCGACCACCAGGGAGACGGGCAGGCCCTGCTTCCGCAGGCTTTTTGCCAGGAAATACAGGGGCGGGATGCCGACGCCGCCGCCGACCAGAAGAGGCCGCTCCCCGGCAAGGGAAAGATCGTAGCCGTTGCCAAGGCCAGTCAGCAGGTCGACTTCCTGGCCGGTCTTCATGTCCGCCATGATCCGGGTGCCCTCGCCCACGACACGGTAGATGAGGGTCAGGACGCCACCTTCCCAGTCGCACACCGAGATGGGGCGGCGAAGGAAGACGCCCGGGATTTTCAGGTTGACGAACTGGCCCGGGAGCATGGGGATGTCCTCAGCCCCCTGAAGGCGCATGCGGTAGATGGAATCCGTAAAGGGTGTGTTTTCCAATAGAACAAACGTGTTTTCCTGCATGATTTCCTCGTTTACAATGTGGTGTAATTTCGTGCCCCGTCTCTCAGCTGTCGATGGTGGAGATGGTCAGCGTGGTTTCCTCCAGCACATCCAGGAGGACGCGCACGGTATCCAGCGCGGTAAAGATGGACACGTTGTTTTCCGTGGCCAGAAGCCGGATGGCATGGCCGTCGGAGAGGGTGGTATCCGAGTTCAGATCGCGGGTATTGATGACATAGGCGATATGGCCCTGCCGGATGGACTCGGGGATCTCATCGGATCCATCGGAGATCTTTTTCAGGATGTGGGTGCGGATGCCGTTCTCCTTGAGATAGACGGCCGTGCCCTCGGTGGCCTCGATGTTGAAGCCCAGGTTATAGAAGCGGCGGATGAGGGGGAGCGCTTCCTCCTTGTCCCGGTCCGCGATGGTGGCAAAGACGGTGCCGTAGTTCTGCAGATGCATGCCGGAGGCCTGCAGGGCCTTGAAGAGGGCGCGGTTGAGCTTGTCATCGTAGCCGATGGCCTCACCGGTGGACTTCATCTCGGGGCTCAGGTAGGCGTCCAGGCCGCGGATCTTGTTGAAGGAGAAGACGGGCACCTTGACGTACCAGCGCTTCTTTTCCTCGGGGTACAGATCGAAGATGCCAAGCTCCTGCAGGCTCTTGCCGAGGATGACCTCGGTGGCGATATCGGCAAGGGACCAGCCGGTGGACTTGGAGAGGAAGGGCACGGTGCGGGAGGAGCGGGGGTTGACCTCGATGATGTAGACGCGCTCCTGGGGATCCACGATGAACTGAATGTTGTACAGTCCGCGGATGCCGATGCCAAGGCCGAGGGCTTTTGCATACTGCAGGATCTGGCCCTTCACCTTGTCCGAGATGGAGAAGGCGGGATAGACGGAGATCGAGTCGCCGGAGTGGACACCGGTGCGCTCCACCAGTTCCATGATGCCGGGCACGAAGACGTGGCGGCCGTCGCAGATGGCGTCCACTTCCACTTCCTTGCCCTCGATGTAGTGGTCCACCAGCACGGGCTTGTCCTCATCGATCTCCACGGCGGTCTTGAGGTAATGGCGCAGCTGCTGCTCGTTGGCCACAATCTGCATGGCGCGCCCGCCCAGCACGAAGCTCGGCCGCACCAGCACGGGGTAGCCGACATCGGCGGCAGCCCTGACGCCGTCCTCAATGTTGGTGACGGCACGGCCTTCCGGCTGCGGGATGCCCAGATCCTTGAGCACCTTCTCGAAGCTGTCCCGGTTCTCTGCACGGTCGATGGCCTCGCAGTCGGTGCCGATGATGTTGACGCCACGGTCAGCAAGAGGCTGGGCCAGGTTCACGGCGGTCTGTCCGCCGAGGGAGGCAATGACGCCCAGAGGCTTTTCCAGCTCGAGGATGTTCATCACGCTCTCGGGGGTGAGGGGCTCAAAATAGAGCTTGTCGGCCGTGGTGTAGTCGGTGGAGACGGTCTCGGGATTGTTGTTGATGATGATGGCCTCATACCCGGCCCTGCGGATCGTCTGCACGGCGTGGACGGTGGAATAGTCAAATTCCACGCCCTGGCCGATACGGATGGGGCCGGCACCGAGCACAACGATCTTTTTCCGGTCAGAGGGCTTCGAGACGCCCTCGCCCGTGTAGGAAGAGTAGAAATAGGGGATGTAGGCGCCGGTGTGGCAGGTGTCCACCATGCGGTAGACGGGGAAGAGGGTGAGGTCGCGGCGGCGCTGCCACACGTCCAGCTCGCTCACCTTCCACAGCCTTGCTATGCAGGCATCGGAAAAGCCCATTTTCTTGGCAGCTTTCAGGTTTTCCAGGTTCCAAGGATCGGCACTCAGCGTCTTTTCCATGTCCGTGATCTTCCGGATGCTCTCCAGGAACAGGGGCGTGATGAGGCTTGCGCGGAAGACGTCCTCCATGGGGGTATCGCGGCGGATGAGCTCCGTGACGGCGAAGATGCCGTCTGCGTGGAAGGCTTCCACATAGCTGAGGAGCTCCTCGCTCGAAAAGGAATCAAACTTTTTCAGATACAGATGGTCCACGCCGATCTCCAGGGAGGAGACGGACTTGAGCATGCACTCCTCCAGGTTCGAGCCGATGCCCATGACCTCGCCCGTGGCCTTCATCTGGGTGCCCAGGGTGTTGGGTGCCTGGGCAAACTTGTCGAAGGGGAAGCGGGGGAACTTGGCCACCACATAGTCCAGGCTCGGCTCGAAGGCGGCATTGGTGTTGGCGATGGCGATCTCCTCCAGCGTCATGCCCACGGCGATCTTGGCGGTCACGCGGGCGATGGGATAGCCGCTGGCCTTGGAGGCAAGGGCGGAGGAGCGGGAGACGCGAGGGTTCACCTCGATGAGGTAGTACTCGCTGGTCTCGGGGTGCAGGGCGAACTGAACATTGCAGCCGCCCTCAATCTTCAGCGCCCGGATGATCTTCAGGGCCGAGTCGTTCAGCATCTTCAGGTCATGGTCATTCAGGCTCATGATCGGCGCCACCACGATGGAGTCACCGGTATGTACGCCCACGGGATCCACATTCTCCATGCCGCAGATGGTGATGGCGTGGTCTGTGCGGTCGCGCATGACCTCGAACTCGATCTCCTTGTAGCCGCGCACGGACTTCTCGATCAGCACCTGGTGCACCGGGGAGAGGCGGAAGGCATTGAGGCCGATCTCCTCCAGCTCCTGGGGATTGTTGGCAAAGCCGCCGCCGGTGCCGCCGAGGGTGAAGGCGGGACGAAGGACGACCGGGTAGCCGATGCGCTCGGCGGCAGCGCGCGCTTCCTCCAGGGAGTAGGTGATCTCCGAGGGGATCGTGGGCTCGCCGATGGACTGGCACATTTCCTTGAACAGTTCCCTGTCCTCCGCCTGCTCGATGGAGGAGGAGGGCGTGCCGAGCAGCTCCACATGGCACTCCTTCAGGATGCCCTTGCGCTCCAGCTGCATGGCGAGATTGAGGCCCGTCTGGCCGCCGATGCCGGGCACGATGGCGTCCGGCCGCTCATATCTGAGGATCCTGGCCACATATTCCAGCGTCAGGGGCTCCATGTAGACCTTGTCCGCGATGGTGGTGTCCGTCATGATGGTG
>JAFUBA010000115.1 GCA_017460395.1 Clostridia bacterium | reverse complement strand
CCCTCCAGCTTTGCATAGCTGCTCTCGTACTGGCTGGCCGTGAGGGTATCAGTCAGGTTCACGCAGGATACGTACCTTGCGCCCTGCCGCACGGCGGTCCTTGCGCAGTCCATGGCGCTGTTGCCGGTGCCGATCACCATGATCCGCTCGCCGAGGCGGAACGCGGAAGGGCTGGCCAGGTAGTTGATCGCATACGTCACATGGCCCAGGCCCTCGCCCCTGACGTTCAGCTTCCTCGGCTTCCAGAGTCCTGCGCCCACGAACACGCTCTGGTATCCGTCCCGGAACAGGTCATCGATGGTGATCGCACTTCCGATGTAGGTGTTGGGCCGGAACTGGATGCCCTTCAGCTCCAGATGGCGGTAGGCCAGGTCATCCAGCACGGAGTCCGGCAGGCGGAAGTCCGGAATCCCGTACCTCAGCACGCCGCCCACCTTGTCACGGCTGTCAAAGATCGTCACCTGATAGCCGTAGCGTGCCAGAATGATGGCGATCGTGATGCCCGCAGGCCCTGCGCCGATCACGGCAGCCTTTCGCCCGTTGGACGGAGCCGGTCCCTTCACCATCTGGTTTGCATAGGTGGTGGAGATGTAGCTCTCGATCACAGAGAAGTGCACCGGCACGTCCTTGATGCCCCGCACGCAGTGCCCTTCGCACTGCTTCTCATGGTTGCACACCAGCGCACAGACCGTGGTGAGGGGATTGTTTTCAAAGAGCATCCAGCCCGCATCATTGAGCCTGCCCTCCCGCAGCAGCCGGATGACCTCGGGAATGTTGGTCTGGATGGGGCAGCCCTGCCGGCACCTTGGATTTTTGCACTGAAGACAGCGGTTCGCTTCTTCCATCACATGAAGAGCCATGGTATCCTCCTTCATTCTTTCAAAGGTGGCCTCATGCGAAAAGTATATGGGCCTGTGGGGCGTCAGACAAGTGAATCTGCGGGAACAGCCCCAAAAGCGTCGTGATTTTCCTTTTCCGCCCGCTTTTCCATGCACACCAGGCCCACGCCCTCAATGCCGTTGAAGGTGCAGGGGATGATGCCCCTCTCCTCATAGCCATGCTTTGCATACATGGCTCTCGCCACCAGGTTCCGCTCATTGGTGTCGATCCGGAGGCACGGGCAGCCGTGCGAGAGCGCATAGTCTTCATAGAAGCAGAGGAATTCTCTGGCAAATCCCTGGCCGGAGAAGGCCGGATCCACCACCAGGGTGTGCAGGACCATGACTTCGTCATCTTCTGCCTGAATCCTCCAGGAAACCTCCCTGTAGGCAGGCATCTGCACCCGGTTGATCCTGCCAGAGGCCACGACCCTGCCCTCTTTCTCCAGAACAAACATGTCACCGGCCTTCACAGCTTCCCTGGCCGTATCCGCCGTGGGATACACGCCCCTCGCCCAG
Source organism: Clostridia bacterium (assembly GCA_017460395.1). Lineage (GTDB taxonomy): Bacteria > Bacillota > Clostridia > Christensenellales > Aristaeellaceae > UBA2943. The sequence goes on along the minus strand of JAFUBA010000115.1, from coordinate 2,900 downwards.
CCGATGGTCATCTCGCCCGCCTCCTCGAGCGTATGGATCGCATCATAGATTTCTGCGATCCGGGAAACATCTTTCATCTCTGCCTTTCGGATCAATTCTGTCACCTCACAAATCTTTCAACTGTCTGGTTTCTCCTGGTTTCTCCAGGCTCCTGCGCATCTTGCGAAACGGGGCCCTCCCGGTTAGAATACTCACGAAACGACACGACACTTTGACAGAGATGTGAAAGCCACGATACGGAAACGGATCGTGGCTTTTTTCTGTGCATTTGCCGCGCCGAAATAAAACAAAGGAGATGCCGCATATGACAAGAAAGCTTCTCTCCCTTCTCCTCGCCCTGTGCATGACCGTCTGCACATCTTTCGCCCTCGGTGAAAGCTATACAGGCTCTGCCATGGGCAAAAATGACCTGGTCACCGTGACCGTCACGCTGGAGGACGGCAAAATCGCCGCCATCACCTCAGAGCATCAGGAGACCCCCGGCCTTGGCGATGTGGAAATCGACCGCCTCACCGAGGAAGTTGTAGCCTCTCAGACCCTGAACATTGACGCCACCAGCGGTGCCACCTTCAGCCACGACGCTTTCCTGGCTGCTGTGCAGGAGGCTCTGACACTCGCAGGTGCTGACGTAGCCGCCTTCACGCAGGGCGAGACCGTCAGCGCTGAGGCCACCGTGTATGACGTCACGGATGCAGACATCATCATTGTCGGGGCGGGTGCTGCCGGCATGACCGCTGCCGTCACCGCAGACGCCCTCGGTGCCTCTGTGATCCTTCTTGAAAAGAGCGGTGTCCTCGGCGGCAATACGGTGTGCGCTGCCAACGGCATCAACGCCTTTGACTCCGCCGTGCAGCTGGCGGACGAAGCATACCAGAATGCACCCACAAGCTTCGAGGACATTGAAGCCCTTCACATGAACGACCTGAACCGGAAGGAACTGGTGGACGCCTTCATCTCGGCCTCCGGCGAAACCATCGATTTCTTCTCGGATCTGGGCGTGCAGTTCAAGGTGAGCATCGCAAACGATGACCGCAACAGCTCGAAGAACTACTACATGCTTCAGACAGAGGGCGGCAGCTCCACGGCCATCACCATGGTCAATGCCATCTCTTCCAGGCTTGCAGATACAAACGTAAAACTCTATCGGAACACCGAAGCCGTCTCCCTTGTGCAGGATGAAAACGGCAAAGTCACCGGTGTCCTCGCAAAGGCTCAGGACGGCAGCGAGCTGACCTTCACCGGCAGGGCCGTCCTCCTTGCCACCGGCGGTTTTGGACAGAATCCCGAGCTGATCGCAAAGGTCAATCCTTCCCTTGCAGGGGCCATCACCGACGAGATCGCACCCACCACGGGCCAGGGTCTTGAGATGGCGCAGGCCATTGGGGCCGATGCAGTGGATCTCGGCGAAATTCAGACCTTCCCCAGCGTCATCCCCGGCAGCGGCATGTTCATGTCCTTCAGTTTCTGGATGGGCGGCGAGGCCATCTATGTGAACAGGTCCGGCGAGCGCTTCACAAAGGAAGCCTTCGAGATCGGCCCGGACATCCTTGCACAGGAAGGCAGCCTCGTCTACGGCATTTTCGATGAGAGCAACTACAACGAGCGCATGCACAGCGCCCTTCTGGAAAAGGGCCTGATCGTCTCCGCTTCCACGCCCGAGGAGCTGGCAGAAAAGCTCGGCATCAGCGCCGAGGGGCTCAGCGCATCCATCGCAAAGTGGAATGAAGATGCAGCCACCGGCGGCGTGGACACAGTCTATGGCCGCGAAAAGCTGCAGCCCATCGACGGCACGCTGTACGGCTATCAGGTGGGTGTCGGCGCGCACTATTTCATGGGCGGACTGCTGATCAACGAGAAGACCCAGGTGCTGAACACCGAGGGTACACCCATTGAGGGGCTGTATGCTGCGGGCGAGGTGACCGGCGGTTTCCATGGACGCCAGCGCGTGGATGGATCCGGTCTTGGCGACTCCTTCGTCTTTGGCCGCATTGCGGGCAACGAAATCGTGAATGCCCTGGCAAAGTAAGACTGTAGTCTGCAGAAAAGCTGAATATTCGAAACCCGCCCACAGGTCCTGCCTGCGGGCGGGTTTCCCTTGTGCCATGAAAGGCCGTTACTTTGCTGCATGCATGTGGTGGCGCGCCTCGTACTCCTCGATCTTGGCGGGGGAGTAGAAGGAGCCGTACTGCTCCTTGTCAATGTCGAAGTAGCCCACTTTTTTGCCCATCAGGATCAGCTCATTCATGCTGGCGGAAATATAGTATTTTCCGTCCAGGCAGTTCTGCTTGACCAGCACCTGCTTGGCCGCCTTCACATAATCGGACCCCTTCTTATAGTAGAAAAGACCTGCGATGGCATCCCTCGACAGAGGCCGCTTTTCCTCCACCTCGATCACGTGATCCCCCTGCTTTTTGGCATAGCTCCATCTGGGATGGATGCTGGGGAAGGTGATGATACCCGCGTCCGCCTGGATTTTGTCAAAGTGCCGCAGCACCTCACTGTAATCCACATCGATGATCTGATCGCTGTTGGCGATGATCAGGGGTGTATCATTGTTGATAAAGTCCACGGCCATCAGGCAGGTGCACAGGGCTCCGGCCGTCTGGTTTCGAAGGCGGATAACCTCGCTGGTGGGCTCCAGAATCTTCACGGACAGATCCAGGTGAAAGGACTGGCAGTCCTCCTCGGAGAAGACGAAGATAAACCGTCTGTCACCCACGCTCTGGTAGTTTTCCACCATCAGCTCCAGCATGGTCTTACCCTCAATCTCATACAGAGGCTTTGGAAAGAAGACATCCTTAAAAAACACCGACGTGCCCATGGAGGGCAGAAGCACATTAACCATTCTCCACCTCTCCAATCTTCCGCATGATGTTTTCGTAGTTCACATCGTAGACCGT
>JAFUBA010000114.1 GCA_017460395.1 Clostridia bacterium | reverse complement strand
GTAATGGAGAGGGACGGGAGCACGCGAAAAAGGACGATCAGTCCCACCGCGATGGACCCCAGGCGCCTCGGGTCAAAGTCTGAGAGCACCAGCTGCATGGCGATGCCCCGGGGCCTGAGGAGCATGGCGTCCAGACTCCCGTCCAGAATCAGGGCGGAAGTCCGGGTCAGTCCGCGGTTGATCGCCTCCGCAGCCGCGAAGGAGATCTGCATGCAGGCAAAGAACAGCAGCACCTCCTCCCGCGACCACTGGCCGAGGGAGGAGAAGCGGGTCATCAGGATGGTGACGGCCAGAAGGTCGCCCAGCGTCATGATGAACTGTGACAGGAAGTCCAGAAAGAAGGAGAGACGGTACTGGATCCTCGCGCGGAAGTTGTTGCGGATGGCGTGAAAAGCGTATTGCATTGTTTCCTCCTCCTTTAGCCGCCGTGGATGACAAGGGACCGGAGTCCATGCCGGAAAAGGTATTCCGAGAGGCAATAGAGCAGCAGCGCCCATAGGGCCTGCAAGCAGAGTACTATTGGCAGCTCCTGCACCGGCAGGATGCCGAGGTAGAGTCTCAGGGGCAGATCCAGAGCCTGGGAGAATGGCTGCAGGCGAAGAAACGTCTGGAAGCGCTCGGGAAAAAGGGTCAGGGGAATGATGTTGCCGCAGAAGATCTCCTGCAAAAGGTGGATGATGGCATTGATGCCTCTGTTGTCCAGGGTGTGCAGCTGCACGCCGAGACAGATGTTCTCCACAGCGCTCATGACAAGAAAGCCGAGGGCGAGGGAGAAAAGAAAGGCGATCAGGGCAGACGGAGATGCCGGGAGCAGCGGCTGGTAGGCGGGCGGGAGCAGCAGAAAGAGGGGGATGGCCGGCAGGGCGCGCATGAAGCTCCCCGTGAGTTTCATGGCGAGGTTGCGCACATAGCAGTAGGAGCATAGGTGCACCGGCCGCACCATGGAGGACACGATGGAACCCGTCATGATCTGCCGGGAAAGCTCCGCGTCCGTGGAGAGCACGGCCCGGAAAAACAGCTGCTGCAGCCACACATAGGTGACGGTCTCGCGGAAGAGATGCGGATCCCTGGCACTCAGGAGGGCATCGTAGAGACCGCAGAGAATCAGGCCGAAGACCACCTGGGTCAGGATGCCGGCGATGGCAGCTGAACGGTAGGACCACTCCATCTTCAGGCGCAGGCGGAAGGCGGACAGGTAGGGACGAAAATGGGAGACTCTTTTCATATCAGTTTCATCTCCCTGTACATTCTTGATACCAGGGCATCCGCGTCCTCCTGGGAGAGGGTGATGCCCTCCATGCTGCCGGCACGGAGGAGAAGCTCCAGGATGCGCTGAGCAGACACCAGATGAGGGTCAAAGATGAGATCCAGCAATTCTCCCTGGCGGGACATCCGGATGCTGCCTGCATGCTGAAGCTCAAGCAGCGCATCCGGAAGGGAAAGGGTTTCCGGAATGCGGCAGTGGAGGCGCTGATACTTTCCGTAGCGTGCAAAGAGTGCATCGAGGGTGGTGTCTGCCAGCAGATGCCCCCGCCCCAGCACCAGGACCCTCGGGCACAGGGCCGTCATGTCCTCCATGTCATGGGTGGTGAGAAGGATGGTGGTGCCGTATTGCTCGTTTTCCTGCCTCAGGAAGCTTCGCAGCTTCACTTTGCTCGGCGAATCCAGCCCGATGGTGGGCTCATCCAAAAACAGGAGGGACGGCCGGTGCAGGAGGGCGGCACATACCTCGGCGCGCATTTTCTGCCCGAGGGACAGCTGGCGGAGGGGTGCATTCATAAAGGAAGAAAGTTCGAGCGCATCGGTAAGCTCCTCCTCCCTTGCTTTCCATGCATGTCTGTCCGCTCCATAGATGTCCCTGAGCAGAGAGAAGGAGTCCCGGATGGGCACATCCCACCACAGCTGCGTCCTCTGGCCGAAGACGGCGCCGATGCTTTTCACGTATTCCTTTCGGTCCTTTGACGGCACGAACCCCTGCACCGTGCAGGTGCCGGAGGTGGGCGTCAGGATGCCGCACAGGAGCTTGACGGTGGTGGACTTGCTGGCACCGTTTGGCCCGAGAAGGCCGACGATCTCCCCGGATGAAATCTCAAATGAGGCGCCCTGCAGGGCAGGGATGAGCTGCCGGTCCCGGAAGATGCGCCGAATGAGCGGCAGACCCTTTTCCCGCACGGCATATCGGGTATAGGTCCTGGTCAGTTCCGTGGCAGAAATACAGACAGAAGCAGATGACACTGTGAGATACCTCCCTTTTCGGAATGTGAAGATTTTGCAGAAAAAAAAGCCCTCTGCCGTCAAAGACCGTCTCCCGTTGCGGGGCGGGCGCGGACGCATGGCGCATCACCCGGGGCGGTCTTTATGGGCAGAGGTTTCCGGACATGGGGGATATCTCAGAGAAACTTGTCGCAGATCAGCAGAAAAAAGCCGGTACAGTCTGGGGTCACACGGGCTTCATTTCCGTGATGTGGCAGTATACGGAGGAGGAGGCCTGAAGTCAAGACGGAACGCGAGAGAAGGGCGGTCCGACATTGACAAAGACGCCTTCTGGAAGTAGGATACCTCAGCACGCGGGATGCTTTTTTGCGTGCAGTGCATAGCGGATGTACCCTGAAGGAGGAATGCACTGGATGACACAGGTTCAGGCGAATATCAGAGATTATCGCGGCAAACGCGTTCATATGATTGGTATCGGCGGATCCAGCATGTCGGGGCTTGCCCGGATGCTGGTGGAAAAAGGGTACCAGGTGACCGGGTCCGACCGCACGGAAGGGTACCTGATTGGCTCTGTGCGCGATTGCGGTGCCACCGTCATGATCGGCCACCGGGCGGAAAATGTTCACGGGGCGGACCTGGTGGTGTACACCGGTGCTGCCGGGGAGGACAACCCCGAGCGGGCCGAGGCACGGCGCCTTGGCATTCCCCAGATCGAACGGTCCGTGCTCCTGGGCCAGCTGATGGAAGGGTTCCCCTGGTCCGTCGGGATCTGCGGTGCCCATGGGAAGACCACCACCACCTCCATGCTCTCCCAGATGCTGGTGGAGCTGGGCATGGACCCCAGCGTCCATATCGGCGGTGTGCTGGATGCCATCGGCGGATCCACCAGGATCGGAAAGAGCGGCATCTTCCTGGCTGAGGCCTGCGAGTTCAGACGCAGCTTTCTGGAAATGAAGCCCACCATGGAGCTGGTGCTCAATATCGATGCGGATCACCTGGACTGCTACAGGGACATCGATGAGATCGAGGAAACGTTCGGGACGTTCATGAACCTGCTGCCGGAGGACGGTGTCCTCATCGGCAACGGGGATGATGTGCGCGTTTTGCGGCGCATGCTGAAGGCAAAGTGCCGAAAGGTGACCTTTGGATTTGAGAAGGGCAATGATGTGCACCCCGAGGACCTCACGGAAGATGCGGAGGGGTATGCGTCCTTTCGTCTTGTCTGCGAAGGTGAGGAGAAGGGCGCTGTGCACATGGGCGTGCCGGGCATGTTCAATGTAAAGAATGCCCTCGCATCTCTCGCGGCCGCCTGGGTGCTGCAGGCGGATATGGAGAAGGCCTGCGGGATTGCAGGAAAGTTCATCGGGGCACACCGGCGCTTTGAAAAGACCGGGGAGCTCAACGGGGCAGAACTCTTCCACGACTACGGGCATAACCCGGAGGAGATGAAAAACGCCCTGTCCATTGCGCGAAAGCGTTGCAAGGGAAGGCTCGTGGCCGTCATGCAGCCGCACACCTTCAGCCGCGTGCGGGCGCTGTTTGACGAGTACCTGACATGCACGGGTGTCGCCGATGTGACGCTTGTGACCGACATCTGCGCAGCCCGCGAGAAGGATCCCGGGGATCTTCACAGCGGGATGCTGGTGGATGGCATGAAAGAGCACGGCATCGACGCCCACTGGACCCCGTCCTTTGACGATACGGAAAAGTGGCTGAGGGAGAACCTGCGGCCCGGCGATCTTGCGATCACCATGGGCTGCGGGGATATCAATATGCTGAATCAGCAGATCAGGGAGCACGAAGCAGCTGCGCAGGGATAATACCTGAGACGGGGACAGTATGAGAAAATTTACTGAATTAACGGCGTACCCGGAGGGCGGGCAGGTCTGGCATATGCCGGTCAGCTGGCGAAACATTCTGCACATTGACCTTGACTGTGTCAGGTATGCGGTTCGATCCACGCAGGAGCTGGTCCCCAAGGGAACCAGGCTCATGGCGGTCGTGAAGGCGGATGCCTATGGACACGGCGCCCGTCAGGTGGCGTATACGGCTCTTGAGATGGGAGCGACGGATCTTGCCGTGGCCACGGTGGAGGAAGGACTGGAACTTCGAAATGCCTCCATTCAGGCACCGATCCTGATCCTTTCGCCCACAGATGATAAAATCAGGGAACTGGCAGAAAACGATCTGACCGGTACGGTGAGCAGCATCCGGGACGTGGAAGAGATGGAGCGTGTCCTCAGTCTCGCCAGAATGCCTCTGAAAGCGAAGGTACACCTCAAGATCGATACGGGCATGAACCGGATTGGTGTCCGGAACCTTCAGGAGCGAAATGCGGTGCTGGAGGCCATAGAGAAGGCGGAGCATGTACACTTGACCGGCGTCTTTACGCACCTTTGTGTCGCAGATGACCCTTCGGAGGATGCGTTTACAAGGGAGCAGATTGCCCGCTTCCATGCGCTCACAGACGATCTGCCAAAGGACATCATCCGCCACTGTGCCAACTCCGCGGGCATTCTTCGCTTTATGCCGGAGGCGGCCTTTGACATGGTGCGCATGGGGATTATCCTCTACGGCTATCCGCCCTGCGAGACGGACAAGCTGTTTATCCCGGGGATGGAGTGGATCTCAAAGATCACGCACATCAAACAGATTGCGGCAGGGGAGAGCATCGGATATGGGCGCACATTTGTGGCGGACCGTCCCATGACCATCGCCACCGTGTCCTGCGGCTACGGGGACGGGTATCACCGCGCGGCATCCGGGAAAGCCATGGTATGGGTCAAAGGGGAACTGTGTCCCGTGGTGGGCCGCATCTGCATGGATCAGATGATGGTGGATATCACCCCGGTGATGGAGAAGAATCCGGATATTCATGAGGGCACACTCGTCTACCTCATGCGCCGGGAGAAATCTTCCGGACTGACTGCGGAGGATGTGGCGAAAGCCTGGGGCACCATCTCCTATGAGGTGATCCTTGCACCCAGCAGCCGGGTCGACCGGGTCTGGGAACATGACATGAGCTGAGCATCTTTGGACATATCTCAGGTTCAATATTCTGTATCAACACGTTTGGAGGCAAAAGATGCAGTCTTCTGCAAAGAACAAGACCAATCCTTCGGCAAAAAAGCCGGGCGCAAAAAAGGTGGTTCACCCGGTCACCAAGCCGTACCTGACCGGCAGTGCCGTGGACGGCACGACCGTCAAGAGCGCGCTGATGATCTTTGGTGGCATCGCGGCCTGCGCCGTGCTCTTTCTGATCGTCTGCAGCGTGATGCTCTTTGACAGTCTGGCGCTGCGCATCGTCACCAACGGCCTTGTGATGGCCGTGGTGCTGCTCATCTTCTATTCCAGCGGCATCAGCCGCGGCTCTGTGGCGGTGAACCAGGGAGAGATCATGTACCACCGCAGGGAGACGGGGATGACCATCAAGGATGAGGAGCAGGCGCGGTGCTATCACCCCCTGAAGGGCTTTATCATCGGGCTTCTCGGCACCCTGCCCTTCTTCCTGGCGGCCCTGGTCCTGGGTCTGATCGCAAAGCGGCAGATGACGGGTCTGGGTGCACTGCCATCCTGGGTCAGCGGTGCGGAGACGAGGGAGGAGATTGCTCTGCCCCTCAAGTACTATCACCAGGGCATGGCCCTCGGTCTTGAAGGGACCCTGCGCCTTGTGGTCCGCCTGTCGATCATGCCCTTTGTGAACATGGTGGGCACGGCCAGTCCGGACAATCTTCTGACGCTGGAGCGCTGCTCGTGCCTGCTCGAGCTGCTGCCCGGGATTGCCTACGGGTTTGGCTATACCAGGGGTGTGGACGTGCGCACGAAGGTGCACACGGACATTGCGGCCGGCAAGCGCAAGCGCGCCAGGAAGGCAAAAAAAGAGAAGGAACGCCGCCGGGCACCCAAGGGCCCGACGCAGCTGAACTGAGATGCGGATCATAGCTGGCGAGGCGGGCTCAAGGAAGATTGAGGCGCCGGAGGGAAGAAACACGCGCCCGACGCTGGACCGGGTGCGGGAGAATCTGTTCAACATGCTCCAGGGCAGGATCCATGGAGCCAGGGTGCTGGACCTGTTTGCCGGCAGCGGTGCCGTCTCCTTCGAGGCATTGAGCCGGGGTGCAGCCTTCTGTGTGCTCTGTGACCATGACAGGAAGGCGAATGCGGTCGAGCGGAAAAACTGCACGGCGCTGAACATGCAGTCAAGGTGTGAGATTCTGCAGATGGAATGGAGCCAGGCAGTCTCAAGGCTCACGGCCGGCGGAGACTGCTTTGACCTCATCTATCTGGATCCGCCCTACGAGATGCAGGACCTTCGGGGTGTCACCGAGGCACTTCTCCCCCTCCTGGCGGAGGACGGTCTCCTCATGGTAGAATCTGAGAAGGACGCCAGGGTTCAGGTATCGGAGCATCTGTCGCTCTCAAAGGACAGGAGATGGGGCATCGCGAGGGTCAGCTTCTACATGAAGACAGAAGAAAGTCAGAAGGCTGAAGCCGCTTCCGGAGGTGACGCCGAATGAAGTGTTTTTTTCCGGGAAGCTTTGATCCCATCACCGCAGGACATCTCGACCTGATCGAGCGGGCGGCAGTCCTCTTTGACCAGGTGGTCGTCGGGATCGGCGTAAATCCCGGCAAGAAGGAGCATGTGCCGTCGTCTGTTCGGGCAGATTGGATCCGAAGATGCACGCAGCACATGGAAAATGTGGAAGTGCAGTGCTACGAGGGGCTGACCGTTTTGTCTGCAAAGGAGATCGGGGCGGACGTCATGGTCCGGGGGCTTAGGTCTTTGAGCGACTTTGAAGCGGAGCGCACGCTCAGCCAGGTCAACCTGACACTTGCATCCCAGTCAGGACATCAGGACGGCATGGAGACCCTGTTTCTCATGACACGGCCGGAGCATGGGCACATATCCTCCTCTGTGGTGCGGGAGATGGCAATGTTCTCGCGCAGTCTCAGGGGCTATGTGCCGGAGTGTATCCGGGAGGAAGTAGAACGGGCTTACAGAAGCTGAAAAGCTCAGGTAAATCACAGAAAGATGGAGGTGCAGGGATATGACGGATGAAGAAAAACGACTGCAGATGCTGCTTCAGACGCTCGATGAGCTGCTTGAGATGGTGGAGTCTGCGCCCAGAAACTGGATTCATGTGGACAGCTGCAGTGTGAACCGAAACGGCTTCAGGGAACGCCTGAATCTGGTACGCAGCGGGCTGCCCGAGTCCATTGAGCTGGCCTCCAGGCTGATCAAGGATCGGGAGAGCATCCTCAATGAGGCACAGCAGAGTGCGAACGCCATGAAGGATGAGGCGGCCATCACTGCCCAGAAGACCCGCGATGAGGCCCAGGCCGAGCTGAACCAGATCGGCAGGAACATCGAGCAGGCAAACATGAACCTGAGAAGCATCCAGGAGCAGGGCGAAAGGACACGCCAGAGCATGCAGCAGCAGGCTCAGCAGGACATTGAGCGCATGTACACCCAGGCCCAGCAGCAGGCCAACCAGATCGTGACGCAGGCCCAGCTGCAGGCGGAGAAGCTGGTGCAGCAGGAGAATGTCTACCGCATGGCCCAGACCAGGGGCAATGAGATCGTGTCCAAGGCGGAGCAGCAGGCAGCCCTTGCGCGCAAGCAGGCGGACACCTATGTCTTCAACAAGTTCAGCCAGGCAATGGATTATCTCGGGCGCATGGTGCAGGACATGAACCAGGAATCCCAGAACCTGACGGATGTGAGGTAACAAAGACCGGCCACAGAGGCAGGGGACGAAACGTCTCAAGCCCTCTTTGGCCGGCTTTTTTCAGGCGTTGACTTTTCTGCATACGTCTGATAAAATCGCGCACAATTCCCGGGAGGCGGGAAGCAAAACGGACCCCTGGAGGATCTCTTCGACAAAGAACAGGAGGAAAACCCGTGCTGCACAAAGTAATTCGTGAAGGCCTGACGTTCGACGATGTACTGCTGGTGCCTGCCCGCAGCGAGGTGCTGCCCAAGGATGTGGACCTGTCGGTTCAGTTGACCAGCGAAATCCGTCTCAACATCCCCGTGATGAGCGCCGCCATGGATACCGTGACAGGTTCCAGGATGGCCATTGCCATGGCAAGAGAAGGCGGCCTTGGCATCATCCACAAGAACATGAGCATTGAGGAACAGGCACGGGAAGTGGACAGGGTCAAGCGCTCCGAGCATGGCGTGATCACCGATCCCTTCTATCTTTCTCCGAAGCATACCGTGCAGGACGCGGAGGACCTGATGGCCCGCTACCGCATCAGCGGCGTGCCGATTGCAGAAAACGGCAAGCTTGTCGGTATTCTGACCAACCGCGACTTGAGATTTGAAACGGACTACAGCCGCCTCATCGGCGAGGTCATGACCTCCGAGAATCTGATCACCGCACCCGTGGGTACCACCCTTGAGGAGGCAAAGGCCATCCTTGCTGCCCACAGGATCGAGAAGCTGCCCATCGTGGATGAGGAGGGCATGCTCTGCGGCCTGATCACCATCAAGGATATTGAGAAGACCCAGAAGTATCCGAATTCTGCCAAGGACAAGAACGGACGCCTCCTGTGCGGTGCGGCCGTCGGCGTCACCAAGGACGTGTTTGACCGGATTGATGCCCTTCTGAACGCCAAGTGCGATGTGATCTCCATCGACACGGCCCACGGCCACTCGGTCGGCGTACTCCGCCAGGTGGAGGCTATCCGCAACAGGTATCCGGACATTCAGTTGTTTGCCGGCAATGTGGCCACAGCCCAGGCAACCCATGATCTGATTTCTGCCGGCGTCAATGTGGTGAAGGTCGGCATCGGCCCCGGCTCCATCTGCACCACCCGTGTGGTGGCAGGCATCGGTGTGCCTCAGATTACGGCCGTGGGCGACTGCGCAGAGGAAGCTGACAAGTACGGCATCCGTGTCATCGCAGACGGCGGCATCAAGTACTCCGGCGATATCACCAAGGCCATCGCAGCTGGTGGCAGCTGCGTGATGCTCGGTTCCCTTCTGGCCGGCACCGAGGAGAGCCCGGGTGCCATGGAAATCTTCCAGGGCCGCTCCTTCAAGGTGTACCGCGGCATGGGCAGTCTGGCTGCCATGGCCGATGGCTCCAAGGATCGTTACTTCCAGGAGGATGCCAAGAAACTGGTGCCCGAGGGCGTGGAAGGCCGCGTGCCCTACAAGGGAATGCTCTGTGACACCATCTTCCAGATGATGGGCGGCCTCCGCGCAGGCATGGGCTACTGCGGCGCTGGGACGGTGGATGAGCTGCGGGAGAAGGGTGAATTCATCCGGATCACCAACGCCGGCCTTCTGGAGAGCCATCCCCACGATATTCACATCACCAAGGAAGCACCGAACTATTCCAGCAGAACGATGGATTAATCAAAAAGGAGCTGCGAAATGCATCTGCACTTCGCAGCTCCTTTGAAATTGTTTACCTTGTCGACAGGACGGTGATCAGGTGAATCTGGGGGAAGCGGAACAGCCGCATCGGCACGCCCGAGGTGCCGATGCCGTTGCTGATCAGGAGCGGCACGCGGTTTTCCACATACAGACCGCGAGTATATTCCTTTCGGATGCCGTCGGTCAGGTGCAGCAGGCCTCCAAACAGGGCCATCTGCCCGCCATGGGTATGGCCGAACAGGCCGAGGTCAACCCAGCCGCGTTTGCCGTTCATATCCGCGGACTGCATGACATCCGGGATGACAGAGGGATTGTGGCACATGAAGATCACAAAATCCTCCTGGCGGACCTTCCCTGAAAGCTGGGAGACAGAAGGGTATCCGTTCACAGGGTCGTCGAGACCTGCGATATAGAGGTTGCTGGAGCCTACGCGGATGGAGTAGACATCGTTGATGAGCGGCGTGATGCCTGCCGCCATGATCTTGGCCCGAAGGTCTGACACGCTCTCGGTGCCACGGTCGTGCTCGCCGAGCACGGCATAGACACCGTAAGGCGCCTGGAAGCGCTCTCGCACGAGTGCCTCAAAGAAGGCAGAAGTCCCATCCGGCGAGGCGGCATAGTCGCCGCCGAGCAGAATCAGGTCAGGATTCAGGCTGTTGATCTTTCGGATGACCTGGCGCACTTTTTCGTGGGTCGTGAAGGGCCAGGAGCCCTCGTGAAAGTCTGTGACATAGGCGATGCGCAGCCGGTTGACGTCGGAGGCAAGGGAGCTGCTCTCCACGGTGATCCGGTCCACCTGCAGGAAGTAGGGCTCCAGGAACGGGTAGAGCAGGATGAGAATCAGCAGCAGGATGAGGATCACATGAATACGCTTTTTTCCTTTGAAGTGATAGGCATGTTTTCCGGTAACGAAAATGGACATGGGCATCACCGCCTTTCATCATAGGTGTGTTTCGTGTCCGTGAAAAAGACACAGGCCGGTTGTCCTTTGCGGGCAGTGCGTGATACACTGTGTGCATTCAAACAGACAGGGCAGGAAGCAGACATGGAGAAAAAGATTTCAGGGGATCCGAGGCAGGAAACTTCATACAGGTCCATCGGGGCGACGACCCTTCTGGCTCCGCTGCCGGTGGTGATGGTGACATCGGGGCGTCAGGGGGAGGATAACAGCAACATCATGACGGCTGCCTGGAGCGGCATCGTCAATACGCATCCGCCCATGCTGTCGGTGTCCATCAAGCCATCCCGCTTTAGCCACGACCTGATACTGGAGCAGGGAGAATTTGCCGTCAACCTGACCGACAGGAGACTTGTCAGGGCAGCAGACTACTGCGGCGTCAGGAGCGGGCGGGATGTGAACAAGTGGAAGGAAATGGGACTGCGGGAAAGGGCCATTCCGGAGCTTTCCTGTCCCGGCATCGACTCCAGCCCTGTGACCCTCGGGTGCCGGGTACATCAGCATCTGTTCCTCGGAAGCCACACGCTCGTGATCGGTGAGATCGTGTGTGTGCAAGTGAGGGAAGACCTGTTTGATGGAGACGGATCTCTGCATCTGGAAAGGGCCGGTCTTGTATGCTACAGCCACGGGGTATACCAGGATCTGAACCGGGTGCTTGGCTTTTTCGGGTACTCCGTGGCTCGGGAGGAAGTCCTGAAAAAACGGATGCTTGCCTACAGGCCCGGGAGGGCGGAGGCAGGGAAGAGAAAGAGTGCGACACAGGATGGGCAGGGGAGAAAGCGGAATCACAGGTGAGGCTTTTCCTTCCACTCTTCCTGCAGGATGCTGTACAGGTTCACATCCACCCATTCGCCTTTGTTATACAGTTTCTGCCGCATGGTGCCCTCCAGGGTCATGCGGCATTTTTGCATCACCCGGCCGCTGGCAGGATTGCGCACCTCGTGCATGGCCTCGATACGGTGGAGCTGAAGGTCCTCAAAACCGAATTTCAGCATGCGCTCCAGGGCTTCCGTCATGATTCCCCGGTTCCAGTATTCTTTGGAAAGGGAATACCCGACCTCAGCACACATGGCGTCCGGCTGAAACGTCATAAAGCCGATGGTTCCGATGATTTTCTTTTCCTGTTTCAGCTCGATCCCCATGGAGGCAGGCGAGCCACTCCGGTAGCAGCGCCTGAGGAAGCGGATATACACTCGGGCATCCTTCAGGGATTCGTAGGCATCCCACAGGACATATCTGGCCACGTCCGGGTCCTTCGAGTATGCATAGATATCCTTTGCGTCCCGCATGTTCACCGGCCGGATGATGAGCCGTTCAGACTCCAGCTTTGGCAGCATGGAAAAAATGTCGACCACGCGCTCGGCGCCTGTGCGCTCGGGAAAAAGAAAGCCTGTCAGGCTCAAGTGACCATCGCCTCCTTCGTGTTATCTGACGGGAGAAATGCCATGTCGCATCCCCAAACCCTGAAGAATACAAAGAAAAGCTGTAGAAAAGTGTTCCGGATGATGCAGGAAAACGATGCTTCACATCGTTGTATTACTGTCCAGATCCTTTTTTTGAACAGGGCTTGAGGATACCCATCCGGGCCCGGGATATGAAGTATAGGTATCGGGCAAGGATTGTGCAAGCAACTTCCAGGAGGGCCAGGAAGCGTGCCAGAAACCAACAGAATCTGTGTTTGACACGTAAATTTGGCGGGTATACAATCAATTTTGCGGCAGAATCAAAGAGTCATGGCGCTGCCGCGGGTAATAAGGAGGTTCTTTTGGATGAGAACTGTTTCTGAATCTGGATTTGAACCCCGTCGTTTCAGGGCGGCGTGCAGGATCCTGTCATGCCTGTGTGCATGTGTCCTGCTGCTGTGTGCCCTCTCTCCAGCACTGGCGCTGGAGGACTGGACGGACCTGCAGCTGAGACTGGTCTGGACATTGGAAGACGGGACCGAGAATGTATTTGACGCCACCCCCGTCACCTGGGCTGAAGGGCAGTCCTTCTGGGCACAGGTGACGCCGGAGGCGATGGGCAGTCTGCGGCTGCAGATCCTGCACCCCTATCATGATGATTTCACGTTTGCGCCGGGTACCGGCACGATGCTGGCCCCGGCAAATGCTGCCTCCCTGTCTCTGGAGGACGCTCTTCGGATCGTCGCCTACGATGGTGAAGGAAACGAAGTGGACAGCTATGACCTGTTTGTGTCCACACAGGAAGCGCCCCAGGAGCCTGTACAGACGGAGGCACCCCAGCCTGCCTATGTGTCTGTCAGGTATGTGACCGAGGACGGCACGGTACTGCTTGAAAACGACACAGGCATCCAGCCCGGGGAGAGCTTCACGTTCCGGCAGGAAAACATGGAAGGGTATGAGCTGGTGCCCGGCAGCACGGACGCCGTGACCGTGACGGTTGACGGGAGCGGACAGCCGAGCCAGAGCCAGGTGACCTTTACCTACAGAAGAATTGTACAGAATGCAACGCTTCGTGTGGAATACCGCACGCAGGACGGCGCTGTACTTGCAGGCGAGGATTTTTCCCTGGCGCCATCCAGCAGCCAGAAGATCCAGGCGCGTGCCTTTGATGGTTATGTCCTCCAGGAGGGTGTGCCGGGTGAGGTGACGGTGTCCGTGGATGCTCAGGGCAACCTCAGCCAGGGCTCCGTGGTCTTCACCTATGTGCCTGCTGTTCAGACGCCCGCATCCGCGGATGTGACAGTCACATATATGACAGGCGACGGAAGTGTCCTTTTCCAGGAGGTCATCTCCGTTCAGACAGGCACGGCCTACACCATCCAGGCACGTTCCTTTGACGGATATGCGCTTCAGGATGGCGTTCCGGGCGAGGTGACCGTGAGCGTGGATGCGGGCGGCAATATAAGCCAGGGCAGCGTGACATTCACCTACCAGGCGGTCAGTGTTGCTCCGAAGACCGCCGGCATTATGGTGCGCCACCTGGACCTTAACGGAAACGTCCTGAGGGAAGAGCAGGTCACTTTGAATGCCGGAGAGGAGAGAACCTTCCGGGCAGCGGAGCTCGACGGATACGAACTGGCACCCCAGTCCGTTGCGGAAGTCACGGTCCGCGTGAGTGAAGACGGGACACCCAGCCAGGAGACCGTGGACTTCTATTTCCAGGCAAAAGCACCTGAGCAGGTACCGCCGGCCCAGGTCCGCGTGGGCTATCTGCGCGTGGACGGGAGCGTGCTGGAGGAGGAGACCGTCTCCATCCCGGCAGGTGAGAGTTCCACGCTCCGTGCAAAGAACTTTGACGGCTATACCCTGCATCCGGACAGCCAGAGCGAAACCGTGGTAACGGTGGACGCGCAGGGAAATGCCTCCGCCATGCAGGTGGCCTTCTACTATCTGCCCATTCAGGCGGAGCCGCTCCAGGTGCTGGTGCCCTGCCAGTGGCTCGGCACGGACGGGAAGGTCCTGCACGAGGAAACGGTGCAGGTTGCGGCAGGCGAATCTCACACCTTCTATCTTCGCAGCTTCGAAGGGTATGAGCCCGCGGAAGGCACACAGGAGAGCATCACGGTGACGGTGGATGCGGAAGGCAACCCCAGCACCAGCGTTTCCTTTGTCTATGTCCCGACCCCGGCAGCTCCCCTGACTGCCAGCGTCACGGCTCTGTATGTCCTCGAGGACGGGACCGTGCTCTACTCCGAGCCCCAGACCGTGCAGGCCGGTGGAATGGTGGTCTTCTCTCGATATTCTTTCCAGGGCTACGAGGCACTGGAGAGCACGCCGGAAACCATCACGGTGACGATGAATGCGGACGGCACACTGTCGCCTGAACAGGCCGTGTTTACCTACCGGCTGGAAGTGCAGGCCACAGAGGTACCGACCGAGGAACCGTATGTGCCGGCATCTGCAGATGTGACAGTCTACTGGAAGATCGTGGACGGTACGGTGCTGAAGTCTCAGACGGTGACCATCAACGAGTCGGAGCCCGTGGTGTTTGACCGGGGCAGCTTTGAAAATGCAGAGCCTGCCAGCGACACGCCCGAGGTCATGCAGGTTTCCGTGGATGCCCAGGGCCGTGTGACGCCCGAGGATCCCACGTTCTACTTTGTGGTTCCGCAGCCCACGGCTACGCCCGAACCCATTCCTGCCACTGTGGCAGTGCGCTATGTGGACATGGGCGGAAGTGCCCTGGCACAGGACCAGTATGTGACCATTGAGGGCGGCACCTCCATGACCATCTCCCCGGATGCATCCAGGGTTCCTCAGGAGTATGATCCGGAGAGTGCAGGCCCGATCACGGTGACTGTCACCTGGGACGGCGAGGCTTCTCCCAGCGAGGTTGTGTTCACCTTCAGCCACAGGGAAGCCGAGGAAACACCGATTCCTGTGGGGTCCATCATCAACCGCTGGAGCACCACCAACACCAAGGGCCTGAATGTGCGCAAGGGTCCCAGCAAGAGTGACAGCGTCGTGACAAAGATCGCCAACCGCGGTTCCTATGTCTGGGCGATCTCGTCGGAAACCAACAGCAAGGGCGAGAGCTGGACCAAGGTCATGGTGGATGGGAAAGAAGGATACATTGCCTCCGAATACCTGGAGATCATGACGAAGGCAAAGTCCGAGGACTATCAGGACGTGCTGGAAACGCCTGTGGCTCCGGTGACGGCAGAGCCCGTGGCCGAAACGCCGGCACCGACACCCACGCCGACCGAGATCCCCGCAACGGAAGTGCCCGCGACAGAGGTTCCGGCAACGGAGGTGCCCACACCTACCGAAGTTCCCGCGACGGAGGTACCCACGCCTACTGAAATCCCGGCCACCGAGGTTCCGACACCCACCGAGGTGCCCGCCACGCCCGTCCCCGAACAGTATCAGGGATATGCACTGACGCTGAACAGGATTGCGCTGAGGGATGAGGTGAGCAGCAGGGACTCCAGCATCATCACCACCGTCCCGCAGGACACCCTTCTTCAGGTGGACGGACAGATCTATGATGAGTCCGGTAACGCGTGGTCCAGGGTAACAACGCTCGATCAGGTGATTGGCTTTGTGGCAGACGCAGGCCTCCGCAGGATCAATGCGCAGGAAGCCAAGTACTATCAGGATCAGTGGAACGAGGCCCATGCGACCCCGACACCCGCGGCATTCGCCACGGAGGCACCGCTCCAGATCACCGGCTATGCCTATACCATCGGCGACAATGTACCATTCAGAAACACCTATTCCGACAAGAGCGTCATTCTCTCTGTGCTGGACCAGAATACGGCCGTCTATGTGGCCGGTCAGGTCTATGAGACGGAGGATGGATGGCCCTGGCACAATGTGCTGTACAACGGAAGGAACGGCTTTATCCGTTCTGACATGCTGCGCATGATGACCGCAGATGAGCAGACCGCGTATCTTGCGGGTCCTGCCACAGCTGCCCCGACGGCACAGATTACCACACAGCCCTACGATCCCAACAGCGACTCCAGCTATGGCTATGTGTATGTGAATTCCAACGGCGTCGTGAACATGCGCCGCTCCGCTTCCACAGGCTCCGGCGTGGTCCGCAGGATGCGCAATTACGCTTTCTGTCTGATCCTCGGCACCCAGCAGGTGGGGGACAAGACCTGGTACCATGTGCAGTATGACGGCATGACAGGCTATATCCTCGGAGATTACTTCCATCAGATGTCACTGGCGGAACTGGAAGAGTTCCTGGACAGCGAGGAATACAAAGCAGGCATCCAGAATAATGCCACGGTGACCGCAGGCGTGACCGTGACGGCAGCGCCCGTGGTCTCCCAGGAGCAGCAGAACGTGAACCAGTGGACGAACCCGTCCAGCGGACTCAACGTGACCTATGCCACCTGGGCTCCGTTTGCCACCACTCCGCCACTGGCCACCGAAACGGCAACGGCAGAGAGCTCTGTGTCACCTTCCATCGTGCCGCTTACCAGTCCCACCGTGCTGCCTGAGGTTTCGCCCTCCGATATCCCGATCCCCGTGGAGACGGTGGAAGTGGAAGTCGAAGGGGAACGCCGCGGCGGTGCAGGCTGGATCATTGGTCTGATCCTCGTACTTGTGGGCGGTGGCGCCCTGTATGTGCTGTATCTCACCAGACGCAATGCACGCCAGAGCGCACAGAGGGATGCACAGCGCAGGGCGCAGGCTGCGCAGCAGGCAAAGCAGGCTCCCGTCTCCAGACCGAATACCGGTGTGTATCCGAACCAGGGACAGCCTGCTAAGCCTTCCACGCCCGGGCAGGCACAGGGAAGCCCGGCAGGTCAGGGACAGGTAAAAACACCGGCCGCTTCCTCTGCTCAGCCCCAGCAGGTGAGAAACAGCTTCACCGGCACCAATGAGCCCTACCGCTCCAGGTTCGCTCCGCAGGCGGGCAGCGGCACGACACAGGATCAGACGAGGGCCTTTGGGCAGGGAGCCACGAGCTTCACACCACCCGCTTCACAGCGTCCGCAGAGCGTAAATCCGCAGAACGCTTCCAAGCAGGATGATGCCCAGAAGCCGCAGACCCCACAGAATCCCACGCCTGGCAGCACGCCCAACAGGCCGCAGGTATCCCAGGCAGCCACATCTTTCCAGGCTCCGGCATCTGTACCTGGCGTGCGCCCAGCCGTATCACAGGCTACCGATCAGAAGGAGGGGCAGAGCCTGAATAGCTTTGCCGTGCCATCTATCAAACAGGCAGAACCTGCGAAGACTTCTGTGCCTGCCAGCACGACGCAGGAGAATCCCACGACGGACTCCCCGGCCGGAACCACGGAACCGCCGAGGACAGGCCGCAGGATGGCACGCAGGCAGCAGGCCCAGCAGGAAAATAAGGAAAATTCTGGCGAGGCATAAGCCTACATATTGAAGAAGGCAGACAGGCACACACAGCCTGTCTGCTTTTTTCTGCACTTTGCATTAGGACCAGTTTTCAGATTGCAAAATTCTTTGCAATCTGAAAAGCACACTTACATTGATGGGGCATTCCTCAATGGCTACTCTCAAGCCAACCGAACATTTGTTCGCCGAGATGGCTCGGTGCTGAACTGCGGACCGGGACAGCTGACGCTGAGAGGAGAATTGCCATGAGGAGAAAAGCGAGGTTTGCGTGTTGGACGCTGTGCCTTTTGACCATGTGTCTATGCACGGTTCTGCGGGGCACGGCACTGGCAAACGGGACAATCACCGTGAAGGCCAAAGAGGATGAGGATATATCCGGCAGGAATTATGTGGCATATCAGATCCTTGCTGGCGATGTCACGGGGAATATTTTGACCAATGCAAAGTGGGGCGACGGATTTAAAGAAAGTGATCTCAAAAATGTAGTAGTTCAAGCATATCAGAACATAAATAATAAAACAGATAAACTGAATCAATTGACTAAAGATTGGAGCGATCTATTGGGATCCCAAAAAAAGGCGCTAGCACAGCCTGAGCATCTTGCAATTGTCTTTGAAGCATATGGTAGCGGCAATAATGCGGATTCTCAATTGTGGTCGTTAGTCACGGAGTATTTTGCTAAATTGAAAGCAGTGAAATCAACGGAAGTAAAGTGGGATGAGAGTAAAAAGGAATATGCAGCGAGTCTGCCCAGTGGCTATTATCTCTTGGAGGATAAATCGCTACCAGGAACAACCGATGGTTATACAGTCCATGATGGTTATGTCCTTTTACTGGTTCGTGACAGTGAGGAAACAGTCGTACATGTCAAGATAGATAAGCCAACACTTACAAAGGAAGTGGAGCAAGAAGTTAACGTAAGTGCCTATAAAGATACAAATTGGCAAAATGCAACGACTGGGTCAGTGGGAGATATTGTAACATTTCGGCTTACGGCAGACGTAAAGCATGACCATTATAGTGAGTACAAATTGATCTTTACTGATAAGCTTTCCCAAGGGCTGACTTATGTTGGTAATCTTAAGATGATGTATCGCGAGAACGGTGCACAAGGAACTTTACATGACTTAACACAGCAGAATTGGGCTACAATAAATAGTGATTATCGTCCTGACACCAGAACACTCACTGTCGAAGTGAGCTATAGAACATTCGGAGCGGGTCAGTTCAGTATGAAAGAGATAATCGTCACCTATGATGCCCAAATCAATGCTGATGCAGTTGTTAGAGAAAGTGGCAATATCAATGAAGCGTATCTCGAATACAGCAACAATCCTGCCTTTGATGGGATGGGAAAAACGGAAAAAGCAGAAGCAAAAGTTTTCGTATTTGAGCTAAGGGTAGAAAAGCAGGATGAGGAAGAAAAACCGCTACAAGGTGCAGTCTTCGAGTTGAAGAGATGGGATGACAATGAGAAACAATTTACAACGTTTAATCAGCTGCAGACTGTTGACGAAGAAGGAAAAACGGTGCTCGTGGATTCTGAACGTATGAAAAATCAGACCAGCGGGCCAAATGGTAAGCTGGTATTCTCAGGACTTGGAGCAGGAATCTATCAGTTGACGGAAGTTACAGCTCCTCCCGGTTATAATCTTGCCCCTAAGCCATTTTTGTTTAAGATTACATGGGATTCTGACAAACCGGATACTCCGCCGAAATGGGACAATGTCACAAGGGTAGATCTTGGTCCTAAGGATACAACTCCTACAGAGTGGGATAATCTTGTAGGTATGCCAAGTAGCACGATCACATTCACTGCAGGAATCAAGAACCAGTCCGGTGCGGTACTGCCGTCCACAGGCGGCGAGGGCACGGAGCAGCTTCTGAAAATGGGCCTCTGCCTGATCATCCTTGGCATCGGAATTGACACTCTGAAGCATAAGCGTCACAGGACACGGTAAAATATCTGCATAACGAAATGTCTGCCTGAAACAGGGCAGACTTTTCGTTAAACCAGTAGTTTAAAAATCGACATAGCAGAATTACAACCAATAGAAACGAAAAACAAGTTTATTGACAGAACGAGAGAAAACCTGACAAAGCACGTCAGATCTTGGTTTTCACGCTTGATTTTGCCTTCCACATCCAGAATCGAGTGAATCAGTCCCCAAATGCATTACCTGTTCAAAAGTCATTGACAGGAGTAACCTGCAGAGCTAAACTCTCCATGCTTTCCACTCAATTCAATATTTTCGACTGATCACTTAAACATTCTTGCCCCAACATCTATCTCTTATCCCGGGATAGAAATCAAACAGATAAGGGCCGCGGTAACGCTGCCCTGTGTGACACGCACTTGTTGGCTGTTGTTTGACAGGGAAAGGTGGGTAAAGTATGGCACAGACAGTATTTCCGGTGATCAATCTCGAGAAGACGGGCCATTGCATCAATGAGTATCGTCAGTCTGCCGGGCTGACGGTCAAGGAGATGCAGCACTACTTCGGGTTTGGAAACCCGCAGGCAATCTACAAGTGGCTGAAAGGCCAGTGCCTGCCTTCGGTGGACAACCTGGTGGGGTTGTCACGGCTGCTGGACGTTCCTCTCGATGATCTGCTGGTGGTCGAAGCAGCCTGATCTTGTCCGGTCTCACCGGACCTGATGAGGGATAAGGAGCTGCGGCTCCTTTTTTTGATGCACCATCGGATGGACCATGTGATGAGTGCCTCCACGCCTTGACCGATCAATTGACAAAGAAATAGGGCAAAAGTATACTCAGTTTTGCAAGGGCCCAAGGCTTTTTGCGGATCTTTCTCGTGTTAAAGGTCTTTCAGGTCAAGATGGAAATGAAGCGCGTGTATGCACGTGCATCTGCTTTTATTCCGACGGACTCAGTAAAGGGGAATGCATTCTTGAAATCATTTGGAAAGACGGCCGGTCTTCTGATTGCGTTTATGGCGGCCTTTATTCTGTTGTTTGGTGGCTTTACCATTGGTGGATCCACGGCCAGCGCGGCAGAGCAGACGAAGGTTCGAGAGGTGAAAATCACCGTTATCACACCGACGCCCGCGCCAACCGCTACACCGAAACCGACGAAGACACCCAAGCCTACCAAGACACCGAATCCCACCAAGACACCGAAGGTGACGGCGACACCAAAGCCCACCAAGACACCGAAGGTGACGGCGACACCAAAGCCCACCAAGACGCCCAAGGTCACTGCGACTCCAAAGAACAACGTGGATACCAAGGTCAGCGTGGTTGGAACGGACGCTGAGGGCATCATTCAGCTCGTGGACGGCGATCCGGTGCTGGATGCGCTGGAAGCGAGCGCAGAGGATGAGATTCGTCTGTCCTTTGTGGGGGATATCTCTATTGGGGATTCTCTCTCCACGAGAAAGCACAAGACAAGTCTTACCAGTGTGGTGGCGGACAAGGATGATGACTGGCTCTTTTCCACCGTCCGTGATTTTTTTGAGGCGGACGATTACAGCCTCGGAAACCTGGAAGTGGTGCTCTCGGATAACGATCAGCCGCTGTATCCCCTCAAGACATTCAACCTGATCGGACCCACCAGCCACGTGCGTTTCCTCCAGGAGAGTGGTATCGATGCACTGAACACGGTGAACAACCACTGCATCGATTTCAAATATGCCGGGTATGAGAGCACGCTCCGTGCCCTTGAATCCATCGGGATGGAGCACTTTGGCACACTGAACCCCAGGCGGCAGACCAACCGATATGTGGATCTGCTGGAGGTGGAGCTGAAAGGCATCAAGTTTGGCTTTACCGGTTTCAGCTATCCGAGCAAGGACATGGACCTGATCCTTGCAGACATTCAGACGCTGCGCGCGGATGGCTGCGATGTGGTGGTGGTGAGCCTTCACTGGGGCACAGAAGAACAGTTCCGCCCGAAGGCAGGCCAGTACACCTTTGCAAAGCAGATCATTGATGGCGGGGCAGACGTGGTGTGGGGCCATCACCCCCACGTGGCACAGCCCGTATATTTCTATAAGGGAAAGCCGATCCTGTTTTCCACCGGAAACTTTATCTTCGGCACCATCAAGGATCTGGATCCGGCCACCGGCATTTTCCAGCTCACTTGGAAGAAGAAGGCTGACGGCAGTGCGGCGCTCTCCTCTCTTCGGATTGTGCCCATCAACATGACACGAAACGGCGAATATCGCCCCACAGTGCTGACGGATCCGGATGCCATCGCCAAATGTCTCAAGCACTTTATGGGCGAGCCGAGAAAAGAGTTTACTGAACTCCCGGCCGGGTTTGAAAAGACGGGCACGGTGGAGATCCGCTGAGAGATGAATCAGGGCAGGCAGTTTGGAGGAAACGATGCGACAGGGAAAAAGATACCGGGATGCACAAAAAGGTTTCGCCTGTCTTCTGAGTCTTCTCATGCTGCTGCCCTGTTTTGGTTTTGCGGAGACATCGGATGCGCCAAAGTATGAATACGAAGGCGACAGGATTCACGTCTGGGTGGAAGAAGGGACCATGGAGGGCACCAGATGGATGGCAGCCCATGTTCAGATCCAGACGCCCGAGCAGCTGACAAACCACATGGCCGGGAAGAACAGTAAGGACAAGAAGAGGGGCTTTGTCATCGCCCAGGAGGCAGGGGCCGTGCTGGCGGTGAATGGGGACCTGATGTCTGCCAACAAGTCACCGGCAGGAAGGCACCTTGTGCGAAATGGGAAACTTATCTATGCAAAGGCAAGCGGGCTTCTTGATACCCTGATCATTGACCAGAACGGGGATTTCCGGATTCTCCTGAAAGCCACAGAAGAAGATATTCAGGCCTTTGAGGAAGAGATCATCAACTGCTACACGTTTGGCCCGGCGCTGGTCGTGGACGGAAAGATGGTCACGGAGTTTCAGGATCATTCCTATTCTGCCTTCAAGCCGGCGCAGCGCATGGCCATCTGCCAGACGGGACCACTTAGCTATCTGTGCATTGCGACATCGGGACCGGACCACCGGAATTCCAAGGGCATGACCATTCGGCAGTTTGCCGCGCTGGTGGCCTCCTTTCCGGATGTGATTCAGGCCTACAACCTCGATGGCGGCAGCAGTGCTCAGATGATTTTCAACGGAGAAAAAATCAATCTCTTTGGCAAAAAGGGGAGCGCCAGTATCGCTGACGTGATCTGCTTTCTGCCATAGGGATCACAGGATGTGAAACGATGCTGGATCTGTCTTCGATTTCCAAAAGAGCCGAACAGCTGCGCATTCTGACCCTGGATGTGACCGTCCGGGGCGAGGCTGCAGGACACGCGGCCTTCGACGATGAGTGCAGAAGGAATGTGTATTCTGCCTCCAAGTCCTTTACGTCCATCGCCGTGGGAATGGCGCAGGATGAAGGACTGCTCAGCGTGGATGAGCGTGTGAGGGATGCCTTTTCCGAGGTGGAGGGTGCAGGTCGTGTTCCCGAGTCGCTGACCGTGCGTCACCTGCTCACCATGTCCATGGGGCAGGAAAGCCCTCTCCTGATGGGCTCCGACCGCCCGAAGATCAGGGAAAGCGACTGGGCAAAAGAGGTCTTTTCGCATCCCTTCGTGTATGAGCCGGGCACCCGCTTCCTCTATACCAACGCGGGGCCGTATCTTGCGGGCCTCCTTGTGCAGAAGAGGGCCGGCGTGGACCTCGTGGATTTCCTGATGCCACGTCTCTTTGAGCCGCTTGGCATTCCACGGCCCACCTGGGAGACAGACCCCATGAAGAGAACCTTCGGGGCCGGCGGCCTCATGCTGACGGGCAGAGAGCTGCATCTCTTCGGCCGCCTGATGCTGCAGGAAGGTTCATGGCAGGGACGGCAGCTCGTGAGCACAGCGTATGTGAAGGAAGCACTCAGCTGCCACATCCTGACCGGAAGGGGCAGCGAGGGATACGGGTACCTCTTCTGGCTCGGGGAAAACGGCAGCATGCGGGCGGATGGAAAGTACGGTCAGCTCTCTGTGATTTTTCCCGCATTGCAGGCTGTGGTCACCGTGACGGCGGAGAGCCGGCATCCCCAGGAAATCCTGGATGCCATTGACCGGGAACTGGTGCCGCAATTCTCCTGACAGGTGGCGCACATGAGTTACGTAAAGAGGATCACAGACTACATCAGCCGCAAGTGGAAAACGCTCCTGATGTATTACAGAACCGAGGGAATCACCGGCGTGACAAGAGGCCTGAAGCGGGCCATCTTCCTCTCGGTGACGGGCGGAAGGCGTGCGATTCTGAACATGCAGAAAAAGCGCGCGGCCGAGGATCCCAAGTATCACCAGTGGTTTCTTGATATGCTGCCGGATGAGAAGGAGCGGGAGCGGCAGCACGGCCGCACCTTTTCCCATACGCTGTCCTTCCTGATTCCCACCTACAATACCCGCCCGGACCTCCTGGAAGCGCTGGCAGATTCCCTGAAAAGGCAGACCTGCGATGCCTGGGAGGCCTGCTTTCTTGATGGGCACAGCAGCAGGGAAGAGACAAAAGCGGTGCTGCAGAGACTGTCTCAGGAAGACAGCCGCTTTCACGTTGAGTTCTCCGAGGAGAACCTCGGCATCTCAGGCAACACAAACAAAGCCTTTGAGATGGCGAAGGGGGACGTTATCGCCCTGTGTGATCACGATGATCTGCTGACCGAGGATGCGGTCTACTGGCTGCTTGATGCCTTCGAGCATGGTGCGGACCTGGTATATTCCGACGAGGACAAGACCGATGAGGATGGCAGCCGCTTCTTTGACCCGCATCTGAAGGCAGACTTTTCTTCGGATTCGCTCAGGAGCGGAAACTATATCTGCCACTGCATGGCGATGACGAGGAACCTGTATGAGGAGGCAGGAAGGCTCCGGAGCATATGCGATGGCTCTCAGGACCATGACCTGGCACTTCGGGCGAGTGAGAAAGCCAGGGTGATTGCCCATATCCCGAGGGTTCTCTACCACTGGCGGATGGTGCAGACGTCCTTCTCGCATGCGGCGCAGGAGCGGTGTGCAGAGGCCGCCCTTCGGGGCGTGAGCGATCAGCTGACAAGGCTGAAGCTTGGCGGGACGGCACACATGGAGCTCATGAATCCTAAGATATCCTGGGATCTGCCGGAACATGCCAGTGTGTCGATTCACGTCCGTGGCACGCAGGACCTGGACAAGTGGCTGAAGAAACTTCTGAAGAAAACCGACAGACAGGATCTGAAACTGGTAAGGGACATTCAGGTAGAGGAAGGCACGCAGCATGCGGAGGAGATCCTCGGCATCCCGATTCGAAGCGGATCACCCGGGGGCAGCCTGGCGCTCTTCCTTGACACGGGCCTTCTGCCGGAGGAAAAGGGCTGGCTGCATGCCCTGGTTGGCTTTGCCACCAGGCCGTGGATCGGATACGCCGGGGGTGCGGTCACGGACAGGCGTAAATTCTATTTTTCCTGCGGCTATGCGCTCGGCGGCAGTCAGATGCTGATCCCCAGAATGCACGGGGAACACAGCCTGGGCCACACCTATCAGCTCTATGACAGGACCCCGAGGGATGTGACCGCCGTGTCCAGGCGATGCCTGATGATCCGAAGGGAGCTTCTTGAAAAGACGAAGGGCCTGGAGGAGTATGCCTCGGATCTTGGCAGCGCAGCGCTCGGACTTCGCCTGATGGAGAAGGGCCTGTACAACGTGACGGTGCCAGATGCATGCATGAGGGATATATCCATGAAGGATGCAGCAGGGGAGAAGCTGGATATTCCGCAGACGGAGCTCAGACGCTTCAAGGAAGAGTTCGGCGACAATCCGCCGGAGCATTTCTTTTCCCCGCACTTTGAGCGGGAAAACGGCGCCATGTTTGTGGATACAAGCGTGCATCGCGCGGCGGAAGCCGCTTATACGGACAACAGATTCTGAACACGACCCGGCGAAAGCCGGGTTTCTTTTCGGGGCTTGTCTTTATCGTGATAAAGTGATAATATGCTGAAGTCGGCGCCGGACAGGCCCGATAGATATAGGAGGAAGAATTCATATGAAAAAGATCATTGCTCTTTTGATGGCCATGCTGATGGTACTCATGTGCTCCGCCGCCTTCGCAGGCGAGGTGGAAGATATTCAGGCCAAGGGAAAACTGGTCGTGGGTATCACCGATTTCGAGCCCATGGACTATAAGAACGCAGACGGCGAATGGATCGGCTTTGACGCCGATGTCGCAAAGGCCTTCGCCGAGAGCCTGGGTGTGGAAGTTGAGTTCATGGAGATCGAGTGGGACAACAAGATCCTTGAGCTCAACGGCAAGACCATCGACTGCGTGTGGAACGGCATGACGCTGACCGATGAAGTCAAGTCCGCCATGGACTGCTCCAATGCCTACGCCAACAACGCTCAGGTGGTCATCCTGCCCGTGGATGCCGTAGAAAAGTATCCGGACGTGGAATCCATGTCTGGTCTGAACTTTGCAGTGGAAGCCGGCAGCGCCGGTGAGAGCGAAGTGGCCGCCCTCGGCTACAATACCACCCCCGTGACCAGTCAGGCCGCGGCCCTCATGGAAGTGGCCGCCAAGACCAGCGATGCCGCTGTGATCGACTCCCTGATGGCCGCCGCCATGGTGGGTGAGGGCACCGGCTATGAGCAGCTGACCTACACCTATGGTCTCAACAGCGAGGAGTACGGTGTCGGTTTCCGCAAGGGCTCTGACCTGGTGGAGGCCCTGAACAGCTTCCTCAAGGCCGCCTATGAGGACGGATCCCTGCTGGCGATCGCCGAGACCTACGGCGTGCAGGCTGCGATCATCGCCCAGTAAGCGACAGATGCTTTTTGGGGACAGAGGCTGAAGCTCTCTGTCCCTTTTGAAACGCTTTATCTTGCAGGACATAAAAGAGGATGGAATGAACATGGCGCAGATCTGGGAGCAGATGCCCATTGTCATCGGTGCCCTGAACACGGGCTTTCTGCAGACACTGAAACTGTTTTTTGTGACCCTGATCGGGGCGTTTCCCCTGGGACTGTTGATTGCCTTTGGCTCCATGTCCCGCTTTCGGCCGCTGAGCTACCTGACACGGGTCATTGTCTGGATCGTGCGCGGCTCGCCCCTGATGATCCAGCTGCTGATCATCTACTATTTTCCCGGGCTCGTGCTGGGCAATCCCATCTGGGGCGGCGGGGAGCAGGGAAGGTTTCTGGCGGCTGCCACGGCGTTTATCATCAACTACGCCTGTTATTTCTCTGAGATCTACCGCGGCGGCATCCAGGGGATCCCGAGGGGCCAGGAGGAGGCGGGCCTGGTGCTTGGCATGACCCGCTCTCAGATCTTTCTGAAGGTCAAGCTTCTTCAGATGATCAAGGCCATCGTGCCGCCCATGTCCAATGAGATCATCACCCTGGTCAAGGACACGAGCCTTGCGAGGATCATTGCCCTGCAGGAGATCATCTGGGCGGGTCAGGCCTTCATGAAGGGCAGCCAGGGCATCTCGGGCGCCATCTGGCCGCTGTTTTTCACGGCCGTGTATTATCTTGTCTGCAACGGCATTCTGACCATTCTGCTCGGGCGCCTCGAAAAACGTCTCGGGTATTTCAGGTAAAGGGGGAGAGACAGCATGGCGATTCTGGAAGTCAGGCACCTGCAGAAAACCTTTGATCATACGCAGGTGCTCCGGGACATCTCCTTCTCCATGGAGAAGGGCTCCACCCTCTCCCTGATCGGCTCCTCCGGCAGCGGGAAGACGACGCTGCTCAGGTGTCTGAATTTCCTTGAGACACCGGATGAGGGGCAGATTCTCGTGTCCGGCGAGGTGCTTTTTGATGCGTCGGTGCCGGCTACACGAAAGGAACAGGAAATCCGAAAAAAACGACTGCACTTTGGCCTGGTATTCCAGTCCTTCAATCTCTTTCCCCAGTACACGGCTCTGGAGAACGTGATGCTGGCAAGGGAACTGCTGGCGAGGGAACAGCCAGACTATAAGCAGAGGAAAAAGCAGATCCGCGAGCAGATTGAGGCGGAGGGCGTGCAGCTGCTGGAGCAGATGGGCCTCAGGGACCGGATGGGCAACTATCCCCATCAGCTCTCCGGCGGCCAGTGCCAGCGGGTGGCCATCGCGAGGGCTCTTGCCCTGAAGCCGGACATCCTCTGCTTCGATGAGCCCACCTCAGCCCTGGACCCGGAGCTGACCGGCGAGGTGCTGAAGGTGATCCGTGAGCTGGCAGAGCGGGACACGACCATGATCATCGTGACGCATGAGATGGCCTTTGCCCGCGATGTGGCAGACACCGTGATTTTCATGGACGATGGCAGAATCTGCGAGCAGGGTGATCCGAAAGAGGTTTTTGCCAATCCGAAGGAGGAGCGGACGCGCCAGTTCCTTGCAAGCCACAGAACATAATACGAAAAGGCTTCCCGATCAATGCGGGAAGCCTTTTCACCGTCACTTCAGGCCCCTGTGTCAGTCGTCCATCAGCTCCACCAGCACCTGGTTCTGAAGGTCCATGCCCGTGCGGGTGAGCCGGACACCGAGATCATCCATCTCAAGGAGCCCTTTTCGGATGAGTGACTGGATCTTTTCACCATAGCAGCTTTGCAGCGTTACGCCGTGGAGGTGCTCGAAATCATCGTAGCGCACACCCTCGGTAGTCCGAAGACCCAGCATCATGGTCTCAAACCTGGCATCCTCCGGGGTGATTTCCTCCCGCTTGCGCGTAACCTGTCCCTTTGCGATCAGAGAGAGATATTCATCCAGACTGTCCGGATTCTTCTCGCGCACGCAGAAGAAATTGCTTTTCCTGGAGGGCAGCATGGATGCGGAAGATGATCCGAGCCCCAGGTAATATACCTGCCGCCAGTAACCCATGTTGTGGCGGCAGAGGAAGCCGTCCCGTGCAAAGTTGGAAATCTCGTACTGGTGGAAACCATGGTCTCCCAGCATGCGCAGTGCCGCGTCATACATGTCGCGCTCTTCCGATTCATCCGGAAGGGTGAGTTTTCCTGTGTCCACCCATTCCTTCATCCTTGTGCCGTCCTCCAGGATCAGGCCGTAGCAGGAGAGATGCTGGGGAGCGAGGGACAGGGCAAAGCGCAGGGTATCCAGCCAGTCATCCATGGTCTGCATGGGGAGACCGAACATGAGATCCAGATTCAGGTTCTGAAACCCTGCCCCGCGCGCAAGGGACACGGAGGCTTCCACATCCGCCTTTGTATGGATGCGGCCCAGGAGCTTCAGAAGCCGTTCCTGGCTGGCCTGCATGCCGAGGGACAGCCGGTTCACACCGAGGGAGAAGGCGGTTTCGAGCCACGCCTGGGTCAGCGTACCTGGGTTGGCCTCACATGTGAATTCTGCTGCATCATGAAAGTGCAATATCCCGCGAAGCCCTTCTATCAGCCGCTTCAGCAGCAGTGGCGGGAGCAGGGAAGGTGTACCGCCGCCGATAAAGATCGTGGAGAGTGAAAGATCTTCCACCTGAGGAAAACGGAGGCGGGCTTCTGTGAGCACCGCCTCCACATAGGTTTCCATCTCCTGCTCTCTTCCTGCAAAGGACGGGAAATCGCAGTAGGCACATTTCTGCCTGCAGAAGGGGAGATGGAGATACAGTTCATATTGTTTCTGATGCATATGTTTACTTGTCGTCCATCTTGAGTACAGCCAGGAAGGCTTCGCTTGGCACCTGCACGGTACCGAACTGACGCATGCGCTTCTTGCCTTCCTTCTGCTTTTCCAGGAGCTTTTTCTTTCTCGTGATGTCGCCGCCGTAACACTTGGCCAGCACGTCCTTGCGCATGGCCTTGACGGTCTCGCGGGCGATCACCTTGCCGCCGATGGCGGCCTGAACCGGGATCTCAAACTGCTGGCGCGGGATGACATCCTTGAGCTTTTCACAGATATTCCGGCCGCGGCCATAGGCCCGATCCCGGAAGACGATCTGGCTGAAGGCATCGCACAGGTCCCCGTTGAGGAGAATGTCCAGCTTGACAAGGTCACTCTGCCGGTAATCCTTGAGCTCATAGTCAAAGGAGGCATAGCCGCGGCTTCTTGACTTCACCTGGTCGAAAAAGTCGTAGATGATTTCGTTGAGGGGCATTTCATAGTTCAGCTTGACCCGGGAACCCTCGTACTGCATATCGATGAAGATGCCTCTGCGGTCCTGGCACAGGTCCATGAGGGTGCCGATATACTCCTGGGGGGAGAAGATCTCGGCCTTCACGAAGGGCTCCTCCATCTTTGCAATCTCCGTGACGGCAGGCATCATGGTGGGGTTGTCGATGGAGATTTCGGTGCCGTCGGTCTTCGTGATGTGATAGATGACACCAGGGATCGTGGTCACAAGGTTCAGGTCGAACTCCCGCTCCAGGCGCTGGGTGATCACGTCCATGTGAAGAAGGCCGAGGAATCCGCAGCGGAACCCGTAGCCCAGCGCCACGCTGGTCTCCGGCTCATAGGTGAGGGCGGCATCGTTCATGCGAAGCTTCTCCAGCGCTTCCTTGAGCGCCGGATAGTCCGCGCCGTCGGCGGGATACACGCCGCAGAAGACCATGGGCGTGACCTGCTTGTAGCCGGGCAGGGGCTCGGCTGCAGGGGCTGCGGCATCGGTGATCGTGTCACCTACCTGGGTATCGCGCACGTCCTTGATGCTGGCGGCCACATAACCAACGTCGCCCGGCAGCAGGGCGTCCAGGGGAGAATAGCCGGGATGGAAGGTGCCCACTTCGACGATGTCAAACTCGCCGCCGGTGGCCATGAGCCGCATGCGCATGCCGGGTGTAATCTTTCCCTGCTTGACCCGGACAAAGCAGATGGCACCCTTGTAGTTGTCATAGAAGGCGTCAAAAATGAGGGCCTGCAGGGGCGCATGCTCATCGCCCCTCGGGGCGGGGATATGCTCCACCACAGCCTCCAGGACATCCTCCACATTCTGTCCGGTCTTGGCGGAGATGCAGGGGGCATAGGAGGCGTCCAGGCCGATCACGTCCTCGATCTCCTGGCGCACCACCTCCGGCTGGGCGGAGGGAAGGTCGATCTTGTTGATGACCGGGATGATCTCCAGGTCGTGGTCCAGAGCCATGTAGCAGTTGGCCAGGGTCTGCGCCTCAATGCCCTGGGTGGCATCTACCACCAGCAGGGCACCCTCGCAGGCGGCCAGGGCACGGCTCACCTCGTAGGTGAAGTCCACATGGCCGGGGGTGTCGATCAGGTTGAGCTCGTAGGTCTCCCCGTTTTTGGCGGTGTAGTTCATCCTGACGGCCTTTGATTTGATGGTGATGCCCCGCTCCCGCTCCAGTTCCATGGAGTCCAGGATCTGTTCCACCATCTCGCGCTTTTCAAAAACACCGGTTTTTTCCAGAATCCGGTCGGCCAGGGTGGACTTGCCGTGGTCGATGTGTGCGATAATGCAGAAATTACGGATTCTGGAAATGCGGTCCGCTGCGTTTTTCGCCAATGTCTTCACCTTTCCATTGTGAGATATATCTATGCGCAATGACACGCTTTATTTTGCCGTCTCTTCCTTCTGGCCGATCTTTCGCTCGGTGCCGTGGATGAGCCTTGAGATATTGCCGTGGTGGCGCCAGATGCAGATGAGGGCGAGCGCCCACACCCAAAGGATAATGAGCCAGGAGCCGTGGGCCTCAAAGATGGTGACCAGGATCGCAAAGAGCGTGACCATCACGATGGAGCCGAGGGAAATATACCTTGTGATCGCAATCAGGGCGATGGTGATCAGGATAGAGATGGCACCGGGGATGGGGAAGCAGGTCAGCATGACGCCGCAGGAGGCTGCAACTCCCTTGCCGCCCATCATCTTGAAGAAGATGGGCCAGTTGTGCCCGAGGATGCAGGTAAAGCCGGCCAGCATGGCGGCATGCAGTTCACCGGTCACCCACCAGGCAATCCCGCAGGCGAGGAGAGCCTTGGCAAAGTCGCCAAACAGGGTGATCACGCCCCATTTGACGCCCATGGAACGAAGCACATTGCTGGCACCGGTGGAGCTGCTGCCCACCGTGTGCAGGTCCGGTCCATGGAAGAGCTTTGAGAGAATAATGCCCACTGAAACAGAACCCAAAAGGTAGCCGATTACGGCCACAAGAATATAGCGGAGCGTCATGAATTTTCTCCTTCTGATTCTTGCGTTGAAGTATTCTTGAATTGAAACATTCGTGCCATGCAGTTATGACTCTTTTTTCCTCTCCCGGATCAGCATTCTCACCGGCGTTCCCTCAAAACCGAAGGACTTGCGGAAGTAGTTTTCAAGATAGCGCTGATAGGAAAAGTGCATGAGCTTTTCATCGTTGACAAACAGGATGAAGGTCGGGGGACAGGTGGCTGCCTGGGTGGCATAGTAGATCTTGAGACGTCGTCCGCTGGTGGACGGGGGCTGAAGATCTGCCGTGGCATCCTGGAGGATGTCGTTGAGGACGCCCGTGGGGACGCGCTTGCAGGTCTGGGCCCACACCTCGTCCACCGTGGTCATGACGGTATGCAGGCGCTGGCCGGTCTTGGCAGACAGGAAGAGGACAGGTGCCCAGTCCATGAACTTGAGTCCGTCCAGCACCTTCTTGCGGTAGTTTTCCAGGGTATTGGTATCCTTCTCAATATCGTCCCACTTGTTGACTGCAAGAATGCAGGCCTTCCCCTCATCGTGGATGATGCCGGCGATCTTGGTGTCCTGCTCGGTGACCCCGTCATGGGCATCGATGAGCAGGAGGGCCACATCGCAGCGCTGGATGGCAGCGATGGAGCGGAGCACAGAGTACTTCTCCAGGGACTGGTCCTCCACGTTGCTCTTTCTTCGGATGCCGGCCGTGTCGATGATGTTGTAGGTCTGTCCGTTGGACTTGAGGAGCGTGTCGATGGCGTCCCTCGTGGTGCCGGCGATGGAGGACACCATGGTGCGCTCCTGCCCGAGGAGTTTGTTGACGAGGGAGGATTTGCCCACGTTCGGCCGGCCCACCACGGCCAGCTGAATGATGTGGTTCTCTTCCTCTCTCTCGCCTTCCACGGGTTCCGGCAGATGATGGCAGATGGCATCCAGCACATCGCCCAGGCCCATCATGTTGGCAGAGGACAGGGGCATCGGATCGCCAAGGGCGAGTTCGTAGAACTCGTAGATGGCATCCTGCTGGGAGACATCGTCGATCTTGTTGATGCACAGGATCACCGGCTTGGATGCCTTGCGAAGGAGCGTGGCCACCTCGCGGTCATCGTCGGTGAGGCCGGTGCGTCCGTCACAGAACATGCAGATGACGTCCGCTGTATCAATGGCAATCTCGGCCTGGCGGCGCATCTGAGAGAGGAAGATGTCATCGGAATGGACATCAATGCCGCCGGTATCAATGAGGGTGAAATCGTAATTCTGCCAGCTCACGTCCGCATAGATGCGGTCCCGGGTGACGCCGGGGGTATCCTCCACGATGGAGATCCGCCTGCCGGCAATTCGATTAAAAAAGGTGGACTTGCCCACGTTGGGGCGTCCCACGATAGCTACCAAAGCTTTTTGCAAGGTCAGGATCCTCCTGAGATAAGAGTTGTTTTCATGGAAGGGCGTACATGGGCCGAACCATAAAAACGGAGACAACCTATGATCTTCCATCATCCGGAAGCAGACGGATGCGAAGAGACACAGTTTACAGCTGTCCGCTGATGGCCCGCCAGAAGCTCTCGCCCGTGTTTTCCACGATGCGAAGCGGCGCAGGGAGCCGTTTTCGGACCTCCTCCACGGTCATGTCATCGAGGAACATGTCGCCCTCGTTGCGGATCATGTTGCGGCAGATGAGGATTTCGTCGCATTTTGCGTCCTTCATCTGCTCCACCAGATCGCAGCCGCAGATGAGGCCCGTCACCGTGACGGTTTCCCCGAAAAAGCGGTTCAGAATCGGTCTCACGGTGACGCGGGTGCCCTTCGGCGCGGCCTCGTCGCACCACGCCTGCATGTAGGGGGCAATGCTGGTCCCGCAGGCAAGACACAGATCCCGGGGAGGTGTCTCCTCCACGGGCAGGTCTTCCACTGCAAAGCGGAAGTCTGTGTCGAACATGCGCAGCATGCCCACACCGTTTTCGATCTGAGGATAATCCTCGTATGCTTCATCCGGCGGGAGCGGACGCTTGGAGAGACAGTAGAATTCATCGGCGGGAAAGACGAAGCGGGTATGGTACTTTTTCAGATATTCCTTCTGCTGTGCCTCCGCCCATTCGATGAGCCGGGTGGCGCTCTCCTGGTCATAGGCCCGGATCTTCGGGAGATGTTCGCGGAATTTGGTGAGCCCGACGGGCACGAGGGCCACGGAGCAGGCGTAGGGGCGAAGGGTCTCAAGATCCCGCAGGGTCTTTTCAAGAAGCGCCCCGTCATTCCACCCGGGACAGAGCACCACCTGGCAGTGGAAGCGAAGCTTTGCTTCCTTCAGCATCCGCAGACGGTCCATCACCTCACCGGCCCTCGGGTTGCCCATCATCCTGCAGCGCATCTCGGGGTCCGTGACGTGGACAGAGATGTACAGGGGGGACACGCGGCGACGGATGATCCGCTGAAACTCCTGGTCGGAAATGTTGGTCATGGTGATGAAGTTGCCCATCATGAGGGACAGGCGCCAGTCATCGTCCTTGACATACAGGGTGCTTCGCATATTCGGCGGCATCTGGTCGATGAAGCAGAAGATGCAGTGGTTGGTGCAGGGACGGGGGGAGGACACGATGGTCTGATCCAGCGTCAGCCCCAGGGGCTCCCAGTCTTCCTTTCGGACATGGATGGTCTGGTTCTGTCCGTCCCGACGGATCTCCATGTCAAAGCGCGCCTGCGCCGTCAGGGCCTGGTAATCGATCTGGTCGATGATGTTCTCTCCGCCGATGCGAAGCAGAAGATCTCCCGCGCGCAGGCCGATTTTCTCCGCGATGGAACCGGGCTGAACATAGGTGATGGCGCTGGGCACGGGTGATGTCCTCCTTCATGCGTAAGACAGAATATCGGGCAGAATTTATCTGTGCCAGACAGGCATGGGACGGGTGTCGGACACATAGGCCCGCCAGGCATCCCGGCTCTCCAGCACCCTTCCGCAGCCCTTGGCCACGGCGATCTCGGGATCCGGTGCCACCTCGCAGGCAATCTCCAGCGCCTGATAGAGCGCGGAGGCCAGACCGCTCAGCTTAGCGGCGCCGCCGGAGAGGACGATGCCGTACTCAAAGATATCGGAGGCCAGCTGCGGCGGTGTGCGCTCGATGACGCTCTGGATGGCGTCGATGAGGTCTGAGACGGGTTCCATGAGGGCCTCATGGATCTCGGAGGAGAGGATGGTCTCGGTCTTGGGAAGACCCGAGACGAGGTTCCGCCCGGTCACGTCCATGGAGACCTCCTCGGAAGGCGGGACGGCACTGCCGATGTTGATCTTGACCTCCTCCGCCGTGCGCTCTCCGATCAGGAGATTGTGCTTTTTCCGGAGATAGCGGATGATGGCATCGTCAAAGTAGTCGCCTCCGATGGGCACGCAGCTGTGGGTGACGATTTCACCCAGACTCAGCACGGCGATGTCGCTGGCACCGGCTTCCATGTCGATGAGCATCGTACCGTAGGGCTCTTCAAAGGGGAGCCCGATGCCGAGGGCTGCGGCGATCGGTCTGTCGAGAATTCTGGCCTGACGGGTGCCGGCATCCAGCATGATGCCCACCAGCAGGCGCTTTTCCGTCTCGGACACCACCGTAGGTACCGAGATGACCGCCCTCGGTTTTCCGAAGATCTTTCGGCCGATGACCTCCACCGTGAGGGTGCGCAGCATTTCCTTCATCAGTTCATAGTCCAGCGCGGAACCCTGGCGGATAGGACGGAGGGCCTGGACATTGCCGGGCGTGCGTCCAATGAGCCTGTGTGCATCTCTGCCCACGGCCAGAATGCGCTGCTGATCCCGGTCATAGGCGACCACGGCTGGTTCACGAAGCACGATTCCACGGCCGGTCATATAGTAGATCACCTGGGATGTGCCCACGTCCACGCCGATATCGCTTACCTGAGCCATTCAATACCTCCTGTCAAAGAGCACCGGAAGGCCGATGCGGTGGGGTCCTGAAAGGACCCTGGCGTTGAACTGCACACGAAGGGGCAGATGCACGCCGGCGGTTTTGCTGAAGGCCTTCAACGAAAGCAATCACCTGAATGCCTTCAGTGGAAAACCTTCAATGGCAAACCATCGATATTATAGGCCCTGCAAAAGGTGCCGTCAAATCAGAGGGCCATTTCTGGGGCGGGAGTGGGGCTCAGGCGCCCCGGATCCTGACACAACCCGGCCCAAAACGCCTGTCAGATTGACAAACAGGACAAATAGTTTATCATTTGCCCATGTATCAGGAAAATACAGGACCTGTCAGATGATGCGGGTCCGACAAATCAGGGAGGGCTGTTGTTGCAGCACACCAGGAAAGTGTCCTTGTCCGAGGATACGATGGACGCATATATGTCCCTGTTCGGACTTCAGGACCAGCATGCGGCGCTGATTGAGAAGGAATGTCAGGTTCGCATGCAGCTGAGAGGAGCAGATCTGACGCTGACGGGCGAGGATCTGGAGACGGAAGTGGCGGAGCAGGCGATCCTCGCCCTGCTCCGGATGATTCGAAAGGGCGAGCGCATTGACGCCCCGCAGATCCGCTATGCGGCATCCCTTGCAAGGGAAGGCCGGGCGGGCGAGATCGAGGAGATGCTCGAACAGGTGGTGGCCACCACCCACCGCGGAAAGCAGGTGCGGGCGA
The DNA here is from genome assembly GCA_017460395.1 of Clostridia bacterium. Lineage (GTDB taxonomy): Bacteria > Bacillota > Clostridia > Christensenellales > Aristaeellaceae > UBA2943. The sequence goes on along the minus strand of JAFUBA010000114.1, from coordinate 23,463 downwards.
GGACCCTCGGTCAGCAGACATACGTGAAGATGATCCGCGACCACGATCTCACCTTTGCCGTCGGCCCCGCCGGTACCGGCAAGACGTACCTTGCCATGGCCATGGCGTACATGGCACTCAAAAACCGCGAGGTCGAGCGGATTGTGCTGACCAGGCCTGCCGTCGAGGCGGGCGAGAAGCTGGGCTTTCTGCCGGGTGATCTGACACAGAAGGTGGACCCCTATCTCAGGCCTCTGTATGATGCCATGTTTGACTTCATGGGGATGGATGCCTACCAGAAGATGCTGGAGCGGGGGACCGTGGAGGTGGCGCCGCTGGCCTACATGCGCGGCAGAACGCTGTCGGATTCCTTCATCATTCTGGATGAAGCACAGAACACCACCACCGAGCAGATGAAGATGTTTCTGACCCGTATCGGCTTTCATTCCAAAGTTGTTGTGACGGGCGATATCACCCAGACAGACCTTCCGTATGGGAAGCGCTCGGGTCTTCAGGAAGCACTGGAGGTGCTCCGCGATATTCCCGAGATCGGGATTGTGACGCTGAGCAGCCGGGATGTGGTGCGCCATGAACTGGTGCAGCAGATCGTGAATGCCTACGCAAGGTATGACGAGGAGCAGGAGAAAAACCGAAAAATGCGCCTGGAACGCATGCACAGCACAGATTCGGAAACAAAGCCATGAGGCATACTTAAAAAAGAAATCACAAGAAAAAATATCGCATAGAGAACATATCAAGGAATCTGTGTGCCCCATAAAGATCTGGGATGATCAGGGTCAGTTGGACCAGCAGAATGGGTGAAAACAACAGGCAGGGGCGCACAGAAGGGGGACAGACACAATTGAAGCAAAAAAGCGACAAGAGAGGCGACGAGGAAAAGCGGAAGGTTCCGGAGGACCTGAAGTTTCTGGACGGCCCCGAGGAAAAGAAAAAGAAGAGTAACCCGGTACCGCTCGGGCACCGGGTGGTCTCCTGGATGCATACGGCCGCCGCCAGGTGCATGGTGATCATGATCATGACCTGTGCCATGCTGATCGGCATCTTCTACATCGCCTGTGCGCCCAAGCGCTACTCGGTGACGGTGGGCTCAATCTCCCGCCAGACCATCACGGCCACCAAGGATGTGGTGGACACCATCTCCACAGAGGACAGAAGGAAGGCCGCGGCCAATGCCGTGGAATCCACCTACCGCCTGCAGGAGGGCGTCAGCGACCAGGTGATCTCAAACCTCTCGCAGATCTTTTCCGAGCTCAGCAAGGTCCAGCAGTACGGACTGACGCTGACGGATGATGATGAAACCATCGCCAGGACGACCTTCACGGAGAGCGAGATTGATTACGCTCAGGGCCTCGTGGAATCTCTGAACCTTGGACGGTATCAGGCGACCACACTCCTGCGCACCAGTACCGATGACTTTGAACTGATGGTCACAAACGTGACACGGGCTGTGGAAAATGCACTCAATACCGGTATCCGGGAGGGCAGAGTCACGGACGCCATCACCACGATCCAGCAGATCGTGGGCTACAGGGTAGACATCTCCCTCGTCCAGAACATCCTGCCTTCTGTCCTTCGAACGGCCCTGCAGCCGAACCTGGTCATCGACCAGGAGAGCACGGATGCGGCCAGACAGAAGGCCATGGACTCCGTGGAACCCATCATCTACCAGCAGGGACAGAACATTATCCGGGAGGGCGAGGTTGTCACAAGAAGCCAGATGGAGATGCTCAAGAGCCTCGGCATGCTGGAGGATGACGTCTTTGACTTTTCCAGCTACTGGGGCGCAGGCCTCCTGATCGCCATCGCCATGGTGATCCTGGTGCTCCTCTTCTATGTCTTTGAGCCCCAGATCCTGCATGATCAGAAGCGGATCACCGTGGTCATGACGGTGATGGTCATCTGCATGGGCCTTTGCGCCCTGTGCGCAAAGCTGCTCAATATCTATCTTGCGCCTGTGGCCCTCGGCGGTATCCTCATCGGATGTCTTCTGTCATGGAGAGTGGCCATGCCCAGCATGATCTCCATGGCCATCATGGTGTCGGGCCTGGCAGCCGGGGGGAGCACGAATACGCTCGTGGAAATGCTGTACATGCTCCTCATGTCACTGGTGAGCTTCGGCATTGCGGCAGCGTTCCTCAAAGACAAGTTCAACCGCTTCAGGATCCTGATCTGTGGCATCCTTGTGGGTCTTGGGAACGCCCTCATGGTCTTCTGCATGGGCCTTCTCACCTCCAACAACATGGACCTGTCCATCATCAACAGCGCCTGGACTGTCGCTGGCGGCATCATCTCGGGCCTCATTGTGATCGGTCTTCAGGCGATTCTGGAGACAGTCTTCAATCTCGCGACACCCTCCAAGCTCCTGGAGATCGGAAATCCGAACCATCCGCTGCTCAAGCGGCTGATGCTGGAGGCGCCGGGGACGTATCACCACTCGATCGTGGTGGCAAACCTTTCAGAGGCCGCGGCCGATGAGATCCATGCCAACGCGCTCCTGGCCAGGACCGCTGCGTACTTCCACGATGTGGGCAAGCTCAAGCGGCCGTCCTACTTCAAGGAGAATCAGCAGGGCATCAATCCCCTGGACATGACAGACCCCTATGTGTCTGCGGCCATCGTGACGACCCACACAAGGGACGGCGTGAAGCTGGCGCAGAAATATCATCTGCCCATGGAGATCCAGGACATCATCATGCAGCACCACGGGGATACCCCGGTGATGTTCTTCTATCACCGGGCCCTGCAGCAGTCAGACGGAAAGCCTGTGGACATCGCGGATTTCCGATATGACGGCGTGCGCCCCACCACCAAGGAAGCGGCCATCATCATGCTGGCGGACACGGTGGAGGCGGCCGTAAGGTCCATGAAGGAAAAGACGCCAGAGGCGATTGCCTCCTTCATCGAACAGCTGGTGCGCGGGAAGCTCGAGGATGGACAGCTGTCCGACTGTCCGCTGACCTTCAAGGATATCGACGGCATCTGCAAGGCCTTTGAGACGGTGCTCAGCGGCGTGTTCCACGAGCGGATCCAGTATCCGAAGACGGAGGCGCCAAAGCGCACCATGGCCCAGGCCAGGGAGAGCCAGCGCAACCGCGAGGAGAAGGAAAAGCAGGAAGCGCAGGTGGCAGAAGAAAGCGCAGAGAAGAAGCCGGCACCTCAGGCGGAGAAGCCGCAGTTACCGGAGGAAACGCCTGCGGAAATCAGCCAGGCGCCGGACGAGCCGTCCGCAGAGAAAGTTGCAGCTGTGGAAGAGCTCCCTGAGAATGCAGGCGCTGAAGAACAGCACACAGAGCCCGCCAGGGAAGACGTGCCAAAGGAGGAACAGGATGATCCTTCAGTGGGATCTGCACACGACAACGGATGACCGGTACCTGTCCCTGATGCAGCAGGCCGCGGATGCAGCGGTTCAAGAGGAGGGCATCAGGAAAAAGACGGCGGTCCACATCATTCTGACGGATGACGATGAGATTCACGAGATCAACAGAACCTACCGGGGCGTGGACCGTGCAACCGATGTCTTGTCATTTCCCCTGGTTTCATACCCTGAGGGGAAGACCGCAGGGCAGGCACAGAGCTGCCTTTCAGAAGCCTACGACGATGAGGTGGATGCCGTCATGCTGGGGGATCTGGTGATCTCCATGCCGCATGTCCTGTCTCAGGCGCAGGAGTACGGACACAGTCCGGAGCGGGAGGCCGCCTATCTTCTGGTCCACGGCATCTGTCATCTGATGGGCTATGATCATATTGAAGACGACGATCGCAGGAGAATGCGTGCAATGGAAGAAAAGATTCTGGAGAGCATCGGTGTGACGCGGGACGGTGTCACGGACAGCATGCTCCTTGAAAAGGCCCGGGAGGCCATGGGCTATTCGTACTCTCCCTACTCAGGATTCCCAGTGGGTGCAGCGCTGCTGAGCCAGGATGGGAAAATCTTTACTGGCTGCAACATCGAAAATGCAAGCCTTGGGCTGACCAACTGCGCGGAGCGCACGGCCGTGTTCAAGGCCGTGTCAGAGGGCGTAAAGGAGTTTTCGACCATCGCCATCGCGTCCAGGGGGACTGCGCCCTGGCCCTGCGGGGCATGCAGGCAGGTGCTCAATGAGTTTGCCCCGGATCTGAGGGTCCTGGTGACCTGGGACGGGAACGTGGACGAGGCGACCCTGCCGCAGCTTCTGCCGCATTCCTTCGGGCCAAAACAGCTGGTGGACGAGGCCGGGGCTGGCAGGCCCGGAAAGCCAGAGGAATCAGAAAAGTAAAAAAAGGAATATTTGAGGAAAAAGGCATCATGGAAGAAAGAAAAGCATTTCACTCCGGTTTTGTGACGATTGTCGGTCGGCCGAATGTGGGCAAATCCACGCTGGTCAACACTCTGGTAGGGGAGAAGATTGCCATAGTATCCCAGAAACCCCAGACCACACGCTCCAGGATCATGGGCGTGGTGACCCGGGACGACTGGCAGATGGTGCTGCTGGATACCCCCGGCATTCACACGCCCCGCAATCGTCTGGGCAACTACATGATGCAGTCCGTGAAGGACGCCATGGACGGGATGGATCTGGTGGTCGCGGTGGTGGATGCGCACCAGGTGGGCAAACAGGACCGGGCGATCTGCGAGGACATGGCCCAGAAAAAGGTGCCGAAGATCCTGTGCCTCAACAAGATTGACCTGATGGAGAAGGAAGAGCTCCTGGGCCTGATCGCCAGTTTTTCCGAGGGTGTCTTCGCGGAGCACCCCTTTGACGCCATCATCCCCATCAGCGCAAAGACCGGGGACGGCATGAAGGAGCTGGAGGAGGCTGTGGCCTCCCGTCTGCCGGAGGGCCCGAAGTATTTTCCGGATGACATGATGACCGACCAGCCGGAGCGGCTGATTGTGGCGGAGATGATCCGGGAGAAGGCACTTTTGCACCTTCGGGACGAGGTGCCCCACGGCATCGGCGTCGAGATCATGGGGATGAACAAGGAAAGCGACCACTTCATGGAGATCCATGCCACGATCTACTGTGAGCGCGAGGCCCACAAGGGGATCATCATCGGGAAGCATGGAGCCATGCTGCAGCAGATCGGGACCGAGGCCAGGGAGGACATCGAAAAACTCCTGGACCTTCATGTGAACCTGAAGCTGTGGGTCAAGGTGCGGCCCGACTGGAGAAACCGCATCGAGGATCTGAGGAACCTGGGATACGAGGAAAAGAAAGGCTGACTGGTAAGCTCCCTGTAAGATGTCAGGGAGCTGTTTTTCTGATGTTTTTTTCCTGGGGATTCGCCCGGACAAACCGCTTTACCGCGGCATCATGGTGCACTGATTCTTGACAGAAAGGGGCGCATTTCTATAATTTTCCATGGTTTGCCCGCCTGATAAAGGCGGGCGTTATGCCCAAAATACATAAGAGGAGGAATTCACCTATGCGTAAACTCGTAGGTCTGCTCCTGTGCCTGGCAATGGTGCTCTCCATGGTCTCCTTTGCCTCCGCGGAAGCGACAGAAGATTTCCACATCGCCATCGTGACCGGTTCCGTCTCCCAGTCTGAGGACGACCGCCGCGGTGCAGAGGCCTTCCAGGCCATGTATGGCGAAGACAGGGTGAAGCTGGCCATCTATCCTGACAACTTCATGGATGAGGTCGAGACCACCATTCAGACCATCGTGAACTTCACCGATGACCCCCAGATGAAGGCCATCATCGTGAACCAGGCTATCCCTGGCACCACCGAGGCTTTCCGTCAGGTGAAGGAACGCCGTCCTGACATCCTGTGCATCGCCGGTGAGGCCCATGAGGACCTGCCCGAGATCGGCAGTGCTGCTGACCTGGTCTGCAACAACGACTTTGTGGCCCGCGGCTATCTGATGATCCGCACCGCCCACGAGCTCGGCTGCGACACCTTCGTGCACATCTCCTTCCCCCGCCACATGTCCTATGAGACCATGAGCCGCCGCGTGGCGATCATGCAGGAAGCCTGCAAGGAATTCGGCATGAACTTCGTGCCGGAAACTGCGCCCGACCCCACCTCTGACGTGGGCGTGCCCGGTGCTCAGGCCTACATCCTGGAGAAGGCGCCCGAATGGATCGAGAAGTATGGCAAGAACAGCGCTTACTTCTGCACCAACGATGCTCACACTGAGCCGCTGCTCAAGCAGCTGCTGGCCTATGGCGGCTACTTCATCGAAGCTGACCTGCCCTCTCCTCTGATGGGCTATCCGGGCGCTCTGGGTCTTGATCTGACCGACGCCGGTGGCGACTTCGAGAAGATCCTTGCCAGCGTGGAAGCTGCTGTGGTCGAAAAGGGCGGCGAGGGCCGCTTCGGCACCTGGGCTTACTCCTATGGCTACACCGTGTCCGCCGGCCTTGCTCAGCACGCCATGAACGTGATCAAGGGCGAGAGCGAACTGTGCGACATCGACGACATCGCCAAGGCCTACGAAGTGTTCTCCCCGAACGCTGCATGGAACGGCTCCAGCTACACCAATGCAGAAACCGGCGTGAAGAGCGACAACACCTTCCTGGTGTATCAGGACACCTATATCATGGGCAATCCTGGCCACTACATGGGCTCCACCGATGTGGAAGTGCCGGAGAAGTACTTCACCGTGAAGTAATTTTTGAACGCATAAACCCAATTTTCTACCTACAATACAGACAGCGGAAAGGGGAGGCATGTCCCTCCCCTTTCTTTTATGAGAACGTATCCTGATATAGGGTCCAAAACAGAGTAAAGTTTAGCAGGAGATGGGCGAATTCGATGGATGACAGGAAGGCTCCGCTTCTGGAGATGAAAAACATCAGGAAGGATTTCTTCGGAAATCAGGTCCTGGAAGATATCAATTTCACCCTGGGCGAAGGGAAAGTCCTGGGGCTTGTCGGAGAGAACGGGGCAGGGAAGAGCACCCTGATGAAGATTCTCTTCGGCATGGACGTGATCCGGGAGACAGGCGGTTATTCAGGCGACATTCTTCTGAGTGGGGAGAAGGTTTCCTTCCAGACGCCCTTTGAGGCTCTGGCCGCCGGAATCGGGATGGTGCATCAGGAGTTTTCGCTCATTCCCGGCTTTACTGCAACGGAAAACATTCTGCTCAACCGCGAGCCGAAAAAGCACAGTGTGCTGTCCGACGTGTTCGGAGACCGCCTGGATACGCTGAACCGGGACGCCATGAAGAAAAAGGCCGGGGACGCCATCGAGAAGATGGGCGTCATGATCGATGGCTCCATGGTCATCTCGGACATGCCCGTGGGCCACAAGCAGTTCACGGAGATTGCAAGGGAACTGAGCAAGGATCAGCTGAAACTCCTGATCCTCGATGAACCCACAGCCGTTTTGACAGAGCACGAGGCAGGGGCTCTTCTGGACTCCATCCGCTCCATGGCGGAGCGGGGAATCTCTGTGATCTTCATCACCCATCGCCTGCAGGAGATCCTGAATGTGTGCGATCAGGTGGTGGTCATGCGGGACGGCCGGGTCGTGCAGGACGTGGCGGCCAGGGACACCAATGTCCAGGAGATCACCCACTGGATGGTGGGCCGCGATGTGCAGCTGAGCGCGAGAACCTTCCGGGAGCTGCCCTCCCAGGAGACGGTCATGTCCATTGAGCGGCTCTGGGTCGATATGCCGGGCGAGACGGTGAGAGATGTCACACTGGATGTCAAAAAGGGCGAGATCCTTGGTATCGGCGGGCTTGCCGGCCAGGGGAAGCTCGGCATTCCAAACGGCATCATGGGCCTGTATGAGGCAGGCGGCAGGGTGACGTTTGAGGGGAAGGAGATTCCGCTCAATCAGCCGCGCAGGTGTCTCGATGCGTCCCTGGCCTTCGTGTCCGAGGACCGGCGCGGCGTGGGCCTTCTCCTCGATGAATCTCTCGAATGGAACGTCGCGTTCCCTGCCATGCAGATCCAGAACAAGTTCCTCAAAAAATACCTGGGCGGTCTGATCAAGTGGCGTGATGAGAAGGCCATCGAAGAGGTCACGAAAAAGTATATTGATGAGCTGCAGATTCGCTGCACATCCTCCCGCCAGAAGGCCAGGGAGCTCTCCGGTGGCAACCAGCAGAAAATCTGCCTTGCCAAGACCTTTGCCATGGAGCCGAGATTCCTGTTCGTCTCGGAGCCAACCCGCGGCATCGACGTGGGCGCAAAGGCGCTGGTGCTGGATGCCCTCAAGAGGTTTAACCGTGAAAGCGGCGTGACCATCGTGATGATCTCCTCCGAGCTCGAGGAGCTCCGGCAGATCTGCGACCGGATTGCCATCGTGTCCGGTGGGTCCATCGCGGGCATTCTTCCGGCTTCTGCGTCCTCTGAGCAGCTCGGCGAACTCATGGTCAGCCAGGTGAAGTAAGGAAAAGGAGGGAAACATATGAGTGAATCCGTAAAGCGAAGCGGAGTTCAGGGCAAACTGAGATCCTTTGTTCAGTCCTTCGGACTGCCCAGACTGATCATTGCCGGCTTCCTCCTGCTCCTGTTTATTGCAGCGCCCATGGTGGGTTCGGATCTGGGTGTACAGCTCACCAACACCATCAACAGGTTTTCCTGGAACGCGATTCTGGTGTTGGCCATGGTACCCATGGTCCACTCCGGGTGCGGGCTGAACTTTGGGCTGCCACTTGGCATCATCTCAGGTCTCCTCGGCGCCACCCTGTCCATGGAATTTGGCTTTTCCGGCCCCATGAGCTTTGTGATGGCCATCGTGATTTCCACGCCCTTCGCCATCCTGCTGGGCGGCGGCTATGGCTGGCTCCTCAACCGCATCAAGGGCGGTGAGATGATGATTGCCACCTATGTGGGCTTCTCGTCCGTCTCCTTCATGTGCATGATGTGGCTGCTTCTGCCCTATCACAGCCCGAACATGGTCTGGGGCCTTGCAGGCAAGGGACTTCGTACCACGATCTCGGTGGAGGGGTATTATGACAAGGTACTCTCCAGTTTCCTCCAGATCCAGATCGGTACCCTGGTGATCCCGACCGGTGCGCTTCTCTTCTTTGCCCTTCTGGCCTTTGCCATGTGGGCATTCCTGCTCACCAAGACCGGTACGGCCATGACGGCAGTCGGCTCCAACCCCACCTTTGCGCGGGCAGCCGGGATCGATATTGACCGCATCCGCATGCTGTCGGTGGTCATGTCCACATGGCTGGCGGCCGTTGGCATTCTGGTGTATGAGCAGGGCTTTGGTTTTGTCCAGCTCTACATGGCACCCTTCAACATGGCGCTTCCGGCCGTCTCCGCCATCCTCATCGGCGGTGCGACGGTCAACAAGGCGACGATCATGAACGTGATCATCGGCACCTTCCTCTTCCAGGGTATCGTGACGATGACGCCCACGGTCATGAACAATATGATTCACATGGATATGAGCGAGGTCATCCGTATCATCGTGTCCAACGGCATGATTCTCTATGCTCTGACCAGGAAATCGGAGGCGTCGCGATGAATAAGAAAAAGTTTTCCCTGGGCGAGTTCCTCAGAGGCAACTCAGTGCCCATCATGTTCATTCTGATCTGTGCTTTCTGCATCCCGATTTCAGGGTTTTCACCCACATACCTTCTCAATGAAATCATCACCAGGCTTGGCAGAAATGCTTTCCTGATTCTCTCTCTCCTGATCCCCATCATGGCTGGCATGGGCCTGAACTTCGGCATGACCCTCGGCGCCATGGCCGGGGAGATCGCCCTGATTCTGGTCAGCGACTGGCAGATCTGGGGCATCCCGGGCGTGGTGCTGGCCATGATCATCTCCATTCCCTTCTCCGTGGCACTGGGCCTTCTGTGCGGGAAGATCCTGAACATGGCCAAGGGCCGAGAGATGGTGACCAGCTATATCATCAGCTATTTCATCAACGGTGTGTATCAGCTGGTGGTGCTCTACATGATGGGACCGATCATCCCGATCGCGCATTCTTCCATCAAGCTGCCCCGCGGCTACGGCATCCGCAACACGGTGTCCCTGCTCAACATGCGTCAGTGTCTGGACGATCTTCTCGCGATCCGCGTGAGCGGCGTAAAAATCCCTGTGCTGACCCTGATCATCATCGCGCTCATGTGCCTTGCCATCGTCTGGTTCCGCAAGACCAAGCTTGGCCAGGACATGCGGGCCGTCGGTCAGGACATGGACGTGGCAAGGGATGCCGGCATCCAGGTGGAGCGCACCAGGATCATCTCCATCGTGATCTCCACGGTGCTGGCCGGCTTTGGCATGATCATTTACCTCCAGAACATGGGCAACCTCTCCACCTACTCTTCTCACTCCCAGATCGGCATGTTCTGCATCGCAGCACTGCTGGTCGGCGGTGCCAGCGTGGACAAGGCATCCATCGGGAATGTGTTCCTCGGCGTGATCCTGTTCCATCTCATGTTCATCGTGGCCCCGAGCGCAGGTGCCAAGATCACCGGAGACTCCATGATCGGTGAGTATTTCCGCGTGTTTGTCTCCTACGGCGTCATCACGGTGGCCCTGGTCATGTATGAGACCAAGAAGCGCAGGGCAAAACAGAGCCTTGGCCGCCAGCTTGAAGAGGACCAGCGGAAGGGGGAGAAGGCATGAGCGAGGTAAAAGAAAAAAAGCCGTCCGGCAGCAGAAAATGGACGGCGCGGATTCTGACGCTCGTGGTCCTGATCGCCATCGCAGCCTGGATGTTCGTGATCGGTCGCGGGCACACGGTGTACTTTGACAACAAGACCCTGGAGCTGGAGAACGGGGAATCCATCGGCACGCTCCAGCGGGTGGACGTATATGTGAACGGAAACCGTGTGGCGCGTCTTGCAAAGCGCGAGCGCGGCATGGCGACCTGGATCGGACAGAATTTCAAGATGACCCTTGAAATCACCAAGGAAAAAGGCGATGAGCCCTACACGCAGGAGGTGGCCATCGATCTGCCGTACAGCCTGGATGGGATCGTGGTGAATCTTCCTGGGTATCTGGCCGGGCGCAGCCAGGACGAGTGGATGAGCGAGTTCGTCCCGGTGGCAAGCAGCACGACCGAAGAAGATGAGGAGATCATCACAGACGAATTTGGTCTGGGCGACATGTAAGCATATCAAAAACAGCCGAGGGGAATCAGAAGAGAATCCCCTCGGCTGTTTGTATTCAGACTCTGAAGCACCTCTGAATGTCCTTCCACTTGCCCAGTACCAGGATTGTCTGCCCCTCCCGCATCCTGGTTTCGCCGTTCACCACGATGCTGGGTTGTCCCTTCTCGCGCACGGCCAGCAGATTCAGATTGAATTTCTTCCGGATATCAAGAGCACCCACGGTCTTGTCGTGCCACTCACTCGGCACAGACAGATCATAGATGGCGTACTCATCGTCCAGGGCAATGTAGTCCTGGATGTGGTCCGTGGTATAGCGGATCGCGGACCAGACAGCCAGCTGTTTCTCAGGATAGATCACATCGTCTGCGCCATTTCGAAGGAGGAACTGGCGCTGGATCTCCATGGAGGCCCGGGACACCACCTTCCTGGCGCCCAGCTCCTTCAGGTAGGAGGTGATGACCAGCGAGCTCTGGAAGTCATCTCCGATGGCCACAAAGCAGATGTCAAAATTGTCAACACCGAGGGTCTCCAGAAAGCTTTTGCTGGCCGCGTCACCGATCTGGGCATCTGTGACCAGGGGGAGGATCTCGTTCACCCGGTCCTCACGCTTGTCGATGGCCATGACCTCATGGTTCAGTTCTGCCAGCTTTTCCGCCATGTGTTTTCCAAATCGGCCAAGACCGATCAAAAGCACGGATTTCATGGAAGCTCAGTCCTTTCACAATTGTCAGAGTGTATAAGAGATGTGCTCATCCGACCGTGAGCTTTTCCAGAGGCAGCATCTTTTTGGACACATGTCCGGACTGTGCTGCATAGATGAGGGTGAGTCCGCCGACGCGCCCGAGGAACATCAGGGCAATCAGGATGAGGCGGGAGACTGTCCCGAGCCTGCTGGTGATGCCCAGCGTGATGCCCACCGTACCCACGGCGGAGGCTGTCTCAAACAGGCAGCTGATCAGCGGAAGGCGCTCGATCCGGCAGATGACGACGGCCCCGAGAAAGAAAAGCGTGAGGTACATGATCAGGAGGGCAATGGCCTGCTTCACCGTCTGTTCATCTACCCGGCGCCCCAGAAAGCTTACGGAATCCTGACGGCGAAACACGGAGACAGCGGTCATGACCAGGACCGTCAGGGTGGTGGTCTTGAGACCGCCAGCGGTGGATCCGGGGGAGCCGCCGATCAGCATGCAGAACATCATCAGTCCATGTCCGCTGCTGCTGATGCGGCCAAGGTCCATGGTGTTGAAGCCGGCCGTGCGAAGGGTGACAGACTGAAAAAGGGATGGGAGGATTCGGTGGAGAGGATCCAGCGAGGAAAGCTCGAAGAAGTAGAGATAGGCAGCAGGAAGGAGCACCAGAATCAGGGAGGTCAGAAGGGCCACTTTGCTCTGAAGGCGGTACTTGGCGATATGCAGGCCGTGTTCCTTCACGTCCTGCCAGACGAGAAAACCAATGCCGCCCACTGTGATAAGCATCATGATGACGACATTCAGCAGCACATGCTGAGAAAAGCCGGTCAGGGAAGAGAACGGTTCCTGCACGCCCATCAGATCAAAGCCTGCATTACAGAAGGCTGAGATGGAATGGAAGACGGCATAATAGATGCCCCGCCCGATTCCAAAGCGGGGGATCATGACGGGCAAAAGCAGAAGAGCGCCGATCCCCTCAAAGAACAGGGTGCCTGTGAGAATCATGCGGGTCAGCCGTACGATGCCGCCCACCTGCGGAGCGGAGATGGAGTTTTGCATGACGCTTCGCTCCCTGAGGCTGATTTTCTGCCCGGAGAGAAACGCAAGAGCCACAGCCACTGTGATGACGCCCATACCGCCGATCTGGATCAGAATGATGATGATGCTCTGCCCAAATTCAGTCCAGTACGTTGCAGTGTCCTGCACCACAAGGCCTGTCACACACACCGCGGAGGTTGCGGTGAACAGGCAGTCGGAAAAATGGGCCCAGCCGGGCTGGCGGCTGGATATGGGGAGCATCAGGAGAAAGGTGCCAAGCAGGATCAGTGCAAGGAACCCGGAGACAATGATCTGCGAGGAAGTCAGTTTTGCATGCCGGCCTCGAAGAGACAAACGGATCACCTCGTCACTCATAAGAAAAACAGTGTGCAGTCAGCTGAACACCTGGAAAATACCGCATTTCAGGTACTGCGTTTCGGGGGCTGCAGGGAGGATCGGATGGTCTTTACCTTGCGTTCTGTATTCTACCTGGCGGAGCCGGACACGGGCGTCGTGGGCGGCATCCCGCACGATATCGAGGAAGGCATCCGGATGGATGTGCTGGGAGCAGGAGCAGGTGACGAGATAGCCACCGGGGCGGACCATCTTCAGGGCACGGAGATTGATCTCCTTATATCCCCGTGTGGCACTTTCCACCTGGGCACGGGTCTTGGTGAAGGCAGGGGGATCGAGGATGATCACGTCCCAGGTTTCACCCTGACGGCTCTTTTCGCTCAGAAGATCAAAGGCATTGGCCTCGACAAAGTGGACCCGGTCCTCGAGATGATTGAGGCGGGCATTCTCCGTGGCAAATGCACATGCGTAGGCGGAAATGTCCACACCCGTGACCTCGCTGGCTCCATAGTAGCCTGCATGCAGGGCAAAGGAGCCTGTGTGGGTAAAGCAGTCCAGCACCCGCTGGCCCGTTACAAACGGCGCAATGGCTGCCCGGTTTTCCTTCTGATCAAGGAAGAAGCCGGTCTTCTGTCCTTCCTTCACATCCACCAGGAAGTGGACGCCGTTCTCCACCATCTCCACCCGGTCAGGGACTTCGCCATAGAGAAGACCAGTACACTCGTCCAGTCCTTCCAGGCGGCGGACGGGCACATCGTTACGCTCCCAGATTCCCCTTGGATGCATTTCCTCCACCAGGGCATCCACAATGTCCTTTTTGAAGCGTTCCATGCCAAGGGCAAGGCACTGGAGCACGAGCACATCTCCGAAGCTGTCAACGATGAGGGCGGGGAGACGATCGCTCTCTGCGAAAATCAGGCGGCAGGAGTGAAGGTCCGCAAAGGTGCGTCGGTACTCGACGGCCTCATGCACGCGCCTGTGGATGAAGGCACTGTCCACGGGTTCTTCCTTCTCCGTCATGATGCGAAGCGCAATCTGAGAGGATGGATTATAAAACGCTTTTGCGAGAAAGCGTCCCCTGGAGGACACCACATCCACCATGTCACCGGGGATGAAATCTCCGTCCACATGGTGAATGTCACTGCGGAAAATCCATGGATGACCAGTGAATACACGCTTTTCCCGACCCTGGTTCAGAACTGCTTTCGCCATAGGTGCACCTCTTCTATATTTGCATGGGTGGATTGTACGAGCCGCAAAACGGGCTGTCAAGGCGATGAAAAAAGGGACGGCGCCTGCTTGGCGCCGTCCCTTTCGAATAGCCTTTTGTATTAGTAGCTCAGACCGAAGCCGGAGACATAGTAGTTGCCTTCAGAATCCTGATAGGCATAGCTGCCGCCCTTGACGTTGGCCAGCACGGCGGGATCAATGTACTGATCCTTGTCATAGCCGGGCACATCGTTGGGGGAAGCGCAGATCTCAGCCACAGTGCCGTCTTCCAGGGTTTCCATGTGCAGAGCAACCACATCTTCAGAGGAAACCATGGTCATGGCCAGCTTGCCGGTGGGAGCATACACGCCGGTCAGAACGTCCAGCTGTGCATTGTAAGCATTGGTGATGCTGGCACCGGAAGTGGTGTAGTTCACAGTCAGAGCGTCGACATAGGGCTCGAGGTTGTCCAGGATCCAGGGGGAGGTAGCCACGATGGTAGCCACAACCTTGCCGCCATTGGCATGCACGGTTTCAGCAATCTCGGGGATCTTGGCAACATCTTCCAGGGTGGTCACAGCGATCTTGTCGCCGGTCCGGTTCTGGGTACCCACGCTGCCGGAGAGACCGCCGCTGAGCACTTCACGCTCGTCCACTTCGAATTCTTCCACAAGGCTCAGGACAGCCTCAGAGGGGCCGGCACCCTGAGTGTTGGTGGCAGAGGGAGCAACATAGAGGTAAGCGATATCAGCCTTGTCGGCCTTGCTCACGGTTTCAAAACCACGGGCTTCAAAGAGTTCCTTGAGAGCTTCTTCAGCGGCGTCATCAGCACCCTTGCCGGTGAAGGAAGCAATATAGACCTTCTTGCCTTCGGCAGCCACAGGCAGAGTGTTGTCGTTGTTCTTCAGGAGAACGACAGCCTTCTGGTGCAGAGCATAAGCCTGAGCATAAGCGGTCTCGATGTTGGTGGCGCGGACAGCGTCGGCAGCTTCGTAATCCAGATAGGGATTGTCAAAACGGCCCTGGAGGATGTAGGAAGCAGCGCGGTTGATGTTGGCGCGGTCAAGATCAGCCTTGGCAAGAACGCCAGTTTCCACAGCTTCGAGGATGTAGTCGGTGCGCAGACCGCAGCCGATGGCATCGATGCCGGAGGCGATCATCTGGGCATACTGTTCCATCTCGGAGAGTTCTTCCACGCCATAGGTCTGGGAGCTGATGGAGTCGGAGTTCACATAGCCGTCAAAGCCCATGACATCACGCAGCAGGGTGGTGATGATCTCGGAGTTGTAGGCAGAAGCCAGTTCCTTGACTTCGAATTCATAGCCGCGATAGGTCTGCTTTGCGCTGCGCAGATCCTTGGTGTCGCGGGAGTAGCAGGGCATGATGGAGCCGGCACCTGCATCGATGGCAGCCTGGAAGCCGACCAGCTGGTACTTTTCAAGGGAACCTTCGGTGGGATACAGACGCCACTGACCCTGAGAGCTGTGGGATTCAAAACCATTCTCAGAGGCACCGTCGCCGGGGAAGTGCTTCACGGACAGAGCCACAGCACCGGGCTTCATGCCGCCCTCGCCAACCTGATAGCCCTTGACCAGAGCGGTGATGATACCGGCGGTTACGTCAGGACGCTCGCCGTAGGTGGTGTTGTTGCGGGGCCAGCGGGGATCGGTAGCCAGATCAATCTGGGGACCATACATGGCAAAGATGCCCTCGGAAACCCACATCTGACGGTCGATCTCAGCATATTCTTCGATCGCATCATAGTTTCCATCGCCAAGCACTGCAGCGGTCATGCCCTGGGTATCCGGGAAGCCGGCAGAGATGGGGTTGGAAATGAGGGTGGCGGGGATGGCAGGCACGCCGCGCAGGGCAGCATCGGCCTCGGAAATCTCACTGACCACGTTGTTCAGAAGAGCCACGGTGGAAGCCTCAAAATTGAGGTTGCCGCGGTACACCATCTGCTTGATCTTCTGGTTCAGGATGATCCAGGTGTCAACGCTGGAGAAACCGCTGTTGGTGTAAGCGTTGGGAGACTCTTCGCCTTCCGGAATCACCTTCACGATCGCGGCGGGATTGATGGTGCCGTCTTCATTCTTGGCGGCAGCCAGGGTGTTCACGCCGGGGTTGGTCATCAGAGAGTTGATGACGAAACCAGCCTGATCTTCAATGGAGAGCTTGGAAACCAGATCAGCAGCGCGGGTCTTGGCATCCAGGCGCCAGTCTTCGCTGGGATCCAGTTCCTTGTTGTTGTTCAGATCCTTGAAGTAGAGGCCGTCCTTGACGATCACGCCCACGGTGGTAACACCGATGGTGGGGCCGTTTTCGTTCTGATAGAACGCGGGCTCCATGTAGGTGACGGTGGGGTCAACCTCAGCGGGATCGTAGGGAGCAGGAATGTAGCCGTCTTCCTCGGCCAGAGCGGCGGGGACGAGGCTGAGGACCAGAGCCAGAGCACAGAGTAAACTCACGATTCTCTTCATAAGCCAATCTCCTTTTCTTTGTATATTGGAAGTAGTTTGGGAAACAGTTGTGCAGACAGCCGAAGTTTCGTGACGTTCGGCAAATCTGGGCACATTATACCATGAAAAATACAGGATATGCGGTCTTTGGCATGAACACGTCCTCTGATTCCGCAAAAGACGAAGAAACCCGTTCACGTCGATTTTCTGACGTGAACGGGTTGGGACGGTCTATAAACGGCCTATGCATGGATAGAGGGATTCAGGACCACCGTCAGACGGAAAATGCCGGGCTCCGTCTTCATATCCATTATCCCGCCGTATTTTTCTGCGATGCGCTGGATGGACCTGAGTCCAAAACCGTGACCGGATTCCTTCTTGGTGGTATGGGGGAGCGCACTCTGTGTTATGTCGATCTCACATTCAAACGTGTTCTCCACCTGCATGACGACCATCTCGCCGTGCCGGTTGCCCTTGAGGGTGATAATGCGCTGGGATTCATCCTCCAGCTTTGATGTGGCTTCCCAAGCGTTGTCCAGAGCATTGCCGAAAAGGGAATAGATGTCCCGCTCGGAGAGAAAGGAAAACAGTGCCCCGTCAATCATATAGGTGAAGTTCACGTGCGCAGAGAGACAGAGAATGTTTTTCTCTGTCAGCACGATATCCACCGTGGGATGCCCGCATTCCACGACAGTAGAATACGCGTTGATAGAGTCCTCCAGTTCGCTCAGGTACTGGTCAAAGTCGCTTTTTCCTGCCTCAGAGCGGATGGCATGGATCTGATGCTTCAGATCGTGACATTTGGTCTGCAGATTCACAATGCCGTCATGACTCATCTCATAGTAGCGCATCTTGTTGGAGATAAAATCATGCATGTTTCTGTTTTCATGGCGGAAGCTGTCCAGAAGTGCAATCATGATCAGGGTTGCGTAGTTGAGGATGGTGTAGAGCAGGGCACACAGATAATAGAGAAACAGAGCAGCGTTTCCTGCGGTAAAAACATGTCCTATGTATTCAAGAATCAGATGCAGCGGAATAAACAGACAGGTAAGACCAACCATGAGTCCGACGGGTGCATGTGAGGCAGGATCCTGCACAATATCCCGATAGAGAAAACACAAAAGGGCACTGCAGATGAGGTATACCGCATAGGAAAAAAGAGATCCGGCCAGGGAATACTCGCCCCAGACGGGGTCAATGCGGCTGATCAGAAAAATACTGCTGCCGGTTTTAAACAGATTCCAGGAGATCTTGAAGATGGTGGTGGCGAGGACACTCTCATAGAGCGCAACGGATGGGCTCATCTTATAGCAGAAAAAACAGGCCCACAGATACAGAAGATGGAGTACGCACAGCTGAAGGCTGTAGCACAGCCCCTGGAGGATGACCGCATCTAATACTTCATCCGACAGCGTGCGAAGCACCCACGAGGAAAGCGTCATAAGAAAGAAGATCAGGGCGAGCCGCAGGGGATAGTTTGTACGTCTTTTTCCTCGATTCAGTAAAGGCAGGAGTACAAAAAATACGACAGCTGCTGAAATTCTGTGATCAATCAGCCCGATCCATTCGAAATCCTGGAGCATGTATTCAGGTTCCTCCCTGTAAAATGCGCACTGTCACAGCGTATCACCGAGAAAACTGGAAAAGCGTGTCATCAGGTCTTTTCTGTGGGACTTGGAGACGGCAATCCGTGTGTCGCCGATCAGAAGGCAGTCCGTGTTGATGCTGGTCACATGCCGGAGATTCACGATGAAGGAACGGTTGCAGGTCACAAAACGGTCTGAGTTCAGCTTTTCCTCCACATCACTGAGTCGTCCTCTGACGGTGTAATCGCCGCGAAGGGTGTGGTAGACCAGATTGTGGTCAAAGACCTCCACGTAAGTGATGTCATTCTCGGAAAGGGAGACAGTGCCATCGGGCGTCTTCAGGGAAAACATGCTGTGTCCTGACTGCTGGAGACGCTTCAGTGCCTTGCTCATGACAAAGGAGATGGAGGCCTGTTTGACAGGCTTCAGGATAAAGTCCAGCGCATCCACCTCATACCCCTTGATGGCAAACTGGGCCATGTTGGTGACAAAGATCAGGATACAGTCCTGGTCCATCTTCCGGATCAGATGGGCTGTCTCCATACCGTCCAGTTTCCCCATCTGGATATCGAGAAACACGATGTCGTGCTTTTCGGTGGAGCGGATCAGATCCAGACCGTCATGGAAGGTTTGGACCATGGCAGACACGTGCTGCTCTTCGCAGTAGGTTTCCACAGCCGCCCTCAGGGCATCTGCATCTCTGGGATCATCATCGGTGATGGCAATGAGCAGCAAGGCAATCCCTCCAAATCATAAGAGCCTGAAAACAAAACGAATCGAAAAAACAATCATATATGACTCTTACAAGTTGAGTGGATTATAGCACAAAAAAGGCAGACAGGAAAATGTCCTGTCTGCCCCAATCATGTTCCCGAAATGTTCATTACTTCTTTGCCTTGGGTGCCTTTTCCTTTTTGAAGATATCCAGAAGGAGAAGGATCAGAGCAAGGCAGGTGAGGCCCAGCAGTGACCACTGTGCTACATCCAGGGTGGTCTGCCACCAGGGCGTCAGGGAGACGACCTTGGTATATTCGCTGATGCCGTCCATGCCGCGGGAGTGAAGGACCGTGTAGAGCACCCGCTTGGAGGAGGTGCGCATAGCCTGAGCCACGGCGGCGTTCGCCTTGGCGGCACCGGGAGCAAAGCTTGAAAGCGTGGAGGGATCCAGCTCGCCGTCCGGGATATCATTGCCGGCCACGATTTCATGAACGGGCACCATGTAGGTGGCATCGTACATGTCGCTGACAGTGAAGCCCTTCATGCCGGCCTCGCCGCGCAGCCAGTCGATCAGCAGCTCGGAATAGGCACCGCACCAGTTGACACCCAGTCGGTCATAGCCGGTCATGACGCACTTGGCATCGGCATAAAGGATCGGAAGCTCGAAGGCGCGCAGATAGATTTCACGCAGTGCCTGCTCAGGGATCCAGGTGCCAATGCCGGCACGGTTGTTTTCCTGGTCATTGCAGACAAAGTGCTTGTTGTACACATACACGCCCTTGGACTGGATGCCCAGGGTCTCTGCGGTATCGATGAGACCGGTGAGCATGCCGTCCTCGGAGTAGTATTCAAAGACACGGCCCGCGTAGGGGGAGCGGTGAATGTTCAGGCCGGTGCCGTAGAGGCCTGCATAGCCTGCCCACATGGAGTCTTCACCGATCAGCTCGCCGACTTCCTCGACCAGCTTGTCATTGAAGGTGGCAGCGATGATGCCGTTGCAGGGATAGCATGTGCCCTTGAGGTCCTTGTCCGGGTCATCATTCACGGAGGCAAAGCCGTTCTGGCCGATGGAGTATTTCTGGGTCACACCGGAGGGACCGTTGTGATCGATGGTCCCGGGCTTGCCGATGCTGCTCACGCCCACAGTCTCGCGAAGGCCGGTCAGGGTGAGCGCAGACATATCTTCGTATGTCAGCTGATCCAGGAAGGTATCCCACATGGGATCGTCATAGTCATAGTCCATCATGTTGATGAGCTGCAGGTTTGCATTCTGGCCCATCTTCGGGAATTCCACGCCGGTTGCATCGGGAAGATCGTTGTCATCCAGGACGACATCCTCGGCCATTTTGTCGGTCATGGTGAGCGACACGGGACCGGGGGTGACGGTGCCTGCCCAGTTGCTTCTGGAGTAGTACACGATGGTATTGTCTCCGCGGCCTTCATACCGGTTCATATCGGCATCGGCAAACAGAGATTTCACCTCTTCGCCGGTACCCATGGCGGTAGAATAGGTGGAGGCATCAAAGGACTGTTCAAAGGAGTACACAAGGGAAGCATCTGCGCTGCCGGTCATGCCATTTTCTTCGGTGTAGCCCTTGGCAGCCAGAATCTGGTTTGCAGCCTGATGGGCGTTATCCGCGGCAGTCAGATAATAGGTGCCCTCATCCAGGATATAGCTGCCTGTGCCCAGGGCATCATAGGAGGTGAGATAGTACTCGGGGATGGAGATGGTTACGGTTTCGCTCTCCCCGGCTGCGAGCAGGGCGGTCTTCGCGTAGCCTACCAGTTCCACAGATGCCTTCTCGATCTGATACTCCCGGTCGTAGTCGGTGTAGGGCTTCTGGGCATAGACCTGCACGGTCTTCTTGCCGGCCACATCGCCTGTGTTGGTGACCTTGACGGTCATGGTGTAGGCCTTGTCCTGGCCTTCACCGGAGGCTGTCACGGCCACATCGCTCAGATCAAAGGTGGTATAGCTCATGCCGTAGCCGAAGGGGTAGGAGACAACGGCATTGTAGGCAAAGTTGCCGGCGTTCTCCGTGCCCATGACCACATCTTCATAGCGGGTCTCGGTGTACTTGTAGCCCACATAGATGCCTTCCTGATACACCACGTACTTGGCATAGGCGGAGAAGGCACCGAAGTTGTACTTGTCGGCACCCTGATAGGTGTAGGAGCCGAAGTTGTTCATGACAGGATCCAGGCGGTTGTCCATCCACCAGGTATCCGGCAGAGAACCGGAGGGGTTGACGGCGCCGGAGATCACATCACCCACGGCATACAGGCCGGTCTGGCCCACGGAACCGACCCACAGGGCGGCATCCACGCCGTAGTCTTCATTATAAAGGAAAGCGGTGGCGATGGGATTGGCACTGTTGATGATGACCGTGATGGAGCGAATGTCTCCGTCATCCTTCATTTCCTTGAGGCCTTCCAGGATGGAGAGCTCGTCCTCATTGAGGGTCAGGTAGTCGCCATCCAGTGCATCTTCCTTCTCGGCGGTCACGTCATCGCCTTCGCCGCCCACGCGGCCCACAACATAGATGACATCCTCGCCCTGGCCCATGGTATCGTCATGGTTCTTGGAGGCCTTCTTCCAGCGCACCTCGCCGATCTCGTAGGTGTTGCGCCGGGCTTCATTTTCCACGTAATAGTCCAGCAGGGGCTTGTTGACCACTTCATAGCCCGCCTGGGTCATCACATCATAATAGTTGGGTGCGCCGTCTGCATCCACGGCGCCGGAGCCTGTGCCGCCATAGACGGGGTCCATGATGGTGACGCCCACGAGGGACACCTTGCTGCCCTGAGCGAGAGGAAGGACGCCGCCTTCATTTTTCAGAAGAACGATGCCTTCGCCCTCCACCTCGCGCACCTTGGCTTCGCCGGCTGCCTTGAGCTCGGCGATGGAGGAGAAACGGCTGTCAAAATACCTTGCATATCCTTCCTCCTGCCCCTCGGGGAGGGTGGAGACGGTCATGCTGGTCTTGGTGCCGAGTGCCTGGTTGATCTGACCGGCGTTCTCGCCTGCGATCACGTTGCCGGTAAACACCAGGGCAAAGAGCACAGCTACAATATTCAGGAAAACCTTCTTGAGGGTACGATGTGATTTGGTCTGGGATTTCATAAAGAAAAAACTCCCTTTCTGACATCATTTCCGGCGGTATACGCCAGAGCGCGGGAGAGAGCCATGCGGGGCCTTCTTCCGACCTTGGACAGGAGGAGAGCACCGATGCTTCCAGGCGCCATCCCTGTCTGAAAAGGCTGTTTTATAGGCCGATTATACAAAAACCGGAATGAAAGTGGAAGAAAAATGAGACACTTCATGCGCGCGCGGCTGACGGGGAATTGTTCGTATTTTACCAGTCTCACCTTTGGCGCCCCCAGGCGGACGACAAAGAGAAAACCATGTCGCAAATGGGCTGATTTTTGTCGTGAACGAACGGAAAATCCACGCTTTTGAATCTGAAAGTAAATGTGCATGAAAAAAACGGGGATTGCCTCGGGAGAAAAGTTTCTTCTATAATAGACACAACATGGGAGGGCACCCACGTTCGTGACCCAGAGGGAATGCGGTCCTGAAGGGAGACGGATGCTTCAGCTACTGAGTGTTATAAAGGAGTTCTTTTTTCTATGAGCGCTTCTGATTATAAGGCAACGAATCAAGCTTCGAAAAAAGGTTTCGGCTTCTATGCGACCATTCTGGCGCTGATCCTGTCCCTGGCAGCCGGTGTTTATTTTGTCCTGATCCGCGGTACCTTCGGTCTTGACAGCACGCACAACGGCGACTGTTATGATCCCCTGATCACTTATCTCCTCTTTGGTGGAGCAGCCGTATCTCTTGTGCTGATCCTCCTCAAAAAGTACGGCCTTTCTTCCGCCGTGACCTCCATCGCGCCCGGTGTGGCCATCTGCCTGTTCGTGCACAAGTGCTACTGGTATGTGGTGGACGTGTTTGTGGGCATCGATGAAAAGCATGGCTTTGATCCCCGTTTCATCATCTTTGTGGCTCTGGTTTGCCTGGCCTTTGTGGTGGGCGAGGTGGCCATCTATGGAAGGAAACAGAAAAAGGTGAAGGCCTGAGCGGCCAGAGCGGAATAGGAGAAAACAGGGAGGTATGTAAAATGAAAATGACATTTCGCTGGTACGGCAGTGCCATTGATCCGATCCCCCTCAGGTATGTCAAGCAGATCCCCGGCATGACCGGCCTCATGGGCCTTCTGGACAAGCCCGCGGGCGTCGACTGGCCTGAGGATGAGTTCAAGGCCCTGAAGAAGGAAGTCAATGAGGCTGGGCTTGAAATTGAGGTCATCGAGTCCGTCAATGTCCACGAGGACATCAAGATGGGCCTGCCCTCGAGGGATGAGTACATTCAGAACTACATCTCCACCATCCGGATGC
>JAFUBA010000113.1 GCA_017460395.1 Clostridia bacterium | reverse complement strand
CAGGCTGGCAACATCCGAAGATGGCACCATGACATCCCAGTGTGTGCAGAATCCTGCAGATCCCAACGCTACTTATCGCAAGAAAGCCGGCCAAGAATTCATTGGGTACATCATAAACCTGGTGGAAGCCGTGGGGCCCATGGGATCCGTGGTCCTGTCATGGGACTTCCAGACAAACGTCACCTCCGACTGTGTGATGTCATACGCCTTTCTCAAGGAGTCTCAGAAAATCGTAGATGGCATACAGAAATGGCGTGATCAGTACCACATGACCGAGGATATCGGCATGGAAAAGTGCCAGCAGCTCCTCCAGGAAAAGATGGCTCTGGTCGAAAAGGCGATCCGGGAAGCCAAAAAGAGCGGAGCGGTATTGCCAAGGTATATCAACGGAGAGTGCACTCCCGGACCGATTCAGGAGGAAACCACCGATACCTCCAGACAGATGTCCATCGATGAGCTGCTTCTCAGCTTTGAAATGCCTGACCACAAAGATACCAGTGGTGATCAGCAAGACAAAAAGGAAGAAGGAACTGGCGACAGACGTGACAGCAACACTCAGGAAGATCATGCAGAGAAACCGGCTCAGGAAGGTGACCAAGTCATCCATGAAAACTCCGAGTCCAAGACCGTGCATGAAGTCATTCCTGACAATGGCACCGAAGCAGAGTCCAAGCCAGCAGTGCTTTCCTGGAACGCTACTGACAAGAATGGAAACAAGTATACTGCGTGGTCCGTTTTCGGCTTGCCCGGGCCGGAAGGAATCCTCAAGCCTGAGTTCGCGCTTCTTCCGGATGACCAGCGCCGAATGGCACTGCTCCTGGCCGTCCGTGAGAAGAACCCCATTGCGATAGACAGTTCCCTGGGGGATCAGGTGTGTGTAGCAGATGGTGCTTATT
The DNA here is from genome assembly GCA_017460395.1 of Clostridia bacterium. Lineage (GTDB taxonomy): Bacteria > Bacillota > Clostridia > Christensenellales > Aristaeellaceae > UBA2943. The sequence continues at coordinate 3,431 of JAFUBA010000113.1, read as the reverse complement.
CCAGCGATTCGCTGATTGAAGCTGCCAGGGGAAAGGGATTCCGTCTGCTGCCAACCGATCTCCTTGGAAAGAATGTCAATCCAATCTGGGGATTGTATGCATACGCCGAGGACAAGAAGAGCGTGCTTCAGTGTCCGATGGGACATGCTCCTGTCTCGCAGACGCTGTATAGGAATGGGTCAATCCGGATCAAAATGGAAGGCTCCAAGTGCTGCGACTGTCCGTACAGGAACGACTGTAAATGCACCTCATTGAAGCGCTCCGACGAAGCAGCCGTGACCGTAAGCCCCAATGCCCAGGGCCGAATCATTACAGAAGCCAATCTTGGCACTGAGACTTACAAGGCATTTGGAAGGTTCCGAAATGGTGTTGAAACCATCCCCGGTTATCTGCATAACCATCTGGACATAGATCACCTCCCGATCGGTCAGCGGGTCAAGCAGGCATGTATGGATCTGAAGGTGGTAGCCTTGGATAGTATCAAGTTCATCCTCTTCTCATTCGGAAAAACGAAGTACGCGACGAACCCGATCTACAATCGCCAGTAAATTGGTTTCACGTCAAGAAAGCACTGTCCTTCATGGGGAAGCTGGTCACATTCAAGAAGAAGACTGGGTTCGATTGTGACAACAGTACCGTTCTCACGCTCTTATCTATTGAAGAAACGCTATGCTCGGGGCATCTGGTTGAGGTGGCATATACAGGTTTGCGATTAATGCCAAGGTACACATTCATGTACCAGAAAGATGTCACACTTTTGTAACAAATTGTCATAGTTATACCGGGAAACGCTGGCAAGAACTATGAGGGTTTCCAGGTGAAAAAGGCTCTCTTACCCCTGATGAATGCCTACAAAAAGGGGATGAAGGGAGGTCTGTCTACCTTTTGACCCCGGCATCATCACATGTCACGATATGTCTGCGGCCGTCCCCCGCACCTGCTCCGCTGCCTCATGCAGTCGCCGCAGGCGGTGATTGACGCCGCTCTTCCCCACGGCCGGCCGGCAGCGTATCCCGATCTCGTCCAGGGAGAGCTCCGGATACGCCCGTCGCACTCTCGCCATCTCCTGCAGGGGTTCCGGAAGTGTCGAGAGCACCCCGGCCTTCTCGAGCGTCTCAATGTCTGAGAGCTGCTGTGCGCTGGCCTTCATGGATTTTTCCGTATTGTGCATGTCGCAGTTGGCGGCCCGGGTCGCACTGCTCCTGACCTGCCGCTTGATGCGCACGGCTTCCAGATCCGTCACAGCGCGGTGCGCCCCGATCATGGCGAGCACCGACACAATGGTGTCCGCCTCCTTGAGGTAGATAACCTGCTTTTCCCGCCGCTCATACCACCTGGCATAGATGTCTGCGCTCTCCAGCACCCTCTGCACATTCTCCCGGATCACGGGGTCCACGGCGGCCAGCTCCATCTGGTAGCTCTTCTCCGGAGCACCCATGGACCCGCAGCCCAGGAACACCCCGCGCAGGTACGCTCTTCTGCAGCAGGTGCGGCTCAGCTGCGGCCGCGGCATGTGGCGTCTTAGCACCTTCCAGTCCGGATCATGCTCCTCCATGGCACCGACGGTCATCAGCAAAACCTTGGCCTCGTCCCCCTCCACGCGCACCTCGCAGCTCTTCCGCCCGCCAAAGCGCGCATGCTCCACCACATGGATGGCCGGCTGCAGGTGCAGCTTCACCTTCAGAAGGCTGTAGATGGTGCGGCCAAGCGGCAGTGACTCGACCGAGAAATTGACAAACAGTCTGCCGCCCGCCTTACCGCCCGTCATCCAGCCCACATTGGCCGAGGTATGCACAAGTGCTGCCAGCTCCGAGGCGACACAGCAGCTGCGCTCTCTCGGTATTCTGCACAGCTCCTCCTTCACATCGGAAGAAAAGGACATGCCGCCCCGCCTCCTGTCTCATGCTTTCGATGTCAGTCCTGTTCGTTACTGTTTTTCCAGTGAGCCTGTTCCACATCCACGTCCCGGTGATGGATCGACGTGGGATAGCCCTCTGCCTCCAGGTAATGCCCGATGGCCTCCGTGATGGCCACCGAGCGGTGAGCCCCGCCCGTGCAGCCGATGGCGATCACCAGGCGGCGCTTGCCCTCATCCCGGTAATGCGGAATCAGGAAATCCAGAAGGTCCTCTGCCTTCTTCAAAAATTCCTTTGTCACCTCGCTGCCCATGACAAAGTCCCGCACGTCCTCGTCCAGACCACTGTGGCGGCACAGTTCGGGAATGTAGAAGGGATTGGGCAGGAAGCGCACATCCCACACAAGGTCCGCAGACTTTGGAAGTCCCCTCTTAAACCCGAAGGACATGACCTCCAGGCGCATCAGGTTGGTCTTCTCCTCGTCCTTTCCGGAACCCTCCACGATCTGCTGCAGCTGCTTCTGCAGCGCCTTGGGCTTCAGATTGGTGGTGTCGATCAGGAAGGCAGCCGTCTCCCTGAGCGGCTGGAGCATATTGCGCTCCTTGCTGATGGCCTCCGTGAGGGTCACCCGGTCGCTGGCGAGGGGGTGGTCCCTGCGCGACTCCTTATAGCGGGAAACCAGCACATCGTCCGAGGCCTCCAGGAACACCGTGTCCATATGGTACCCCAGCTCCTGGGTCTCGATCAGCAACCGGCTGACCGCCTTGAGATCAAAAAAGGCACGGCTTCGCACGTCCACGGCAAAAGCCGTCAGCGGAACCTGGCTTGAGAGAGAATCACAGGTTTCCATAAACTTGATGACCATCGTCGGCGGCAGATTGTCGACGCAGAATGCCCCCATATCCTCAAGATACCGAAGTGCAGCGCTCTTGCCGGCACCGCTCATGCCCGTGAGAAGAAGAAATCTCATTTTTATGCCCTTTCTAGTTTTCGCCAAGAATTCTGATTTCAGGTTCCAGTCTGATTCCCGTCTTTTCCATGACTTCTGTCTGCACGAGGGACATCAGGTCCAGGAAGTCCCGCGATGTCCCGCCGCGGTTGAGCAGAAAGCCTGCATGCTTTTCCGATACCTCGGCCCCGCCCACGCGCCTGCCTCTCAGCCCGCAGACATCAATCAGACGGGCCGCATAGTCGTTCTCCGGCCGGCGGAAGGTGGAACCGGCGCTCGGGTACTCCAGCGGCTGCTTTTCCCGCCGCTTCTGCATCAGCTCGTCCATCTCCGCCCGGATCTTGCCCGGGTCACCCCGCTGAAGGCTCAGTGTCACCTCAGTCACGATCCAGGAGCCGCTCTGAAGCGCGGAGTGCCGGTAGGAAAAATCCAGTTCCTCCCTGCAGAGCGTCCTCTCCTCGCCCTCAGTGCTCACAACCCGCACCGAATCCACCACCTGGCTCATCTCGCCGCCGTAGGCTCCGGCGTTCATGAGGACTGCACCGCCAAGGGTGCCGGGAATTCCGGCCAGCTTTTCGAGGCCTGCCAGGCCCTTTGCCATCATGGCCCGCGCCAGCTGCGGCAGT
>JAFUBA010000112.1 GCA_017460395.1 Clostridia bacterium | reverse complement strand
GAGCTGCGGCGCGGATGCCGTGGGTCCGACCGCCAGGTGGAAGGCCTTCTACATGGATCTTGACTGGCGCCGCACCCAGCCCAGGCCGGGCTCCGGCTACGGCGGGACCCAGGCCAACCCCATCGTGTGCTATGCGGTGGCAGAGGGCAGGAACAACGGCATCACGATCCCCATGTATGCGGGCGGTGGCGTCTTCTCCTACGACCAGGCGGCACGGTTCATCATGGCGGGCAGCGACTGCGTGCAGCTGGGTGCCCTGGCTTGCTCCGGCGGCACCATGGCGTGCAAGAAGGTCATCTCGGACCTGTCCAGGTGGATGGACGAGGCGGGGTATCGGAACATGGAGGAACTGAAGGGGGACGCCCTGCAGCTGTTCAACATGCCCGGGGACTTTGCCAAGGCCCGCCAGGACGCCCTGGGGGATGCATACCAGGCGCGGCAGGTGGATCAGGAGAAGTGTATCGGCTGCAGCAGGTGTCTGGACGTATGCTGGCAGGAAGGCATCGAGATCCGGGACCGCAAGGCCGTGAAGACAGACAAGTGTATTGGCTGCGGCTACTGCTTCCAGGTGTGTCCCACGGGTGCTCTGCAGGTGGATGCAGGTGAGATCCTGGCAAGGCCGTTTCAGAAGTGATACACTGAGGGGCAAAGGGAGGTGACGGGCGGATGCGAAGAAAGATGTGCTTGCTGCTCCCCCTGCTGCTCTGCCTCATGGCAGCTGCGGCGCTTGGGGAGGGGCAGGTGGAAATATCCACGCCCGAGCAGCTTCAGGCGATCCGCGAGGCGCCGGATGGCTCCTATGTGCTCATGGACAATCTTGACCTGGACGGTATTCTGTGGGAGCCCTTCTTATTTTCGGGTGAACTGGATGGAAACGGATATACCATTGCCAATCTGCAGGTGACGCAGGTGGGCAGCGAGCGGCGTGAGACAAAGGACGGCAACCTGAAGGGATATGACACCGGTTTTGCGGGCCTGTTTTCCGTGATGGAGCGTGCCACAGTGAAAAATCTCCATCTCCTCGGCGCCCGTATTGAGGTCCGGGAGGACGAGGCGTGCTTTGCCGGGATCCTCGCCGGCTGCATGGAACACAGTACCGTGGATGGGTGCTCTGTTCAGGGGCAGGTGTTTCTCTCCTGCGGCGCCATGGATGCGGGTATTGGCGGCCTCGTCGGGTACGGCAGTGGGCTGTTTCAGGAGAATACGGCCGATGTGGAGCTCATCTATGAGGACCGGTTCAGGGAAGGCCGGTGTGAGATGTTCCTTGGCGGCGTGCTGGGATGCGGGATCGGAGACTTCCTGGACAACAGCGTCACCATCGATGGGTATAATTCCTGTTTTGGCTACATGCACGCGGGCGGTCTTGTGGGCATGTACTACGAATGCGGCATGGACTACCCCCGGGGAGAGGTCATCCGCAATTCGGTGAAGGGCAGGATCATCTTCTTCGAAGACCAGCCGGATGCAAGGTCCTACTGCAAGGCTATGCTGGGTGAGGCACTCACAAAGCCGCTTCGGGAATACGGCAACAAGGATTCCTTCAAGCGCCCCAAGGTATGGACATCCGTAAAGACACTGCTGCCGGAGGAGTGCGACGTGCCGGACATTCAGGTTCGCATCACGGAGCCCGGGGACACCGAGTGGGGATACACAGAACATACGTGTCTCACATGCGGGTACACCTACCGTGACCACTGGAGGATGCCAGGAAGCAGCACTGCACCATGAGCGAAAAGTTTACACAGTGATCATCTCAGAAAATGCCCCTGCCGCGTAAAGACCCGGCAGGGGCGGTTCATCTGTTGTCAGTGCTGACTCAGCGGGTAGGAAAACTGCAGGACTGTTGACACCGTGCTCAAACGGCAATTGCAGGCTGCTTTACGCCGCGCATTTTCTCAGGATTATGCTGGCTGAATCCCTGGCTTTCTCGGGCATCAATCAGTGCCATCATGATCTCAGCCTCCAGATCGCTTTCAGCGCTTTCCTCGGCAGTAAAGTGTTCTTTATCATATTCGTCATCCCAGACTGTGAAGCCATGCATTTTAGCCATTTTGTCCCCACCTTTCCATCAAATCTCTGAAATCTCGTTTTGCATGTTCCGATTCTCGGGGTGGTGTTTTCTGATCCTGCTTGCTATTTGCAAGCAACGATTATGTGACTCATGTGGATATTGGTATAACAATGAAACAGGTCCTAAATCCCTTGTAATCAAAGGATTTGAGACCTGTTTTCCTCGTTGCAAAGTGCCAAAGTCGGGGATGGCATAAACGAAATCAGGAAGACAGAACGTCAGTGCGAGCGGATGGATGAGAGAAAATCACGGGCCCTCTGCGACTGGGGATGCTCAAAAAACTCCTCCGGAGTATTTTCCTCAACGATCACGCCGCCGTCCATAAAGATCACCCGGTCGGCGACCATGCGGGCAAAGTTCATTTCGTGGGTGACAATCAGCATGGTCATGCCAGCGCTGGCCAGTTCTGTCATGACGCTGAGCACCTCACCAATCATCTCAGGATCCAGTGCGCTGGTGGGTTCGTCAAAGAGCATGACCTTTGGGTGCATTGCCAGGGCCCTGGCGATGGCAGCACGCTGCTGCTGTCCTCCGGAGAGCTGTGAGGGGAGTTTATCCTTTTGATCCTGAACGCCAACTCTTTCCAGAAGGCGCAGTGCTTCTGCACGTGCGTCCTTTTTGTTCTGTCTGAGGATGCTGCATGGCGCTGCAATCACATTTTCCAGAATGGTCATATGGGCAAACAGGTTGAAGGACTGAAACACCATCCCAATGCTGGCGCGCATGGCAGCCAGCTTCTTGCCTTCGGCTGGAATTGGGACTCCATCAATGAGAATCTCCCCGGAATCAATGGTCTCCAGCCGGTTGATGGTGCGGCAGAGGGTGGATTTTCCCGAGCCGGAGGGACCGATGATCACCACCACTTCTCCTCTCCTGACAGAAAGGGAAATATCCCGGAGAACATGCAGGCGCTCAAAATGCTTGTCCACGTGCCTGAGTTCAATCACTGGTCTTTCGTTGTCTGTCATGCCTGTCTCCCTTCTGCGGCGCTTCGTTTCGTGCGCTG
>JAFUBA010000111.1 GCA_017460395.1 Clostridia bacterium | reverse complement strand
GTCTGTCTGTCTGTCAATATTGTGTTGCCTTTTTCAATGAATGTCAATAGCAAATCTCTGTAATATTCATATTGTTTTTGACGGGCTTCTATTTCGGCAGGAAGGCCAATGTTCAGGTCAGAACAAATAGCGTCGAAGTTATCTAAAACATCTACAAGTCTCTTTTGCACTTCAATCGGTGGTACAGGTAGTTCAACCCTTCCAAGCATTTCTCCACTGACGTGAGGCACTCCGGCACCACGCTTCATGTCATTTAATTCCGGTTCTAAGTGTTTGAGCACATAGTACAGGTATTTGGAAATTACAACATCACTTCTTGCTTCATACCCAAAGCCATCCGTAACATAAATTGGTTCATTCCAGTATGAAACAAATCCGGCTGATGCGCCACTTCGAGCAATAACAACTATCTCACCTTCATGGTTTGCCTTATTTATGTAATAAGCCGGTTCCTGACCGCCTAATATCACAGGTATACTGCCCGGGGTAGAATCTTTCTTGGTAATATATTCACCGCGAAAAACATTGGCAATTTCAGACAAGGAACGCTTTTCAACCTTATTATCAAAACTTAGGATTTCATTCCGATAATACTCGTACTGCTGCTTCCTTGCTGTAAGCTCTGCTGTAAGCTCTGCTGTAAGCTCTGTGAAAGTGTCAAGAATCCGGACAATTTCACGCTGCACCTCAATAGGAGGTACAGGAACCGCCATTTCTTCAAACTTCTTACGTGATATGTAAGGAATAGTTCCTGTAGATGCCTGTGACAATAAATATGCCGTTTGAGTTTCCATATAATGCAGGAGATACTTGTTATACAACCTTGTGCCACAAACCAACCCTATGAAGGTTTGGTTTGTTATCAATGGCTGAGTATTGATTGCATATGCGCCTATAGAGGCACTACATGAGCAAATAACCGTTCCGGTAGGAAAAACCTTTAAATTCATTTTCTTTATCGTTTCTTCTGTAACGCCTAACTCCGACAAAGATCCATTAAAGTATTGCCCTTCCTTATCCTCAATACGACACCACGGAATAGGTCCAGTAAGATCCTTTGGTCTATCCCTCATTGGTACAATAATATCATCACATACATCAACCAATCTGCTATATTCAACACCATTAGGGCACAGTTCAGTAATCAAATCATCCAATTTGCTCATGCGTCTTGCCCTCCTTCGATCTCTGCAATTATCTTATCAATTTCATCACGGAGAACCTGCTCACGAGCGACGATTTCCTTTATCTCAGCATTAAGCTTTACAATATCGATTTTCTCCCTGGTATCCTCCTGCTCCACATAAGTGGAAACAGAAAGGTTGTAGTTCTGTTCCTTAACCCCATCATAATCTACCAGTCGGCAGAGATAGTCGATATCCTTGCGGTCAGCAAATGCATTCACGATGGTATCAATATGTTCCGGCAGGAGCTTGTTGTTGTTCGTCACCTTCACACATTGGTTGGTGGCATCAATGAATAGAATCTTGTTGTCAGCTTTGCCACGCTTCAGGACCATGATACACGTAGCAATAGAGGTCCCGAAAAACAAGTTGCTCGGGAGCTGTATGACACAGTCAACAAAGTTATTGTCCACCAAATATTTCCGGATCTTCTGCTCTGCTCCGCCACGATACATGATGCCCGGAAAGCAGACAATCGCAGCTGTGCCATTCGGAGCAAGCCATGACAGCGAGTGCATAATAAAGGCCATATCTGCCTTACTCTTTGGCGCTAGCACGCCCGCCGGAGAAAACCTGGGATCATTGATCAGGATCGGGTTATCATCGCCGGCCCATTTGATAGAATACGGTGGATTTGAAACGATCAGTTCAAAAGGTTCGTCATCCCAGTGCTGTGGATTTGTAAGCGTATCTTCACACGCAATATCGAATTTTTCAAACCCAATATCGTGGAGGAACATGTTGATGCGGCAAAGGTTGTAGGTGGTGATGTTTATTTCCTGACCGAAAAAGCCATTTACCACCGCGTCCTTGCCCAAAACTGACTCCACTTTTAATAATAGAGATCCGCTGCCACACGCCGGATCATACACCTTATTGATCTTAGTCTTGCCCACAGTACCGAGGCGCGTCAGCAACACAGAAATATCTGCCGGCGTGAAGAACTCTCCACCGGACTTGCCAGCATTGGAGGCATACATTGTCATGAGATACTCATATGCGTCACCGAAGGCATCTATCTCGTGGTCTTTCACGGAACCGAGATTCATGGATGCAATGCCATCGAGCAACTTGGTCAGACGCTCGTTGCGCTTGGCCACAGTGCTTCCGAGCTTGTTGCTGTTCACGTCGAAATCATCAAACAGGCCCGCAAAGTCGCCTTCTGACTGACTGCCCTTTGCTGAATCTTCGATATGTCGGAAGACTCGTTCCAGGTTCTCATTCAGGTTTTCATTCTGTGCTGCACTTGCCCGTACATTGCAGAAGAGCTCACTGGGCAGGATGAAGAAGCCCTTTTCCTCTACCAGCCCCTGCCTTGCTTCCTCGGCGTCCGCATCTGACATCTGAGCATAGTCAAAATCTGTGTTGCCAGCTTCATGCTCACCCTCATTGATGTACGCAGTCAGGTTTTCAGAAATGTAGCGATAGAACATCGTGACGAGCACATAGTTCTTAAAATCCCAGCCATCTACAGCACCGCGAAGATCATCAGCTATAGCCCAAATTGCTCGGTGCAGTTCGTCCCGTTCCTGTTCTTTTCTGGTGTCCACCGGCATTCTCTTGCCCTCCATCAATATTACACGCAGTATGCAGCAACCTGTAGGCATCTGGTTTGCAGGTTCTGCTCTTTCCTCAAGCAGTGCAGAAACCCGCTACGCGAGATATTCGATTGACTCGATAAACCGTTTGACATTTTACAAGATTTCACTGTGGGATTCAATGAATTATTATAAACCCATCTGTATCATCTCGTGCTGATGAAGGAGATATGTTCCGCATGGGCATACGAATAAATGGCCCGCCAACAGGAACAGAAAATACCTGAATACCTGTAAGCGTGTCCATGCTGCAAAGACATCTGGACTTGGAGAAGATTCACTGGTGCCGAGGTATCTTTTCAATGATTTCTGGACACCTGCCATCTGGTTGTGTGCACCGAGTACAATTCCGATCAGGCTTCACACGATGTATACCCGTTCTCGGAGAGATCTGGAAAGAGCAGAGATGGCCTGCGAGCATATGCGAAGAAACGAGCATGCGTCTCTGCCTGCTCGTTTCTGCTGTTCTATATAGCCCCATGGAGCCTGTCCAATTTCTTCACGAATCAGAGAATCAGCATGGCATCTCCGAAGGAGAAAAACCTGTACTTCTTCTCCACTGCATCCCGGTAGGCATCCAGAGCATTCTCCCGTCCCATGAGTGTCGATACCAGCATAAGCAGTGTCGACTGCGGGAGATGGAAATTGGTGATCAGCCCCTCCACCGCTTTGATTTTCACGCCGGGCTTGATAAAGATCGCCGTATCCCCGCTACCCGCATGGATCTTTCCTTCCGCGTCCGCCACCGTCTCGATCGTCCGCACACTGGTGGTACCCACGCAGATCAGTCTTCCCTTTCTCTGGTTGATTTTTTCCGCGGCCTCCTGCGTCACCTGGTAGAATTCAGAATGCATGTGGTGTTCTTCCACATCGTTCACCTGAACCGGCCTGAACGTGCCAAGCCCGACATGCAGGAGGACGGGCACGATCTCAACACCCATGTTCCTGATCTTTTCCATCAGCTCCGGGGTAAAGTGCAGCCCGGCCGTCGGTGCTGCCGCAGATCCTTCCTGCTTTGCATATACCGTCTGGTAGCGGTTCCTGTCTTCGAGATGCTCATGAATATAGGGCGGAAGCGGCATCTCGCCGAGTTCATCCAGGATTTCTTCGAAAACACCTTTGTAGGAAAACCGGATCTTTCTGCCGCCAGTTTCCTGGACCGTATCCAGGATTTCGCATCTGAGCCGTCCGTCTCCAAACGAGCACATCGTTCCCGGCTTCAGTCTGCGTCCGGGCTTCACCAGTGCTTCCCAGTCGGTCGCATTCTCCCGCTTGAGCAGAAGCACTTCCACCGGTATCCCGGTTTCCTCCTTGATCCCGAGAAGACGTGCGGGGATGACCTTCGTCTCATTGATCACCAGCACATCGCCGGCACGAAGATACTCCGGCAAATCATAAAAGTGCCGGTCCTCCCGTGTTCCCAGATCCCGGTGCACCACCATCATACGGGAGCTGTCCCGCGGTTCCACTGGAGTCTGTGCAATCAGACTCTCCGGAAGTTCATAATCGAAATCAGATGTCTTCACGCGTTTTCACCACTTTACCCGTCTTCAGATTCAGATCGATGTCTGTGCACCTGCAGGCATGATGCGGTTCATGTGCTTCCAGGCCGCTTCCGTGCAGATTCTGCCCCTCGGCGTGCGAAGGATGAACCCGAGCTGCATGAGGTACGGTTCATACACGTCCTCGATGGTCGTGGCGTCCTCTCCCGTGGTGGCAGCCAGCGTGTCAAGGCCCACAGGGCCCCCGCCAAACTTGTCCATCATGGTCTCCAGCATCGTTCGGTCTGTCTTATCAAGGCCCAGATTGTCCACGCCCTCCATGGTCAGTGCCTGATCCGCAATCTCCTTGGTGATTGTGCCGTTTCCCCTCACCTCTGCAAAGTCTCTGGCACGCTTCAGCATGCGGTTTGCGATTCTCGGCGTGCCGCGGCTGCGCCTGGCCAGCTCCAGCATACCCTCCGGCTTCGTTTCCTTCACCTTCAGGATGCCTGCAGACCTCGTCAGGATCTTTGCCAGCTCCTCCGGCTGATACATTTCGAGCCTGTAGATGATCCCGAATCGGTCGCGCAGAGGCGCAGAGAGAAGACCCGCCCTGGTGGTGGCGCCCACCAGTGTGAAATGCGGCACGGCCACACGCATGGATCGCGCCGTCGGACCCTTGCCCAGCATGATGTCGATGGCGAAGTCCTCCATGGCAGGATAGAGCACTTCCTCCACAGACCTGGACAGTCTGTGAATCTCATCGATGAACAGCACATCATTCTCGCCGAGATTTGCAAGAATAGATGCCAGATCACCGGGGCGCTCAATGGCAGGGCCGGATGTGACGCGGATATTCTGCCCCATTTCTGCCGCAACGATGGATGCCAGCGTGGTTTTGCCAAGGCCTGGCGGTCCATAGAGCAGGATATGATCCAGCGGTTCATGCCGCTTCAGTGCGGCTTCAATGTAAATCTTCAGACTGCTCTTTACAGCCTCCTGACCGACATACTCAGAAAGATTATGCGGGCGCAGGCTGTTTTCCAGCGCAGCGTCATCCCCTTGTATCACTGCAGATACAACCCGTTCGTCTTCCATGGTACCTCCTTGTCCGTCGCTCCCACTCCGTGGTCACTGTTCTCTGCCCCTCTGGCAGTCTTCCAAGTACATCAGGTGCCCGCCATGGCGCGGAGCGCAAGACGGACCATATCTTCTGCCGTGTCTGCCTTGACGTTCTTCAGTGCACTGGCTGCTTCCTGTGAAGTATACCCCAGGGCAATCATGGCTTCCAGTGCCTCCCCGAGGGGATCCGATGTGCCGCCCGCTGCAGGGGCCGTACCGCCACTTGTCACCGTGGCAGCCGCGGTCTTGTCCTTCAGCTCCATGATGATTCTCTGTGCAATCTTCTTTCCCACGCCCGGTGCCCGGCAAAGGGAGGCCGTATCTTCCATCATGATGGCCATGGACAGATCCTGCAGATTCATGGTACCAAGAATGGAAAGGGCCATCTTTGCGCCTACACCCGAAATACCGGTGAGGGAAAGAAACATCTTCTTTTCGTCTTTAGATGCAAATCCATACAGATCCATGGCATCTTCACGGACACTGAGATATGTATGGCACTTCATTTTCTCGCCGATGGCGGGAACTGCGGAGAGTGTTGTCATGGAGCACTGCAGGAGATAGCCAACGCCGCCGGCCTCAAGCACCAGCAGTCCGTTTCCCTTCTCGCAGACCGTGCCCTCGATAAATGCATACATGCTTACTCACCTCGCCCAAGAGCTCCGATTTTTCTAAAAAAATATCTCAGGGCTATTGCCCTGAGATATTTCAGCGTCTGGGTGAGAAGACTTGAACTTCCGGCCTCCTGAACCCCATTCAGGCACGCTACCAAACTGCGCCACACCCAGATATCTTCCGTTCCTCACGGAACATGCAGTATTATATCACCAGGCAGTTTTCTGTCAAGGGGTCCTACGAAAATTGCTTCTTCGGCTTCGGTACGTTTCGTACGTCATCTGGTGCCCGTCCTTCTTCGTCTTCTTGTTTTTTCATGGCAATTGAGCTATTCTTTTTCCAGTCAGATCGCAAGATCTGTCTTGCTTCTTTCCACTCTCTACTACCTATATCCAATGACACAGGAGGTTTGATTCGCATGAGGAACTCCCGTCGCTTGATGGCTCTTGTCATGGCGCTTCTCATGGTCTTCTCCATGAGCTTTGCTATGGCGGATCTGTCCGGAGAAGAGTACGCCGAGCAGGCCAAGTTCGTGACCGAGCTTGCCAGTGACTACTCTGGAAAAACCGTGATCCTGCACTCCAATGACGTGCACGGTGCCGTGGAAGGCTATGCCTACATCGCCGCACTCAAGGCCCAGTTCCAGGCCCTTGGCGCTGACGTCATCGTGGCTGATGCCGGTGACTTTTCTCAGGGCACAACCTATGTCAGCACCAGCAAGGGGCTGTCTGCCGTTGAACTGATGAATGCTGCCGGATACGATGTGATCACCCTGGGCAACCACGAATTCGACTTTGGCTATGCTCAGCTTCTGGACAACCTGTCCAAGGCTCAGTTCAAGGTCGTCTGCGCAGACGTGATCGTGGATGAAACCGGCGCTTCCATCTATGATGGTTCCACCGTCATCACTACCCCCTCCGGCCTCAAGGTTGGCTTCTTCGGCATGGAAACGCCCGAGACTGCCACCAAGGTCAATCCCGGACTGATCAAGGAAATCTCCTTTGTGACCTTTGGCGATCTGTACACCTGTGCACAGGCTCAGATTGATGCCCTCAAGGCAGAAGCTGATGTCGTGGTCGGCCTGACCCACCTTGGCGTGGATGCCGAGTCTGCCCCCAACGGCTATCGCTCCATCGACCTGTGGAATCACATCGAAGGCGCCGATATCCTCCTGGACGGCCATTCCCACACTGTCATGACCGCCGGTGAAAACGGCGAGCCCATCCAGTCCACCGGCACCAAGTTTGCCAACATCGGTGTTGTGGTCATCGACAATGCCACCAAGGCCATCGAAGATCACTTCCTGGTGGCTACCGAAGGCCTTGCTCAGGACGAAGCAGTGCTTGCTCAGGCCAAGGCAATTGTGGACGAAGTGGAAGCCAAGTACGGCGCTGTGTTTGCCAAGACCGAAGTCGTCCTCAACGGCGAGCGCGATCCCGGCAACCGCACCGAGGAAACCAACCTGGGCGATCTGATCTGCGACGCCATGGTCTGGAGCGTGCTCAAGGAAGGTGGCATTGAGCAGGCTGAGCCCAACCATGTGGTCGGCATCACCAACGGCGGCGGCATCCGTGCCACCATCGAAGCCGGCGACATCACCATGAACATGATCAACACCGTGCTGCCCTTTGGCAACACCGTTGCTGTCGTGTATGTGACCGGCGAAGAGCTGCTGGAGGCCCTCGAAGCATCCACCTATTGCACGCCCGAGGCCATCGGCGGTTATCCCCAGACCAGCGGCATCACCTACACCCTCGACACCACCAAGGCGTATGACCAGGGCGACCTGTACATCCTTGACGGCAAAGAGACCACCTACTATGCTCCCAAGTCCATCCAGCGTGTCACCATCACCGCCATCAATGGCGAAGCCTTTGATCCTGCAGCCACCTATGCTGTGGTGACCAACAACTTCTGCTCTGCCGGCGGCGACACCTACAACGTGTTCGGAAGAAGCACCAGCTCCTTCGACACCGGCATCCCGATGGATGAGACCGTCATGCAGTTTGTGAGCGAGGTTCTTGACGGAACCATCACCGCAGAAGCCTACGGTCAGCCCCGTGGATCTGAAACCCAGATTCGCTGATTCCTGGTATCATGAATGCGCCCGGCCGGTTTCCCGGCCGGGCGCATTTTCATGCTTTCAAGCTTACAGTTTCAGTTCGTAGGCACCCACGGGGCGAATATTCAGAATGTGGCAGGAACCTTCCCCGAAGACCGCTTCCATCTTTCGGACGAACGCGTTCAGATCGTTTTCCGACACAAAGTTCAGTGTGGTGCCCGCAAAGCCGCCGCCATGAATTCTCCAGGCACCCTTCCCTTGCAGCTGTTCCTCGGCAAGTGCAAGTGCCACGGACAGGCTCTGATCCTTTGTCGGATCGGCATACACATTCTGCAGATACATGAAGGAGGAATAGCCGCTCTCCGTGATTGCCTCAAAGAACTTCGGCAGGTTTTCTTCCTGCAGTGCCTGGATCTGGCGGTCCACCCGCTCGTTCTCATGGTAGAAATGCTTTGCACGAAGGATTGCCCTGTCGGACACCTTTGCGCGAAGCGTGGGGATTGCCTGATCAAATTCCTCGGGCCGGATCTGCCGGAGGACCTGCTGTCCAAGGCACGCTGCCACCTGCTTCATCTCCGTGGGGATGGAGGCATAGTAATCGGTCAGGTCCGCATGGGAACCGCCCGTGGCCACGACCACCAGATAATAGCTTTTCTTCTGGAAGTCGAAGGCGAGTCTCGTCACGACCGGATCCTCATCCTTGAAGTCGATACCGACCAGGCCGCCCGCGGCCGATGCCATCTGGTCGAGCAGGCCGGAGGGCTTCCCGAAGTAGACGTTCTCTGCAAACTGTGAGATCTTTGCGCTCTCCTTGAAATCCATATTGCCGTCATTATAGAGCCGATCCAGGATGGCGCAGACCATCACCTCAAAGGCAGCCGAGGAACTGAGACCGCTTCCAGACACCACACTAGAGGTGACCACTGCGTCAAAGCCGCCCACCTTGTACCCGGCCCTGGCCATGCCGGCTGCCACGCCGCGGATGAGCGAAGCCGTGGTGCCCTCCTCCTCGGTGTGCTTTTCCAGATCGCTCAGATCGATGCAGATCGGGGCATATCCTTCGGAATGAAGGTGTACCAGCGTGTCATCCCTTTTGGTCACGGCCGCAAGCGTATCCAGGCTTGCGGATGCCGCCAGCACCTTGCCCCTGTTATGGTCCGTATGGTTTCCTCCGATCTCCATACGTCCGGGTGCTGAGATCAGATGGACAGGGGACTGTGCATGAAACAGCTCCTCATGTCTGTCCAAAAGCCCTGCATACCTGGCTGCCTGGCGGACAAGCGTCCCCTCCTGGCTTCCGTAGAGATACTTCAGCTGTTCCACCGCTTCCGGCTGGGTCAAACCGACCTTGAGAGATGCATACTGATTCATGTCTACCACCTCAACAATTATCTTTCCAGTGCCGTTTCAAATATACTGATGATCCTGTCCATGCCGCTTTCCGCGATCTGTGTCTGGAAATCGGCCCAGGTTTCGTCACTGATCGCTACATCACCCGTCACAAACCAGGTAAGACCCGTCTCGCAGAGGGTGGCAATGTCCGGCCAGATGGAGGAGATCACCGCGGTTTCCTCCTCTGTCAGATACACCAGCGGATACGGCTCCACGGCATATGTCCTGAGCTCGCTCAGCTGCTTCACCGCGTTCCTCGTGGTCTCATCATCAAAGTTCAGCTCATAGTCATCTGTGAGCAGCAGCGGCATCGAGGCACCTTCCGTTATGGTCACATCCTTGAGGATGGAATTCTGCACTGTCTGCACATCGTCCACCCAGTACCACGTGCCTTCGCTGGTCACTTCATACTCATCATGAAGCCGCCCTGCGGAGGCAAGGAAGCAGCCCTCGGAGGAGTAGAGATAATCCACCCAGCTGAGCATTTCTCCTGGATTCTTGCACTTTGACGTGATGGCAAATGTGCCCCGGATCACGTCCCCCAGGAAATTGCGGTATACCTGTCCCCGCTCGGATGTCAGCGGCAGAACCACGTCGTACTCCTTGATCACCCCTGCGGGCAGCAGGTTCAGGATCGTGGGGCCAAACACGCACCCATAGGTGATGGTCGCGTTGTTATCCGTAATCTGACGGGTGGAATCGAGGGAGACAAACCCATTGTGATCGATCAGGCCTTCCTCCCACAGCTGATGGAGCCACTGCAGGAAATCCCTGTAGCCGTCCTGCTGAATATCCGAAATCAGCTTTCCGTCTCTCACTTCCAGGTAATAGTCGTTTCCCACGAACCCGAAAGCATGCGCCAGGAAGCGAAGGTCCCACATGCCGGTGAAGGTGAGCGGGATCTCATCATTTTTGCCGTTGCGGTTGGGATCCTGATTCTTGAAGGCGCGCAGCACCTGCGTCAGTTCCTCTGCCGTCGTCGGCGCCTCCATGTTCAGCCGCTTCAGCCAGGTGGAATTGATCCACAGGGCATTGTTTGACTGCATGGAATGGATCTGCGGGAGGGCCACGATGGCGCCGTCCGGCAGGGTGATCGCCTTCTCATACTCCGGGTGCTCCTGGAGGAGCTTTGAAAGATTTGGCGCATACTCGCTGAGATAGGGCTTCAGATCAATCAGGACACCGGCATCATACAGCTTCTGTGTTTCTGCCGTAGTCAGCTCCGCCTTGAAGAGGACATCCGGAAGGTCCACGCCCTTGAGATAGTCTGATTTAGCGCGTGTCCACTCATCTTCATCTTCAAACTGCCGGAACTGGAATTTGTCTCCGGTCATCTCCTCCCTTCTCAGGAAAAAGAGATTGTCATCCCACACATGTCCGGCATCCGAGGGATCAAAACCTGCCATGATAAATTCCTCAGCCTCGCCCACCGCACACCCGGCGAGCAGCACCAGCATGCAGAGCATGCCAGTCAGTATTCGGCGCATTGCCATGATTCCACCTCTAGTCAAATGATATGATCTGATTCTGATATACCCCCATGAATTCAGCATGAAAAAGCCTTATTCACCGGACAGAATAAAAAGCAAGGCAGCACTGCCTTGCTTATCACTTACTTTTTCCTTCTCAGGAAAGCCGGCACGCCGTGAACATCCCGCTCCATCGCGGATGAATCGTTCATCTGTTGCTGTCCCTGCGCCGGTGCGTTATTCACAGGCTGCATAGGCTGGGAAGATCCAAACGTGGGCTGATAGGGTTGCTGAATCGGCTGGGAGAAGAGCTGCGGCTGGCCATAGCTGTTCTGCGGCGCCTGCTGAAGCGGCTGCGACTGCTGTGCCTGAAGCTGCTGCTGATAATTCAGACCCGCCTGAAACGCTGCCTGCTGATTCGATCCGGGCACGCCGATGGACTGGCGCTGCGCGGAGTAGTACGGCGCTGTGGTATCCTCCACAGTGGGCGTCGCAGGCGTGTAGGACTGCGTGATCTCCCGGGGTGCAGCGGAGAAACTGGAATAGGAGCCGGTGGAGCCATAGGCGGTATCCGGTCCGTACAGACGGTCCTTCTCCTGCTCCCTGGGCTTGCGCGCAGGCTCACGGGGCGGGAAGGGGGTCTTTTCAAAGCCGGTGGCGATGACGGTGATGCGGACCTCATCCTTCAGGTTCTCATCAATGCCTGCACCGAAAATGATGTTTGCATCAGGATCCGCGGCTTCCATCACCTTGTTGGCCGCCTCGTTGATATCCATGATGGAAATATCGGGACCGCCGGACACGTTGATGAGCACCGCATGGGCGCCATCAATCTTGGTGTCAAGCAGCGGGCTGGAGATCGCTTCGTTGGCTGCCTCCACCATCCGGTTTTCGCCGGTGCCCACGCCGATACCCATGCGGGCCATGCCGCCGTTTTCCATGACGGTCCGCACATCGGCAAAGTCGAGGTTGATCAGCGCAGGGACAGCGATCAGGTCGGAAATGCCCTGAATGCCCTGGCGCAGCACTTCATCTGCCGTGCGGAAGGCTTCCATCATGCTCGTGCCCTTGCTGACGACCTGAAGGAGACGGTCATTGGGGATCACCACGAGGGTGTCCACCCGCTGCTTCAGATCGGCGATGCCGGCTTCCGCGTTCCGTGCCCTCTGTTTTCCCTCAAAGGTAAAGGGCTTGGTGACCACGGCAATGGTCAGGGCACCGATGTCCCTGGCAACCTCTGCCACAATGGGAGCTGCGCCGGTACCTGTTCCGCCGCCCATACCTGCCGTCACAAACACCAGGTCCGCGCCCTGCAGCGCTCTGGCAATCTCCTCACGGCTCTCCTCTGCAGCACGACGACCGACCTCCGGAACCGCCCCTGCACCCAGACCTTTGGTCAGCTTCTCGCCGATCTGAATCTGAACCGCTGAATTCGTCTGGCCCAGTGCCTGTTTGTCCGTATTGATGCAGATAAATTCCACGCCCTGAAGGCCGGCTTCCACCATGCGGCTGACAGAATTGCTACCACCGCCGCCACATCCAACCACTTTGATTGACGCAAAGCCGGTCGTCTCGTCGTTCTGAAATTCAATCACGGTACGTGTCCTCCCACCTTGTTGAAATCCAAGAAAATCAGTTCATCTCAAACAGATTTCTGAAAAATCTGGTCAAAGCATTGGAATTGGCCCGCTTCTGCTGGCTCGTGGTGACGGTTTCCACAATCAGGTCCATGAGACCCAGGGCGCTGGAATAGTTGTGGCCGGCAGAGCTGGTGTTCTGCTTCTGCACCTCACGCACGGTCCTGTTCAGACGGGCTGAAAGGTAATCTTTTCCGCCTGCATTGAAGCAGAGACCGCCGCCTGTCAGGTAGACCTTCGAGCCGCTGTGCAGCGTAATGCCGCTGTCATCGAGACGATTGAGGATCTGGGCTGCGATCTCATCCACCACAGGGCAGATGATGTCGGTGACTTCAATGCGCGAGAACGATCTCGGCTTGTTCCCGTCGCTGCCCGGCAGCTCATAGGGACGGTTCTCGCTGTCGATGCCGAAGATATACTGCCGCTTGATCTTTTCCTCCGCCTCGCTCAGCGGGATCCCCAGCTCCATCGCCAGATTAGCCGCAATATTGCCGCCGCCCAGCTCAATGGTATCCATATAGATAATGGCATCGCCCTCTGCCACCATCACGGTGGTGTTCAGATAGCCCATATCAATCAGGACGCATGTGCGGTCCCTGTCCTCCTCAGGCAGGAAGCACTTTGCTTCACCGGCAGCAGAGGAGTAGAAGCCGTCCACGCGGTAGCCCAGATTGCCCAGGCGTGCACTGATGTCATCCACGAAGTTCCGGTCAGCCACCACATAGGAGATCAGTGCAGACAGCTCTCTTCCCTTGTGATTGCCGGGCTGGATCATCTTTCTCCCGTTGTCCAGACTGAACCAGGCAGGCGCGGAATGGATAATGTATCCCATGGTCGGCGCCAGATTCTGCTGAGCCACAGCGAAAATCTCACGGATGGATTCCTCGGTCACCTGAGGATCTGCACCCTTGAGCTGAATATGCGCCTGGGTGGCATACACTCTGGAAAATGCAGCAGGCACACCCACGTTGATATTATGCAGCTGTTTTGAGCCCTTGACGTGCTTTGATTCCTTCAGCTGTTTTTCCGCATCCTGAATGGATGCGAGGATCCTGTCATTGAGATTTCCGGGATTATTCCAGCCATCATGCAGGAAACCGTCATAGGAAGCGAGTCCTGACCCAACGACATCGAGGCGGACTGTAGAACTGTGCTCCGCCACCAAGGTGACAATCTTGCTTGTGCCAAAATCTATGGCCGCAATCGTCGTGGTTTTCATACTCCTGCATTCCTCCAAATTCCCGCAGTGTCGGATGAAAATCCGGCACTTGCTCGATTATACAGATATTTGACAAACGTTGCAAGCATGTTTCTTTCTGCTCCTTGTGCCGGCATGGGTCCCTTCCCGGCGCTTTCAGTATACGAGAGTCCGCCTCTCAGGCCTCTGTGTAGTCCGGCAGCCAGGTGGGCTGCTCCGGCTTTGTCACATCGATGGTGCCGCCCTGCTTGTTTTCCTTTTGGAGTTCATCCATCGCAAGCGTCATGGCCCTGAGCTTTGCATGGATCCGCTCCGCATCTCCAATCCGGACAGAATATCCATTCTTGAGCAGCAGCGACATGTTGGAGATGTCCTTGATATAAATCTCAGACACCGAATCCTGAAGGCTCATCACACGAAGCTGCAGAAGAAGATCCATGAGCGCTTCCATCTGAGATGGATTTCTCAGGCTCAGACGATTTCCGACCCTGCAGTCCTGCACATCCTCCAGTCCCTCGATCTTCATCATGTTGGGCACGGTCCTGACATCGATGGAATCCTCGAGGATCATCCCTCTTCTGTCCATCACATAGGTGATACCGCAGTAGCGGAAGTATGCCTCATGATCTCGCTCATGCACGTGAAGAATCACCTTGTGATTCGCAATGTCTTTCTCAATGCTGCTCACGGTCAGGTACCGATTCTGCCGGATATTGGCCTTCACCTGATCATCCTTCATCAGAAGCATACTCATCCCGGGGCTGACGCCGGAGAGGGCAACCACTTCACTTTCCGGGATACGGCTGTTGCCGTCTGCAACCACCAACTGTACGCCCAGGATCACATAATTGAGGATGAGCCACATGCCGATCACGACAGCTGCGGATGCCGCGACAGCCAGTACGGGCCGCACGGCCCGGCGCGCAATTCGCCGCAGAGGATTTTCAGCCTCCTCTGCGTGCTCCGGCTTTTCCTCAGTGTTGCCGGCGATCGCTTCCCCTGTGCTGCCACCCTTTGGCTGATGGGTCTTTGTGTCCGGCTCGGGCATCTGAGCCCAGAAGCCTCCCTTGTGGTCCAGAAGACTCGGCTCCCGCCCGTCAATCACCTTCTGCAGTTCCGGGTCCAGGGCCCCGGAGAAGGTACCCTGCATCTCGCTGGTGAACACTCTGTAGCTCTGGCTGTCACCCTTCGGAATCTCTCCGAGTGACTGCATTTCCACCGTGCCCGGCTGGTATCCGTCCGTCTGCCAGTCCAGACTGCGGCTGACCTCCTCCTGCTTCCTGCTTATTCGCTGAAAAAGACGAAACGAAGGTTGCCCCGCTGTGTTCATCCTCTTTTTTCTTGCAGGCTGCCTTTTTGCACCCTGCTCATCCGCTGCATACTGCGGACTCACGCCGGCCACCTCCATTCAGTCTGCTCGGCATGCCCAGGACCCTTTATTTCAGGCCCCTCACCAGTTCCTTAAAGATTCTTCCGCGCTCCTCGTAGTCGTGGAACATGTCAAAGGAAGCGCATGCAGGCGAGAGAAGCACGTTCCATCCGTCGCCTGCAAGAGCGCGGCTCACGTCTACTGCTTCCTTCATGTCCTTTGCCCGCGTAATATGGTCGTATCCGAACCTTCTGAGTGTCTCATCAATCTGATCGCCTGTCTGGCCGATGATCACAGCCTCGAGAATCTTCCCGCTCCGGATGATCTCCTGTGCCAGCGGCGAAAAGTCGCAGTGCTTGTCCGAGCCGCCGAGGATGATCACGGTATTTTTGTCCATCGTCTGGACAGCCCGGATGGTGGAATCCACGTTGGTGCCCTTGGAATCATTGTAGTAGGTGACCCCGTCCAGCTCCCTTGTCCACTCGATCCTGTGCTCCACCCCGCGGAAGGTCCTGAGCGTCTGCGCAATGACAGAGGCGGGAATCCCGATCGCACCGGCAAAGCAGACGGCCGCCAGTGCATTCTCGAGGTTGTGCGGACCGGGAATGTAGATGTCCTTTGCAGGCAGAATCTCCTCTTCCCTTCCCTGGAAGCGATAGACCACCATGCCGTTCCGGACAAAGGCGCCATCCTCGATCCTGCCATCATCCTCTTTCCTGGAAAAGAGAAGGACATGCCCCTGTACCTTCCGGATCCTGTCCGAGAGTGCGGGATCGTCCGCATTGAATACAGCAAAATCGTCCGGCTCCTGCTGTTCAAAGACCCGCATCTTCAGCCTGGCGTATTCATCCATGGTGCCGTGACGGTTCAGGTGATCCTCGGTCAGATTGAGGAACGCCGCCACATGCGGATGAAAACCGTCCACGGTCTCCATCTGAAAGGAGGAACACTCACAGACATAATGCCTTTCAGGCGAGTCTTCCAGCGCTGCAAGACTGAATGGATAGCCGATGTTCCCCACCGCCACACTGTCAAGGCCGGCTGCCTTGAAAATCTCGCAGATCAGTGTCGTGGTGGTGGTCTTTCCGTTGGTGCCGGTGATGGCAAACACCGGACCCGTGGACAGTCGATAGGCCAGCTCGATCTCGGCGATGACCTCCACGCCCCTGTCCCGCGCTTCCTTCACAAAGGGCAGCGTGGACGGGATTCCCGGCGAGAGGACGAGCGTATCCGGCGCCGCAGCGCTCTTCAAGCACTCCTCCAGCACCTCGCCCGTCTTTCGGCCAAGTTTTCTTTGAATATTCAGACCGTTCAGCGGCCTGAGTTCATCCGCAAGCTCTTCCTCGCCCTTGAGGTCTGTGATGGTCACGCTCGCGCCTTTTTTCGAAAGAAGCTCCGCCGCGGCAATGCCGCTCCTGGCCATGCCCGCCACAAGGACGCTTTTTCCCTTATACTGCCACACATTTCTCTCGCTCATGACATATCTCCCCTGCTCTTACCACGCAAGATTGCCCAGGACACTCAGGACAGCCACCATGGTCAGCACGCCGGTCATGCACGCATACATGGAGACGATCTGCGTCTCCTTGTATCCCTTGAGCTCAAAATGGTGATGGATCGGTGACATTCTGAAAATCCGCTTGCCGTGGGTGATCTTAAAGTAGGTACGCTGAATGATCACGCTCATGGAGGACATGATGGGGGTAAAGCAGATCAGGAGGAGCAGCAGCGGCTGGCGCATAAGCATGGCAAGACTCACCATGGCGCCGCCAATGAACATGGACCCGGTATCGCCCATGAAGGTCTGAGCCGGGAAGCGGTTAAAGCGAAGAAAACCGGCCACACCGCCGCAAAGGGCCAGCGCAAAGGCTGCAAGGGTCAGAAGATTGGACCGCGCATCACCTGTGGCCGCATAGGCCAGAATGAACGCGATCACGGCAAATCCCGCAGCGCCCACGGCGCTTACGGAGGACAGAAGGCCGTCCAGGCCGTCCTGGAGGTTGCTGCTGTTGACCATGAAGATGATGAGCAGGAACATCACAGGAATATAGAAGATGCCAAGGTCGAGGGTGGCGCTTGTGAAGGGAATCATAATCTTTGAGCCCACCTGGGGATGCACATAGCAGTACACGGAAAAGAGCAGACCCACGAGGCACTGGCCCAGGATCTTCTGCTTGGGCGTCAGGCCTTCATGCCGCTTTTTGACGGCCTTGATGTAATCATCCCCGAAGCCCACAGCCATGGAGAGAAGAGCGCAGAGAATCAGGGCGATCGAAAAATCACAGATGCCCTGGAAGGCACCCTGATGCCCGACGATCGTGCATACCACCGTGGAGGCAGCAAACATGAGTCCGCCCATGACGGGTGTCCCCTGCTTTTTCATGTGCGACTGCGGTCCAAGCTCATAGATCGTCTGCCCAAAATGCAGCTTATGCAGGGCATTCACCACGTGTTTTCCCATCAAGAGAACCATGGCCCAGGACAGGACAAGGCTCAGACACAGTCTGAACATGTTCATCTTTGCTTCCTCCGTCTTCTCGCCTTTGGGGTTTCATGGAAAGGTCACGGCCATTGGCCGCGCGTCCTCCCCGTGTCAGCTGTTTGCAGACGCGTCCCTGCACTCTGTCTCGCGGATGGCATTCAGGGCCTTCTGCTCCTGCAGAAGCTCCTGCACGACCACCTTCTCATCGAAGGGATATTTCACACCCTGGATCTCCTGGTATGTCTCGTGTCCCTTTCCGGCCAGGATGATGACGTCGCCCTCCCGGCCGATGTTGAGCGCATAGCGGATCGCTTCCCTGCGGTTCTCGATGACCACGTAGGGACTTCCGGTCGGCCGGATGCCCTCCTCAATGGAATCAAGAATCGCCCTGGGATCCTCGGAGCGGGGATTGTCGCTGGTCAGGATGCAGTAGTCCGCCATGCGGCCTGCGATGCTGCCCATCATCGGACGTTTCCCGTGATCGCGGTCGCCGCCGCAGCCAAACAGCACAATCACGCGGTTTTTCGTGAATTCCTTCACCGTCTGCAGGATGTTCTTGAGCGCGTCCGGAGAATGAGAATAGTCAAGGATGACTTTGTAGGGCGTGCCGGTCTGCAGCATCTCAATGCGGCCGGGAACGGCCCGCATATTGTCCAGGCCAGATGCAATCTTGTCGGAGGGTACGCCGAGGATCATCGCCACCGATGCCGCGGCCAGGGCATTGTAGATGCTGAATGACCCGGACATGGGGAGCTCGATGTGCACGTTATTCATGGAATGCAGAAGAATATCGAAGTTCGTGCCGTTCTCGGAACGCTCGATGTTCTTTGCAAACACGTCCGATGGCGCCACAATGCCATAGCTGATGTGCGGCATGTCGAGCTCGGCCTCCAGCTTCTTTGCGGTCTCATCGTCCCCGTTCACCGTGGCGTTGAGCACCTGACCGGAGGTAAAGAAGCTTTTTTTGCACTCAAAATAACGATCCATCGTATGGAAATAATCCAGATGGTCCTGAGAAAGATTTGTGTAGCAGCCCACATCGAAGACCATGCCGTCCAGACGGTGCATGTCGATGGCATGGGCGCTGACCTCCATGCAGACGACCTCCACCCCTGCCTCCACCATGTCATGGAGCATCTTCTGGAGTTCTACCGGGTCTGGCGTGGTCAGATGGCTGGCGATTTTTCTGTCCCCGATGATCGTCCCCGTCGTTCCGATCAGCCCGACGGTATAGCCCGCGGCCTCAAAGATCGCCTTGCACATATAGCTGGTGGTGGTCTTCCCCTTGGTGCCGGTGATGCCGATCATCTTCATCTTCCGGGACGGCCACCCGTAGAAGGTGGCACAGATCCTGGCCATCGCCGCACGCACATCAGATACCAGCAGCTGCGGCACATCCACCTCGTCCACAAAACGTTCGACGACCAGCGCCACACAGCCGTTTTTCACCGCTTCCGGCGCAAAATCATGGGCATCAAATCTGGCGCCGTTGACGCAGAAGAAGATGCCTCGGTCCGATTTTGTCCTGGAAGAGTCCACCACCGCGTTGAATTCCGTGTCCAAATCACCTCTGGACTCCAGAATATACGGGACTTCCGGATATAATTCCTTCAGCTTCATATATTTCACCTGCAATACTTCTTATATGACAAGGTCATGGCATCAGTCCTTCGAGATCCTTGGGCAGACTCCTGACACTGCTTGGCACGGTCAGTTCTGTCTCTCCCTGATCCTTGCTGCTGATCATCCCAAGATCTACTGCCGCAAGACTCACACGCATCTGTTCTCTGGTATCCTTGAGTTCTGCGTTCAGGCGCTCGCAGTCCGCTGAGCGCACCTGATAGCGCGTATTCATGTTATCAATTTCGCGCATTTCAGAGAAGATCCTGAGTCCTGTGGAAACCATGATCACAAGCGTCACAGCCAGAATGGCAAACAGCACCAGATGCAGGATCCACCGGTCCAGTCCCTTTTTGCTGACCGGCTTCTCACGATGCTCGCGCTCTTCCATCTGCCTGCGCCTTTTCTCTTCCATGCGGTAGCCAAGGCCGCCTGAAGCAGTATACACCGGATCCATGGAAGGCGAAACCTCCGGGAACACAACGGAGCAGGTGATCCGGGGCCCGGATGCATGGGGTTCTTCCATATAGCCCCAGTTGCTTTTTTCTCTGCGAAAAACGCCCGAAAACCTTCCTGCCGAGTTGGCCAGTCTGGAGGATCTCCCGCGGATGCCTGCATTCACTGCCATAAGCTGCCTTCTTTCCCCATCGGAGTGGATCTATGTTCTTTTTCAGGAAACAATGCGGTTCCCCGGCAGTCTTCTGCACTTTTCGCAGACAGCTATCTGGGAACCACAGCATAGAGCATGGATATTTCGTCAGCATCGCCGCACACAGATCAGCATGCCACGCATGACGATTCTGAAAGATGTGAAGTAACGTCTCTTCTATATTGAAAATGATTTCATTGATAGCATGTTCAGTAACAGCAATTTCTCTCTGATCGAAAATTCATATAACAGCAAATGCATGAAACGGTTCATTCATAGTGATGGCAATTCCGTGTCCTCACTTTGCCGGACACGGAATCGCAGAATATATGCTTGTTAGTGTCTGTCTTTTCAGTCCACAGAGGGTGCTTTCCCCTGCTTTTCTCTTTCCAGCTCCGCAATCAGGTTCAGTGTATCCTGCAGATGTTCGAAGAAATCTGCCACCTGCGTCTGGCTCTTCACGCTGGAGATGATTCTCACGTAGTTCTTGGCGCCCGTAATCTCGACATCCCTTTCCTCGCCGAGGATGGTCTGCCTGATTTTCAAGGGGAGGAGTACTCTTCCCTGACTGTCACACTCCTGATCGCGAAAAGACAGAGCATTAAAGAGATCAAGATACAGAAGCACTGCCGGCTGCACGCCGCTCAAACGCTCATATCGTGCCCTCGCCTCGTACCATGCATCCGTGGGATAGAGCGCGATGGACTGAAAATCGTGGGCCGGAGCGACACAGAATCTCTCTCCCAGCTGCTCCCGAAACGCCTGGGGAACAACCATACGTCCCTTGGCATCCAGTGAATGTGCATACCAACCGGTAAAATCATACGCAGGAGAACCGGTCTGCGATCTGGTTGTACCCTCCACCGAGATTCTCCCACCTTTCACCACTAACTGCCCGATTTCAGGACGACTCTGACATTTTACCCCACCTGATTTTTCTCTGCAAGGCCATTTTTGCGCCCTGCTTTTTTCTGGATCGCACAATTTTGATTTTTTTGTTGCTGTATTGTGTCACATTTATGACAAATATGTCAAAATATTTAATAAACTGTTTCTGTATTATTTCTGAAATATTTCATTCGCGAGCGCTCAGAAAAAATCAGCGTTTTCGCAGAACATATCTTGTGGGGATAAGTGGCAGTATCACCCACATTTTCTTCACAGGCCTTCCTGTCAAAAAAAGTTGAAAAAAGCAGAAAAAGAGCAATCAGAATTTCAGAGAAATTAATGTGGGTTTTTCTTTTTTCTCAGCGATACGTGTTTTCACAAGGATCTAGAATGGATCTCTGATCCCCCAGACCTTTTCCGGGCACGGATCTCACCCTCCATCTTCGGCCCGCCCACACGCAAAAAAGAGACAGTCCTTCTTGACTGTCTCGAAAACGATTCTGTTGGCTGTTTTTGCATCACACCGGCAGCGGAAGCTCCATCAAGCGAAAGCCCAGCGAGTCACAGGAGGTCAGATAATATCTCACGCCCCTCAGCTTTCCCTGAAACCCGGCACCGATGCCATTTCCATGCAGATGCCCGTAGACCACGGAATGCACGCGGTAGCTCTCCATCAGGTCCGTCACCTCTGTCCTTGTGTGGGAAATATCCAAAGGCGGATAGTGCGTCATCACCACAAGCGGCTTTCGCTTGTCTCCGGAAAGCTGCTTCTTCCTCGCTTCATCCAGAGACATCTGCATCCGCAGCAGCTCTCTGCGGTAGATCTTTTCATCGTCTGCCCTGACCTTCTCCCCGCCCAGAATTTCCGGACGGCTCCCGGGAAACACCCATCCCCGGGTTCCGCAGACCACAAACGTTCCCATATCCAGGGCATCATACTGCAGGGCAAACATATTCGGCGGCATCATGGAGCGAATTCTGGAAATGGAGGACCACCAGAAATCATGGTTCCCCCGGATCAGAATCTTCTTCCCCGGCAAACTGCCTATGCTTTCCAGATCTGCTCTGGCATCATCCAGGTTCATGGCCCAGGAGATATCCCCTGGAATCAGCACTGTGTCCTCCTCGCTGACACGCTCCTGCCAGTCCTCTGAGATTTTCTCGAAGTGCCTCACCCAGTGATCGCCAAAGACATCCATATTTTTATCCTGTCCGCCCGGCAAATGCAGATCAGCGATGACAAAAACACTCATCTCTTCTCCCTTCTCCCTGTGCGCCCGGCAGACACTGTCAAATCACTCACGGCCGGTGCCGTCATCTGTCAGATCGTCGTCTTCCTCTTCTTCCTCGCTCTCGCGGACGGACTCGTAGGAGAGATCGCCATCTGCCCCGTCACCGAAGCCCTGCCGCTCATCTTCCATGTCCGGGATGATCTCATCCATGCTGGTCACAGAGTCCATGCCTTCCATATCATCCAGGGCATCCGTCCCGCGGTCATTCTCCAGATCCGTGTCAGTACGTCCCGTCTGATTGTTCATTTCTTTGAGACACATGAGACATACATCTTTTCCGGGAATCACAGGGTTTTCGTTGCAGATGGAGCAGAGTTCCACCTCATCCTTCTGTCCCATTCCGTACATTTCCTGCATGCATACCTTGCAGTATTTGTCCGTCTCGGCCATATAGTTCAGTTCGCAGCGGGGGCAAAGAACCAGTTTCATCAGGATGTCCTCCTTACATACTCTTTCACTGACAGGAGCAGCCCTTCACAGACTGCACTCAAAATCTCAGGCACGTAAAAAAACGTGTTCATTTTCCTATGTGAGATCCCGAGTGAAAGGTCCTTTCCCGGGATCTTTGTTATATCATCAAACAGCTCCTGAATGTATCATTCCACCTTTAAGGTCAGCGCGCTGCACCGTCCATTCTGCAATGAAGCGCTGTGACGCTTAGCGAAGTGGATTATACAGACGAATGCATCCTTGTCAAGCTACTGCAGGTATTCTGCCCTTTTTCTTCACATCTTTCCTGGAAATCCGCTCGTCTGCTGCATCTGCGATGCAGATTCTCTTTGCTTTCTCCCTTTCTTTCAATGGAAAAATCCGCTATAATGAAACCGATACAAGCGGATGTTTTCTTTCATGCCCCAGACGGATTTTTCACAGGGAGGGGGCTTCCTTTGGCTAAGCAGCGGATCGGCATCCTGGGCGGAACCTTCAATCCTATTCATTCAGGGCACATCCTCATGGCAGAGAAGGCCATGGAATTTGCCCATCTGGATCGGGTACTGTTCCTTCCTGACGGACAGCCGCCACATAAGACAGATATTGCTCCCGGGGAGGACCGGTGGCGCATGCTGTGTGCCGCGATCGCGGGCCATCCGGATTTCGAGCCCTGCCGAATGGAGCTGGACCGGGAGGGTATCACCTATACATACGATACGCTCCAGGACCTGAAAAAGGCATATCCCAAAAGTGAACTGTTTTTCATCATCGGCGCCGACACGCTCCTGCAGATTCAGCACTGGTACAAGTATGAGAAGGTCATTGAGATGTGCACCTTTCTGTGCTGTCCGAGGATCAGTGCCAGCGGGGATGAGGTGACAGCCGAGAGAAAACGGCTCTGTCATCTTGGCGCCAGGATCAAAATGATCCCGATGGATCTGACGAATATCTCCTCCACCGCGGTGCGTGAGGCCCTGGCCCTGCAGAAGGACTGCGACCTTGTGCCAGTCCCGGTGCTGGAATACTGCGGTGCCAGCGGCATGTACGGTGCTCCGCTTCGGATCTCGCAGAGCCAGACCTGGTTTCCTTTACTGTTTGAAGCCCTGACCGTGAAACGGTTTGCCCACACTCTTTCCGTGGCATGGACCGCCAGGAACCTTGCCAGGAACCATCAGGTGAATCCGATCCAGGCGGAAATCGCGGCACTGCTTCATGACTGCTGCAAATGCATGCCCCTCAAGCGCATGCAGGAGATCTGCCAAGAGCATTCCCTGACCGCAGATACGCTGATCATGTCCAGCGGTGCCCTTCTCCATTCCATCGCCGGTGCCTATGTGGCGGCCGAGACATACGGAATCGAGGATCCGGACATCCTTCGTGCGATCTCGGCCCATACCACGGGAAAGGTCGGCATGACAAAGCTGGACATGGTGGTCTTCCTGGCCGACAAGATCGAGCCCACCCGCGCGAGCTATCCAACGCTGAATAAGATCCGGCTTCTCGCCCCGCTCTCCCTGGAGCGTGCCATGCTGGCCTCGCTGGAGGGAACTGCTGCCTATGTAAAATCCGGCAAGGATGCCCTGCACCCCCAGTCCCTTCGGACCATGGAGTGGCTCAGGACCCTTCCGGAGGTACAGAAAGCCATGTCAAAAGAATAACCGAATATCCAAATAACCGAATAAACGAATGAGTATGGAAACGTTTCCTGAATAAAACACTGAAAGGGGATTCACTATGATTGATCAGGCTGCCTTGAACCAGGAACCCACCATGACCGACAGGGATCTGGCCATTGAGATCGCAAAGGTCCTTGACCAGAAGAAGGGCTCCAACATCGTTGCCCTCAATGTCTCCGAGCTGACGGTGATCTGTGACTACATGGTCATTGCCACCGGCCGGAATACCAATCTGGTGAAAGCCATGGCGGACGATGTGGATGACCGCATGGCCGAGCTCGGTCTCGAGCTTCGCCGCATCGAGGGACAGAACGAAGCCCGCTGGATCGTCATGGACTACGGCCGGATTCTTGTCCACATCTTCAGCCAGGAGGAGCGCCGCTTCTACAATCTGGAGCGGCTCTGGGACAACGGCACCAACCAGCTGGAGCTGCCTTTTCTTGAGGAAGAGTAAGATCCAATGTATAAAGCAGCCCGGGCCATACGCTTATGGCCCGGGCCTGTTTCATTCAGTTGTCTTCATGAGCTCCACGATCTGGTCCAGAATCACATGGGCCAGTTCTTTTTTTGTCATCAGGGGCAGCTCTGTAAAGGAGGTATCTGTAATCAGTGTGGCAATGTTTGTGTCGACGTGGAAGCCTGCACCCTCCTGGGTGACATTGTTTGCCACGATCATGTCCAGGTTCTTCTTTTTCAGCTTCTCCCGGGCATACTCATTGACATGCTCTGTCTCGGCGGCAAAGCCCACCAGGATCTGTCCGTCCTTTTTTTGCTCGCCAACCAGTCTTGCAATGTCCGGATTTTCCACCAGACGAAGTTCCAGTGCCTCCCCGGCCTGTTTCTTGATCTTCTGCTCTGACGGATGCTCCATCCGGAAATCCGCAGGGGCTGCTGCCTGGATGATGATATCCTGCTGCGGTGCCCGTGCGAGCATCGCATCCTTCAGATCCATGGTGGATACCACGTCCACCTTTTCTGAGACCACAGGCTCTGCCGCCGTCGTACTTCCCTTGATCAGCGTCACCGTGGCGCCGCGCTTCATGGCTGCCTCGGCCAGTGCAAAACCCATCTTGCCGGAGGACTCGTTTCCGATGAACCGAACAGGATCGATATACTCCCTCGTGCCGCCGGCCGTCACCAGCACGCGCTTGCCGAGAAGATCCTGCTTTGTCTGAAGGATCTGACAGATCCTCTCCACAATCTGTTCGGGCTCACTCATCCTCCCCTGCCCCTCGTCGCCGCAGGCAAGGAAGCCGCCCTCCGGCCCCACAATGAGAACGCCTCTTTCCTCGAGTGCCTTCAGGTTTTCCTGGGTGGCGGGGTGCGTGAGCATGCCGGTGTTCATGGCAGGTGCAATCAGGACAGGTGCCTTGGTGGCAAGCAGGGTGGTGGAGAGCATGTCATCGGCAAGACCCGTACGCATCTTGCTGATGATGTTGGCCGTCGCAGGTGCGACCACAAACAGGTCTGCCTTTTTGGCCAGAGACACATGGGCCACATCCCATGTGTCCTCTCTCTCGAAGGTGTCAACGACCGTCGGGTATCCGGCCAGGGTGGTGAAAGACAAAGGCGCCACAAACTCCGTGGCATTTTTTGTCATGATCACATGGACCTCGGCGCCGAGCTTTCTGAGCTTGGAGACAACCTCCACGCTCTTAAACGCCGCGATGCCGCCCGTGACCCCCAGGACGATCGTTTTTCCCTCCAGCGACTTCACCATTTACTTCACACCCCGCAGGTCATCCTCTTCCAGGGCTTCCTTGTTCTTCTCATAGGTCACAAGACCCCGGTCGATCTCCTCCACGGCAATGCCCAGGGGCTTCATGCCGGCGGTATCGGTCAGAGGCTGTGCGCCGGCCACCAGCTGACGGCCACGCTTGGATGCTTCCACCACCAGGGTGTAGCGGGAGTCTGCATGATTGAGCAGTTCAAGGACATTCGGTTCGACGATGGACATATTGGTTTCCTCCTTGAAAAAATCGATCTTATATCAATACCGGTTCCCGGAAAATGTCTGGAAAAATCAGGAAATCACCGAAGGTTTACTCCGGAATGACAGGACAGTAATGTGCGCTGCGGTGCTTTTCCGCCTCCACAATGCTTCTGAGAAGTTCATATGCTTCATCCAGCTGGTCGTTGATGATCAGGTAGTCATACAGATGCATCTGGGCAATCTCGCCGCGCGCATTGTGGAATCTCCGCTCAACCTCCTCCGGGGTCTCTGTGTGTCTCCCCTCAAGGCGTTTCCTGAGCTCAGTGAACGACGGCGGCAGAATGAAGATGGACACAGCATCCGGCCTCTGTCCCTTGACCATCCGGGCGCCCTGCGGATCGATATCCAGGACCACGTTTTTGCCGTCCTGGATCATTGCTTCCACTTCAGATTTCAGTGTCCCGTAGCTGTTGCCATGCACCGTGGCGTGCTCAAGAAAGGCATCAAGTTGCACCCTTCTGTCAAACTCTTCCCTGGAAATATAGTGATAATGCACATCCGGGATTTCGCCTTCCCTTGGGTTCCTGGTGGTGCAGCTGACGGAAAAGCAGCAGGTTTTGTCTTCCTCAAGCAGTCTTGATACCAGTGTTCCCTTTCCGACACCCGAGGGGCCGGAGACAATGATCAGCATTCCCTTCTGAACTGTCTGCATCCTCTTGCCTTTCTATTCCAAGAAAAATCTGTTCCGGTTATTCAGGCATCCTGGCAGCTTGCTCCTCCAAAACAGGCGCTTGAAGTGCTTCCTGCTTTCCCTGCTGCTCTACCCTCGCGGCCAGCGTCTCGCTGGACAGGGGCGACAGCACGATGTGCCCGGAATCCATGATCAGGACAGAGCGTGTTCTCCTGCCCATGGTGACGTCAATGACCTTTTTCTGCTCCCGCACTTCCTGCACCAGGCGCCGCACCGGCGAAGAATCCGGCGAAACAACGGCCAGAAGCCGGTTCACGGCCACCATGTTGCCATAGCCCACGTTCACCAGCTGCATCCGTCTCACCCGCCCCATTCTCTCTTCTTCCGGACTGCTTATTCCACGTTCTGGACCTGCTCGCGCATCTTTTCGATGCGTGATTTGAGCTCCACCACCATTCGGGACATCTCGGCATCGCTGCATTTTGAGCCGGTGGTATTCGCTTCCCTGTTCATCTCCTGAATCAGGAAATCCATCTTCTTCCCGATCTCGCCCCTGACATCCAGGTAGGATCTCATCTGCCGGAAGTGGCTCTCAAGCCGTGCCAGCTCCTCATCCACAGACAGTTTGTCTGCCAGGATCGCAATTTCCTGCGCCAGGCGCTGCGGCTCGACGGGCTCTATGTTCACCCGCGCAAGTCTCGCCTGCAGCTTCTGCCCGAATTCCTCTGTGACCTTCGGTGCGCGCGCTGCCAGTGCATCCCGGATTTGCTCGCAGCCTTCCAGCTGCCCTTCCAGGTCTTTCCTCAGCGCCGCTCCCTCAATTTCGCGCATATGCAGGATCTGCCCGAGCGCCTCCTCCACGGCCCCTCGGCACAGCCGCCCGATCAGGTCCTGATCAAGGCTGTGCGGGACCAGCTGAAGGACACCTTCCATGCCCATGATTCTGGACACGGTCACGTCCTGGTCTGTCTTCAGGAGCCTGCCGATCTCCTCTGCCGCACCATACAGCTTTTCTGCCAGCCCCTGGTCCACGATCACATCCATCCCGCCGCCATTGCTGGAGAGGATGGTCACATATACCTCAACATGACCGCGGGAGATGCTCTCCGCGATCGATTTTCTCAGCATTTCCTCGAGAAACAGCTGTTCCTTCGGAAGTCTGAGGGACAGATCCAGAAAACGATGGTTGACGCTCTTGAGATCAATGGTCACGCTCCATCCGTTTTCTTCCCTGTAGCCGTGTCCGAAACCGGTCATGCTCCGCATATGTCCAGCTGACACCTCTCTCATATCGTGTTCCCATGCAGCATCTGCATTCAGGCATCACATCCGGGTCATGCGAGCTGCGATGAAAGTATATCTGTTTCAGGATCTGAAATCAAGATGATGAAAAAAGGGCACACGGTCCTGCCGCTGCCCTTGTCTTTCAGTCTACCCTCTTGTCGCCCATGAAGAACAGTGCCACCGTGCCGGGGCCCGTATGGCTCCCGATCAGAGATCCGATGGAATTGATCAGGACCTTGCCCTTCATGTTCGGGAAGTTCGCCTCAATGAGGTCCGCGACTTCCTTCGCATCCTCATAGCAGGCGCTGTTTGAAATATAGCACTTTCCATCATACTGCAGCCCGTTCTGCGCATGCTGCTCCATCCGCCGGACGATCTCACGGATCACCTTTTTCTTCGTGCGGATCTTGTCGCGCGGAATCAGCCGGCCAAGATAATCCACGTTGAGCAGGGGGCAGATGTTGAGCAGGGTTCCCACCACGCCGGCGGTCTTGCTGACACGCCCGCCCTTGATGTAGAACTTCAGGTCTGTGGAGAAGAACCAGTGGTGCACATACAGCTTGTTGTCCTCAGCCCACTGTGCTGCCTCCTGGATGCTCATCCCCTCGTCCCTGCGGTCTGCGATCGCATCCATGAGCAGGCCAAAGCCCGAGGAGGCTGCGAGTGAATCGACCACGATCACTTCCCGCTCCGGGAACTTTTCCTTCACGGCATCCCTTGCCAGTCTCGCGGCATTGACGGTACCGGAGATACCGGTGGACAGATCCACGTGAAGCACATCAATGCCCTTTTCCAGGAAGGAAGTGAAAAACTTTTCATATTCATCCTGATTGATCTGTGAGGTGCGGGTGTCTGCGCCATTCTCCATCGCCTTGTAAAAATCCGGATACGGAATGGTCTGGCCCAGATCGTCCAGAAGGTCCTTTCCGTCCATCTGATAGTGGAACGGAATGTACTCAATATTTCTCCTGCGCAGATGCTCCAGCGACAGATCGCAGCTGGAAGAACATGAAAGCTGATACGCCATGGTGTCTAGATCCTTTCTGCCTGCGAAGCCCTGCACCCCGCATAGGTTTATCTGCGGGCGACTCCGCATACATTGCTCTTTTTGAACGGCAAAATATTAAGGAAATCTCACACCATGTGCAAGACATTTGGGACAGATCCCGGGATGTGTCCCATTTTCATGCATGCCCGAGGCCCTGGGACATCAGGCAAAGACCTCCTGCATCCGACGCTTGACCTGGATCGCAGCGCTTTTGACCGCATTCTTCTTTTCGCCCGCCTCGATCAGCCGCTCCTGTGCCTCGTGCATGGAAAGTCCCTCCAGAATGCACGCGCAGAGCCGCTCCTCGATGGTACCGGCGCGCCCGGACGGCTGTTCATCTGCCTTCTCTTCCTCAGGGCTTCCAAAATCGAACACGAGACAGTACTCACCCTTTTCGGACTTGGGATTGGATATAAGTGCCTGAAGGACCTCCCCTGCCCCGCCCCGAATCGTCAGCTCATGAAGCTTTGTCAGATCACAGGACGCAGAGACCTGCGTCCCCGGCAGGACTTCACTCAGGACCTCCATGAGATGCTTGACCCGAAAGGGTGACTCGTGCACCACCGCGATCCGGGTTCCCTGTGCCATCTTCAGCAGCTTTTCCTTCAGTTCCTTTTTCTCCCTTGGAAGAAAGCCGTAGAAGGTCCATTCCCTGGCATCGAAGCCGGAGACGGACAGCGCAGACACACCGGCACAGCAGCCGGGAATCGGCAGCACCGGGAACCCTTTTTCAAGGCAGGCGTGCACGAACAGATTGCCGGGATCCGAGATGCAGGGCGTCCCCGCATCCGTCACCAGGGCGGCGTCCACCCCTTCCCGCTCCATCTTCTCCGCCATCTCCCTGCCCTTCACGTCCTCATTGTGCATATGGCAGGCAATGAGGGGCGTGTGAATGTCAAAGACCTGGCACAGCTTCATGGTGTTGCGGGTATCCTCGGCGGCAATAAAACCGACATTTCGCAGCGTCTCGATCGCCCTCGGGGAAAAATCCTGCAGGTTCCCGATCGGCGTGGCCACAACAAACAAGGAAGGAATCCTCTTTGGCTGATTCATGCATTCACTCATCTGCCGCCACCCTCTCTGCCACCCGCAGTTTGGCGCTTCTCGCCCGCACGTTCGCCTCTATCTCCTCTGTCGTCGGCGCGATGACGCCTCCGCCCAGGATCTTCACCTTCTGTCTGCGCCCGCAGGTGCAGATCGGAGCTTTGGGCGGACAGATGCACGGGTGCTGCAGGCGCTGAAAGCACCGCTTGACGATCCTGTCCTCCAGAGAATGGAAGGTGATAACCAGCATGCGTCCGCCGGGCTTCAGCATATCCACGATATCCTCCACCGCCCGGTCCAGGGGATCCAGCTCATCGTTCACCGCGATCCGGATCGCCTGGAACGTGCGCCTCGCCGGGTGTCCCTCGTCTTTTCTGCGCACGGCCTTCGGGATCGCGGCGTCCACGCACTTCACAAGATCCATCGTCGTCACAAGCGGCGCCGTCTTCCTCCGCTCCAGGATCATCTCCGCGATCCTCGCGCTCCATTTTTCCTCGCCATAATCGCGCAGGATCCGGTTCAGTTCATCCTTGGAAAACGTATTCACGATATCGGCGGCCGTCAGGGGATCCTCCGGATTCATCCGCATGTCCAGCGGTGCATCATCGTGGTAGGAAAAACCGCGTTCCGCCTCGTCCAGTTGCGGCGATGAAACGCCGAGGTCCAGAAGTGCCCCGTCCAGTCTTTCGACGCCGGAAGCCCTGAGGAGCCCGGCCGCATCATGGAAATTCCCGGGGATCGCATGAAAGCCGGGATATGCCCCAAGTCTTCTGCCTGCTGCCTCCAGTGCCTTCGGATCCCGGTCGATGCCGTACAGTGTCGCCTTTCCCCCGGAGGCCTTCAGCATCCCCTCGCTGTGTCCGCCGCCGCCCAGCGTCCCGTCAAGATATACCCCATCCGGTTTCACCTGCATCCATTCCATGACTTCCTGAAACAGTACAGGCACATGATGAAATTCCATGATCCCTCTCCTGAAAACACGGGGATGCCACAGGCATCCCCGTGCGTGAATGATTGTCTTTCATCCTGAACTGCGAAATTACTTCAGATCGCTCTCCAGCTCCGCAATCCTTGTCCTGATGGACTCGAGCTTTTTCACGTTGCTCTCCAGCTTCTCCTTTTCCTGCCGGACCAGCTGCTCCGGTGCCTTGTTGAGGAAGCCGGGATTATTCAGCTTGGCACCTGCCCGCTCGATCTCCTTCTCCAGGTTCTCCCGCTCCTTGTTCAGGCGCTTGATCTCCTTTTCAAAGTCCACCAGGTCCCCAAGCGGAATATAGATCTCGCCGGCCCTGGACACAGCGCTGACCACCTTTTCTCCGATGGCTGAGGCGTCCGCAATCAGGCTGGTCTCGGTGGCACCTGCCAGGCGCTGGAAATAGATGGAAGCATGGGACAGGGTATCCGCCCAGCCCTCGTTGGCCCTGAACATCATCCTGGTGCGCTTGCCGGCCGGCACGTTCATCTCGGCGCGGAGGTTACGCACGGCGCGGATGACCTCCATGATGCCCTCCATCTCGCCTTCTTCACGCTGGAAGTCGTAAGCTTCCACGGTCTCGGGCCAGTTTTTCAGCATCAGGAAGCCTTCGCTTCCGGGCAGATAGTGATAGACCTGCTCGGTCAGGAACGGCATGAAGGGATGCAGCAGCTTCAGGAGGCCTTCCAGCACATAAAGGAGGACCGCCTGCACGTTCTGCTTCTGTTCTCCGTCCTCGCCAAACAGCCAGGGCTTGGCCAGTTCGATGTACCAGTCGCAGAATTCACTCCATGCAAAATCATAGATTCTGCTGGCGCTCAGGCCAAAATCGCCTTCCTCGTTGTGGCTGGTCATGTCCCTGATGGCATCCTGGAACCTGGTGAGAATCCACTTGTCCGCAGGTGTCAGAAGTTCATTCCTGATCTCGTGGCGCTCCGTGACGTTCATGAGCACGAAGTGGCTGGCGTTCCAGACCTTGTTGGCAAAGTTCCGGGCAGCCTCCACCTTCTCGGTGGAATAGCGGGTATCGTTGCCCGGGCTCACGCCCATGAGGAGGGAGAAGCGCAGCGCATCCGCGCCGTACTGGTCAATGACCTCCAGGGGATCCACGCCGTTGCCCAGGGACTTGGACATCTTTCTGCCCAGCTCATCGCGCACAAGACCATGGATCAGCACCGTCTTGAAGGGTGTCTCGCCCATCTGCTCAATGCCAGAGAAGATCATCCTGGCCACCCAGAAGAAGATGATGTCGTAGCCGGTCACCAGCATCGTGGTGGGATAGAAGTACTTCAGGTCTTCCGTCTCATCCGGCCATCCGAGGGTCGAGAAGGGCCAGAGCGCGCTGGAGAACCAGGTATCCAGCACTTCCTCGTCCTGCACCAGGTGATGGCCGCCGCACTTGGGGCACACGGTGGGATCTTCCCTTGACACGATGGTCTCGCCGCAGTCGTCGCAGTACCAGGCGGGGATCCTGTGGCCCCACCAGAGATGACGGGAGATGCACCAGTCGCGGATGTTCTCCATCCAGTTCATGTAGGTCTTGGCAAAGCGCTCCGGCACAAACTCCGTCTTTCCGCTTCTGACCGCCTCGATGGCGGGCTTTGCCAGGGGCTCCATCTTCACAAACCACTGCCTGGAAACCATCGGCTCCACCACGCTGTGGCAGCGATAGCAGGTGCCCACCTCGTGCTTGAGCGGTTCGATCTTGCCCATCAGGCCCAGTGCCTTCAGGTCTTCCACGATGGCCTTTCTGGCCTCCATGGTCGTCATGCCGGCATACTTGCCGCAGTCCAGCACCTTCGCCTCGCCCACGGCTGCCTTGCCGCTGGCAAACAGCTCATCGTTCTCCGCCTTTTCCTTCGCGCCGGTCATGTGGCCGTCGAAGGTAAAGACACGAATGATCTCAAGGTCGTGGCGCTGGCCCACCTCATAGTCATTGGGGTCATGGGCGGGGGTGATCTTCACCACGCCCGTTCCCTTGGTCATGTCGGCGTGCTCGTCGCAGACGATCGGGATCTCGCGGTCCACGAGCGGCAGCATCACATGACATCCATGCAGGTGCTGATAGCGCGGGTCCTCCGCATTGATGGCGACGGCCGTATCGCCCAGCATGGTCTCGGGACGCGTGGTGGCCAGCTCCAGCAGTTCCCCTGTCTCCTTCACGGGATAGAGAATGTGCCAGAAGTTGCCGTCCTTCTCCTCATATTCCACCTCAGCATCAGAAAGAGAGGTGTTACAGCAGGGGCACCAGTTCACCAGGCGGCTGCCGCGGTAGATGAGGCCCTTGTCATAGAGGTTACAGAACACTTCGCGCACGGCCCTTGAGCAGCCCTCGTCCATCGTGAAGCGCTCGCGGCTCCAGTCGCAGGAGGAGCCCATGCGGCGCTGCTGCTGCGTGATACGGTTGCCGTAGGTTTCCTTCCAGGCCCATGCACGCTCCAGGAATTTTTCGCGCCCGATGCCTTCCTTGGTCAGGCCTTCCTTGCGCATCGCATCCACGATCTTGACCTCGGTGGCGATGGCGGCATGGTCGGTGCCGGGCAGCCACAGCGTGGGCTCACCGCGCATCCTGTGATAGCGGATGGCCGCATCCTGCAGCGTGCAGTCCATGGCATGGCCCATGTGCAGCTGTCCCGTGATATTGGGCGGAGGCATCACGATGGTAAAGGGCTTTTTCCCTTCCACGCGGTGCGCTACAAACGCGCCGGATTTCTCCCACGCTTCATACAGCTCCGTTTCAATGGCCTGAGGATTATATTTCGTGTCCATCTCCAGTGTCTTTGTGCTCTTTTCCTCGTCCACGATGATCATCTCCCTTTCGTCTTATCTCTTTCCTCTGTCAAACAGGCACCTTTGCCCCTTCAGGTGAACATCATCAGGCAGACACATCCGATCACGGCCAGCGCGATGGCGATCGCCTTGAGGCAGTTGCTGACCGTTTCCTTCTTCCCCTTTTTCATCCGGGTGAGCAGCAGCTCAGCCCATCTGTCCGATGTGTAGGCCAGAAGCGCACCCACAAACACCATGAGTGTCCAGGGTGTCAGGAGCCTTGAAAGGACCATACTGCTCCATGTACTGTCCATGCTGTCCTCCCCAAGAAAAAGAACCAGTCTGTCCTTTTAAGACCTCAGTCTTCAAAGGACGGACTGGTTCCGTGGTACCACCTTGATTTACGGGAAGATCCCGCCTCATTTGCACGATATCGAGTGCACCGGGACAGTTCATGAATTCACTGTCCGCTCTCGAAAAGCGACCTTCCGCCCTGTCTGCCGCAAACCGTCTTTCAGCCGGGGAACGGTTCTCTCTGGGTGGCTCCTGGGCGTACTCCTCTTTTCTCAGATGAGCTTATGCGCCTTCTTTTTCTTCATCAATGTAGACAACCTGCTTGCCCTTATAATATCCACAGGTCTTGCAGACATGATGGGCCAGCATCTTGCTGTGGCACCTGGGGCATTCCACCAGCGTGGGGGCCTCCAGCTTCCAGTTTGCACGACGGCTGTGCTTGCGTGCTTTGGAAATTTTTCCCTTCGGAAGAGCCATACTCACACCTCCTCATCCACGGTTCGATTGGGAACCCAGATCTCATTCCTGATCAGCCGTGACCTGCCCGGGTCATATGCCTGAAAAACGTCTCACGGTTTCTCTTCTCCCTGTTGTCCGAGCAGTTCTTGTAATGCCGCAAAAGGACGCTGACCAGGCGTTTCCTTCTGGCATGACGTCTCCGAGAAATCAGCCGTCTGAAATTCTGCGATGCCCGGGCATGCCGGTCCGCACACAAATCTCATCGGCAAATTCAAGACAGCATAGGACATCACCATTTTTTCCAGGTCGATGACATGCCCTGAATAGGCAAAGATCTCGTCATCCTCCGGATCGCCGTCCCTGAGAAATGTTTCCTGGAAAGAGGCTTCCTCATCCGTCCACGTTTCGCGAAGACAGTTGGCGCACAGGGCATGAGCCCGGACACGAAGAGTCCCTTCCAGCGTCACATTGCCCAGATCATCGGCCTCCATGGAGCCCTCCAGCCTTGCAATGTCAAACCGAACCGTCTCTCCGAGAATGTCCTGAGGAGCAATGGCCTGCTCCAGCTCGAAGTGAAAAGATGTCCCTGGATTGCGCGTGCATTCCAATACATCCATCTTTCGTCACCCTTCCCCGTGACCGTGGGGTATTATACGGACCCCACCATATTTTGTCAACTGAATATTCCACAGGCTGCAGATTTTGGACCGCCCAAAATCATCCCCTGGGCCTTCTCAGCTGACCAGATCCAGTGTATCCCTTGCGATCATGATCTCTTCGTTGGTCGGGATCACCAGAATCTTGACCCTGGAATCGTCCGTGGACACGACGCACTCGGTGGCCTTGCCGTCAGCGCAGGCTGCATTCTTGGAATGATCCAGCTTGGCGCCAAGGAACTCCATGTCGCTCATCACGCGCTCGCGCAGGGCGCCATTGTTTTCGCCGATACCGGCCGTGAAGACAATCAGGTCCACACCACCCATGGCGGCAGCATAGCTTCCGATGTACTTCTTGATGCCGTACACCAGCATGTCGCGGGCCAGCATGGCATCGCCGTCATACTGATCTGCCAGGGCATCAATGTCGCGCATATCGCTGGACTTGCCGGAGATGCCGAGGAGACCGGACTTCTTGTTCATCATGGTGAGCACTTCATCGACGGTCATGTTCTCATTGTTTGCGATGAACTGCACCACGGCCGGATCCAGTGTGCCACAGCGGGTACCCATCAGCAGGCCGTCCAGGGGCGTCAGGCCCATGGAGGTATCCACGCACTTTCCGTCCACCACGGCGCTCAGACTGGAGCCGTTGCCCAGATGGCAGATGATGATCCGCTGTCCGAGGGGGCTGATGCCCAGGAACTCGCACACGCGCTTGGACACATACCTGTGGCTGGTGCCATGGAAGCCGTACTTTCTCACGCCCATCTCGGTGGCATACTTCTTCGGCACACCATACATATAAGCCTTGGGCGGCATGGTCTGATGGAATGCAGTGTCGAACACGGCCACCTGCGGGGTGGTGGGCATGACCTTCTCGCAGGCCTCGATGCCCATGAGGTTGGCAGGATTGTGGAGCGGTCCGAGCGGGATGCACTCGCGGATGGCATCCTTGACAGCATCGTTGATGACCACGGAGGCGGAGAACTTGGTGCCGCCATGCAGCACGCGATGGCCCACAGCGCCGATTTCCACCACGCTCTTGATGGCCCCGTTCTCGGGATCCTGCAGCGCATTGAGCATCATCTGGGTGGCTTCCACGTGATCGGCCACGGGATGGGTGATCTCCACCACTTTCTTGCTTGCACCGGGCAGGGTCACCGTCTGCTTGAGGTGGCCGCCCTCAATGCCGATGCGCTCCACCAGGCCCTTGGCCAGGAGCACTTCGCCATCCATGTCGATGAGCTGATACTTGAGTGAGGAAGAGCCGGCATTGACAACCAGAATTTTCATTTTGATGCGCCGGAACCGCGCCCGCGGTTCCGGCTATCCCCCTTTATCTTTTGATTCCTGCAGTTCAGATCAAAACCGGCTTCTCAGCCCTGTGCCTTCACGGCCACGGCTGCGACGGTGTTTACGATCTCCTCCACGTTGCAGCCGCGGGACAGATCGTTGACAGGCTTTGCAAGGCCCTGGATGATGGGTCCGATGGCCTTTGCACCGGCCAGACGCTGCACGAGCTTGTAGCCGATGTTGCCGGCGCCAAGGTTCGGGAAGATCAGGACGTTGGGCTGCTTGCCGGCCACGGGAGAGCCCGGTGCCTTCAGATTGGCCACGGTTTCCACGAGAGCGGCATCGGCCTGCAGTTCGCCGTCAAGGAGAATGTCGGGCGCCAGCTCATGTGCCTTTGCAGTGGCTTCCTGAACGCGGGTGACCACCTCATGCTTGGCGCTTCCCTTGGTGGAGAAGGACAGCATGGCAACCTTGGGCTCGGTGGAGAGAAGCTCGCGGCTGGTCCTGGCAGTGGCAATCGCGATGGCAGCCAGCTCATCCGCGTTCGGCTCAATGTTCACAGCGCAGTCGCCGAAGAGCATGACGCCGTCATTGCCGTATTCCTTCGTGGGCAGCTCCATGATGAAGCAGCTGGACACGGTGGAGATGCCGGGGGCCGTCTTGATGATCTGCAGGGCGGGGCGCAGCACATTGCCGGTGGAGTTGATGGCGCCGGCCACCAGGCCGTCCGCATCGTCCATCTTCAGCATCATGGTGGCGAAATACAGGGTGTTGTGATAGACCAGATCTGTGGCCTGTTCAAGCGTCATGCCCTTCTTCTGACGGAGCTCGCAGAGCTTCTCAGCATATGCGGGAGACTTTTCGCAGGTCTCAGGATCCACAACGGCCACACCCGTCAGATCCGTGTTGGTCTCAGCAGCCACCTTGCGGATGCTCTCTTCCTTGCCCACCAGGGTGATTTTGGCAAGTCCCTCGGCCACAATCTTTGCAGCCGCCTGGACCGTGCGGGGTTCATCGCCCTCGGCCAGCACGATGTGCTTTACATTTTCCTTTGCCTTTGCCTTGATCTTCTCAATCACAGACATGGGAAATTCCTCCTTCGTTACCCTTGTTGTCATACCCTTTCGGAATGCCTTTATGCAGTGCCCGGTGATTGTACCTGTTCGTGTCTGTCCTCATCCGGAAAAGACCGGACCTGGACACGCACTGAGCCAAACGATGAAATCCGGCATGGGCCTTCGGCATCGCCGGATTCCCTGACCCCCGGTATTCTACCGAACTTTGCCCTTTGAGTCAAACCGTTTTTCATTCCTTCAGGCCTTTTGTTGCGCACGTCTTAGAAGATAGATCTGCTTGGTGGAATTCCTGGCATAATCGCTGCCGTCATACTCTCCAAAACGCTTTTCTATCTGAAAGCCGCAATCCAGGATCATCTCTTCCATTTCCCCTGGGAGGAATTCACGCATCTCATAGTTCTCCGCAAGCAGGAAACGTTCCACCTCAGGGTGCTGCTTCTGCGTGTACAGGTATCTGAGATCGCCGCGGTCATACACGTCCCTGTCCATCTCATAGTACTCGTAGGTGATGTGCCGGATCATATTCGCCTCATCGGTCCACTGGCTCTCATAGAGCACAATCGCCTGCTCTCCGCACAGAAACGGCGGCACCCGGAAGCGCATCGTGGCATCATCATCCAAAGGTTCTGAAAGCCTGCCGCCAGGCGTATATTCCGCGGCGTATGGGTCCTCCTCCCTTTTCAGCCACTCACGCGGATTGTACAGATCCAGATAGAGAAGGCCGCCCTCCCGAAGGTTTTCCCGCGCGCCGCGAAGAAAGCTCCTGACCCCTG
Organism: Clostridia bacterium; assembly: GCA_017460395.1. Lineage (GTDB taxonomy): Bacteria > Bacillota > Clostridia > Christensenellales > Aristaeellaceae > UBA2943. Next base: position 3,688 of record JAFUBA010000111.1, on the reverse strand, counting down.
CATTCTCCATCACGTGCTGAATCGAATTGTAGCCACAGATGATAAAGTCAAAGGGGCCAAGATCCGGGAGGCACTGCATGTCGGCCTGCAGCCATCTGACGGACGGGTCCTTCTTTCTTGCCACCTTCAGCATGTCCTCCGAAAGGTCCAGCCCCGTGAGCGTGAGACCCGGCCTTCTCAGCGACAGAAGAATTCTTCCCGTCCCGCAGGCAATCTCACACACGTCCCGTGCGCTGTCCGGGATCAGCCGGCGGATGAGCTCCACATCTGCGCCGATGCCGCAAAAGCTTTGAAATGCATCATAGAAGACAGCATCTCCGGAGTACATACTGAGGCCCCTTTCACATCAAAAAGCAGCAAGCGGAATGAACTGACGCTTCCAAAAAAGCCAGGCAGGTCAATCCTGCCCGGCTATATCAGGTGCCACAAGTATAAAGCAATGTGATATGCGGCCACGTTCATCTGCCCGTCTGGCGGAATGATCCTGCGGCCATTCTACTCCGACTGTGCGCTTCACACAAGCGAATGCCCCTTCCTCTGTTCGAATCACGGGGTGGGGCGGAAACACGGAGCATAAGGTGCCGAAGCTCCCTGAACCAGCTGGTGCGTTATTCTATCGTCAGCTGCTCAATGTAGCGGTAGAGCAGCTCCACCGTATCCACCACATCGCGCACGTCCACCACTTCATAGCTGTGTACATAGCGCATGGGAATCTGAATGCCACCAGCGCGGGTGCCATGATTCAGCGTCTGAACAAAACTTGCGTCGGTCGCGCCGGCCGCATATGCCTCGATCTGGTACGGAATGTCATGTTTTTTCGCGGCAGACTTCATGTCCTTCACGACCTGCCGGTTGGCGATCAGGCCCTGCACGCCGGCACCCAGCTTGTCCATGATTTTGATGGAAGTGCCCTTGCCCAGCTCGTTGACATATTCAGATTCCGGCACATGCGGAATGTCGGTGGCAAGGCTCATGTCCAGCGCGACGACAACATCCGGCTGAATCTTCTGAGCTGCGACGATCGCGCCTCTCGCGCCGACCTCCTCCTGACTGGTGAATGCGGCATAGAAGTCCGGAATGTCGTCACGGCCGTCAAACAGCTTCACCACTTCCTCCAGAATGAAGACCAGTGCCCTGTCGTCCAGCGCCTTGCCGCCCAGACGGTGCCTGCCCAGGTTGATGACGGGATAATCGATGCTGACCGGGGCACCCTCCTCGATCCCCATCTCGCGCACTTCCTCGTAGGATTCCGCGCCGACCTCAATGAAGAAGCCGTGCACGTCCTTTGGCAGTTCCGGTGCGCGCTGCGGACGCCCGGGCTTCACATAGTTGACGATGCCGTCGATGTGTTTTCCCTCTTCGGTTCTCACGATCACGTGTTTTCCGAAGAACTGCTGCGGCGCGATGCCGCCCAGCGTTTCAAACCACAGAAAGCCTTTCCTGTCGATGTGACGCACGATGAGGCCGATTTCATCTGTATGCGCAGCCACCAGGAGCTTGCCCGGTTTCCTGCCCTTCTTGTGGGCAATCAGGTTCAGCATGAGGTCATCCGAAAGCTCAAAGTCTGTGGCAGACAGTTCCTTTCGCACCTCCTCCACGACCTCCTCCTCAAATCCGGAGGGTCCGAAAGTGCTGGAGAGCGTTTTGATGCGTTCGCGAAAATCCTTTTCAACGGCCGCTCTGTCAAATTCCATGGTAATGCCTCTTTCCTCTTGTTTTTCGCTGACGGTCACGAATTCATCGCCAAATCTGCATGGGATATGTCAGCAGATGTATCCAGGAAGCACGCGCACCTGTGAATGCCGTCAATGGTCTTCATGCCCGGTGCGTCCTGGCTGCACCGCGCCTCGGCATACGGGCAGCGCGTATGGAAGACGCAGCCATGCGGAGGATTTGCGGGGCTTGGCAGGTCCCCCTCCAGTAATACGCTCTCGTCATCGGTCGGCTTTCCGATCTTCGGAATACTGTTGAGCAGAAGACGCGTATACGGATGCGCGGGATGTGCAAAAATATCCTCCGTTCGTCCCTCCTCCACGACGTGCCCGAGGTACATCACCAGAATGCGATTCGCAATGTGCTCCACCACACCCAGGTCGTGGGATATAAAGATGTAGGAAATATCCTGTTTGCGCTGAATTTCCCGCAGAAGGTTGATAATCTTCGCCTGAATGCTGACGTCCAGTGCAGAGACCGGCTCATCGCAGATCACCACCTTCGGTCGCTGGATGATCGCCCGTGCAATTCCGATTCGCTGTCGCTGCCCGCCGGAAAACTCATGCGGGTAGCGGTCGGCATAGGAAGGATCCAGCCCCACCTCCTGCATGGTATTGAGCACAATCTCCTCCCGCTCCTGCCTGGTCTTCCATGCATGGTCGATATCGATGGGTTCAGCAATAATGTCTCTGACGGTCATTCTGGGATTGAGCGAGGAGTAGGGATCCTGGAAAATCATCTTGATATTCCGGCGTGCAGCCTGCAGCTTCGCGCCCGAGAGTGTACGAAAGTCCTCTCCCTCCAGAAGAATTTCCCCGTCGGTCGGCTCCACGATGCGGATCAGCGCCTTCACGGCCGTGGATTTCCCGCATCCGCTCTCGCCGACGATGGCCAGCGTCTCGCCATGGTTCAGTTCAAAGCTGACACCATCCACGGCGCGGACCGTTTCCTTCTTGCCAAACATAGAGCCGCTCTTGTAGTACTTTTTCAGGTTCCTGACGCGCAGGATCGGTTCGCTCATGATATGCCCTCCCCTCGCTCGCCGGCAGAATGACCAGCACTTCTAAAGCAGCGGCAGCGGTGTCCATCGCTGTCAAAGAGCTCCGGATGCTCTGCCCTGCAGCGCGGCTCTGCGTAGGGACAGCGCGGATGGAACAGGCAGCCTTCCGGCAGTGCATTCAGCATAGGCACGCTGCCCGGAATGTCGTGCAGTGCCTCCTGATGATGCCCTGACTGCGGGATCGCCTTCTGCAGGCCGACCGCATAGGGATGGGCCGGGCTTTCAAACATCGTTTTAACGTCTGCTTCCTCCACGATCTCGCCCGCGTACATGACTGCAACGCGGTCGGCCGTCTCGGAGATGACGCCCATGTCGTGGCTGATGAAGATGACTGCCGTCCCGGTCTCATTGCGCAGGCGGCGGATCAGGCGGAGGATCTGCGCCTGGATCGTGACGTCCAGCGCTGTGGTCGGCTCATCGCAGATCAGAAGCCTTGGGTGGCACGCCAGCGCCATGGCGATCATGATCCGCTGGCGCATGCCGCCGGAGAGCTGTGAGGGAATGTCCGCGTAGACCTTCTCCGGCATCGGAATGCCAACCTTGCGGATGGCCTCAATGGCACGGCGCTTCAGTTCTGCGCGGGGCAGCCGCTCGTGTGCACGGATGGCCTCCTCGATCTGACGGCCACAGGCCATCAGCGGATCAAGGCTGGTCATCGGCTCCTGGAAGATCATGGCAATTTCCGAGCCGCGGATTCGTTGGTACTGCCGAATTGTCAGGCCGGTCAGATCATTTCCGCCCAGCAGGATACGCCCTCCGGTGATTTTTCCGGGACGTATCTATAAAGTCATCCTATCAAAGGACAACCAGAAGCGTACCAAAACCAGGGGATGTCGGCAAGTGAGACATCCCCTGGTTTCATGATGCGATCTTTTATGTAGCACCTTTAGACCTCTTTTTTGTAGAACGTGATCC
>JAFUBA010000110.1 GCA_017460395.1 Clostridia bacterium | reverse complement strand
CCAATGGAGCTCAATTCAAACTCTACCTCAATGACACCGGCCTGCTCTGCTGCTCCTATGGCTTTGAAACGAAGCTTGCCGTTCTGAATGACACAATCAGCGGAAATGCACGCGGCGGTATATACGAGAACGCTATCTCTGAATGCTTGATCAAAAGGGGCTATTCCCTGTATTACTACAAGCCGGACAGTGTGCATGAGATTGAATTCTTTATCGAACGCAGCGGAGCAGTCATTCCGATTGAGGTTAAGGCAGGAAATCGAGCAACGCCGTCCCTCAATCAATACATTGCACGTTATAAACCCCCATTTGCTTATAAGCTGACAAATTCGCAAAATGGCCAGGTGGATGAAAAAATCACACTCCCACACTATATGGTCATGTTCATATGATTGATTTGAATCCCAGCTGCAAGCATTAGGCAGCATCTGTCTGAGAGCAAACAGACAAGGTGCATTCTCTGTACAAACAGTTGTCTGGCTTTCGACAAATCTGGGACCTAATCCTGAATCTGTCCCACAACATCTTTCTGCGCCATGAAAAATAGTGTTTACTAATACTAAACTTTTATGTATAATTTGTTCGTTTTTTTGAAGCGTGATTTCGGTCATCCTGCTAATTTTGGCGGACGATGTGGGAAAATGTCCTACTGCCAAAATTAGCTCAGCTAATTTCCAGCTAATCGCACCAGGGTAAAAGAGGGGCTTTTTGGGGGAAATGGGAACAACCGAAAATCGTTAGAAACCCAGTAAAATCAAGCACTTGCGACACATTGAAGGGCATCGGAGGCGAACGCCTTTCCCCCTCCTAAGCGGCAGGCCGTGAGTTCGAATCACACCGGGCCCCATTTTCTCCTGCCATATTCGTCAGATATGTCCCCAAAGGCAGTCATGAAGATGATAATCCATGATATTGCGATTATGACGGAATCATCCCTTCTGCTGCACCTTCCTGTATTGTGCCGGAGTGCACCCCACCACATCATGGAAGCAATGGATGAAATAGTTGGGGGTATTGAATGCAAGGCGGACAGCAATTTCTGAAACCGGCAGATCGGTGGTTTGCAGTAGCATTTTGGCACGCTCAATCTTTGCGTCCCGAATGTAACTGCTGACCGATCTGCCTGTTTCCTTTTTGAATTTTTCCGTCAGATAATATTCAGTATAGCCTACCAGCCCCGCCAGATCGGCGGTGGAGATCTTTCGGTCAAGGCTTAGTTCGATATAATCGCAACATTTCTGAACGGCGTGGGAATAATTGGGGTTGGCATGCAGATAGTGCACCCGATAAATAAAGTCATGGTACATGGCGGTGGCCAGGGCAGAGAGCTCTCCGGAATCCCGGCTGTTTTCTGCCGTCTGAATGTAGGAATCCCCCAGGGAGTAGGCCACCTCCGGGGACAGACCGCCCTCCATGGCAGCGCGGCTGACCAGGGTGGTAAACACGATGATGCTGGTTTTCATCTGCCGGAGCGGATCTTTTCCTTCGATGGGCACGCCGGGGCTCATGCCGCTGCTGTACCGAAGGGCGGACTGATAGTTGATGTTCCCCTGCCGCACCATATCCAGCAGCGCTTTTTCCGCCAGATAGATGTTCAGTCGATTCCGCTCGCCTGTTGTGTTTTCCTGGATGTCTGATTCCTCGGGCATGCCGGACGCCAGGTCTTCCAGCCCAAGCTGCTGTCCGGTCAGCGTATTGTGCACCATGATGACGTAGCGTGAAAAGACAGAATAGGAAAGCACCGTGATCTTATCTGCGACAGACAGCAGTTCGCCGATCCAGCCCGTGTCGCCATGGGCTCTGCAGGAGGAAAGCAGGCTGTCACGGAGCTTTTTTTCGTCCGGTTTCTGATAGAAAACCGGGCCGATCACAAACAAAAGGTTCTTCTCCCGTTCTGCTTCCAAGGTGACGGCCCACTGCATCCCGATGGAGGATCCGATGAGAAGAGGCACTCTGCTCTCCGGCAGGGCGGCATATGCCTGTGCTTTTTCCAGGCCGCCAAGTCCGCGAAAGGCATGATCCAGCGCTTCCTGCAGGAGCTCCGGACAGGTGGTCCCTTTCTTTTTTCCGTCTGCGTCATAGCACCACACGTATAGCGGCTCGTTCCGGGGAATCATGGCTTTCAGCAAAAACAGGTTCTGCTCGCCCTGAGTGATGTTTTTTAGCACGAACGACGCCTCCTCGTCTGCATTTTCTTGATATTTTAACATCCATTTTAACATTCCTATATGACTGGTTTCAACGGAAAAGCTTTGTATTCCAGAAAATTGCTCAAAAAGAAAAGAAGTTGATTACAGGAAACAACCTGAATTTTTGTCATTTTACTCTGTTTTTTGGCTTTACGGCCATGGAGAATTGTCCATATAATGTTCCCAGAAAGTGCAGGGAGACCGGCACAATGAAGAAAGGAAGAGATCTCTCATGGCAAAGGAACATGTGGCAGGCGTCGAACAAAGTGGTGTTCAGTACCGCAGAGCCAAGCTGTGGCAAATCATTCTGGTGGCATTCAACGCCTTCAACGGCATGGCTGTGTATTTCCTCATCGGCCTGGCCAGCTACTCCGCAAGCATCGGATACGGTATCGCTACGCTGGTTGTGGGCGGACTGCTGACCTTCACCCGTATCTTTGACGCGATCACCGACCCGCTGCTGGCCTTCCTGTACGATCGGTTCAATACCCGCTTTGGCAAGGTGCGGCCCCTCATGCTGATCGGCTGGGCGGTTCAGAGCCTGGGCCTTCTGTGCATGTTCAACTTCTTCTCCAGCAAAGGCCACGGCGTCGTGATATTCCTGCTCTTCTATATGATCTATGTGGTGGGCTATACCATCGTGAACATGACGGCGCAGACGCTGCCGGCCCTGATGACCAATGATCCCAAGCAGCGGCCCACCGTGGGCGTGTGGCAGACGGTGCTGAACTATCTGACCCCCATGGCGCTGAACATCATCGTCTATACCAAACTGATGCCTGCCATGGGCGGCAGCTTCAATCAGGATTTCCTGAATGTGGTCTGCTGGATGTGCGTGACGATTGCCTTTGTGGGCGTTGTGCTGGTATGCATCGGCATTTCCGAATATGATAAGCCTGAAAACTTCAAGGGAATCGGAAAAACCGAGCGGCTGAAGTGGAAGGATATGCTGAACGTGCTGCGGCACAACAAGCCCCTGCAGAGCTATATTCTGTCCGCCTCCTCCGATAAGATTGCCCAGCAGGCCTCCTCCGCCTCCATCGTCAGCACCATGCTCAACGGTATCCTGATCGGCGATATGGGGCTGGCGACGACCCTGAGCATGATCGGCATGCTGCCCTCCATTCTCTTTGCTGCCTATGGCGCGAGATATGCTGGCAAGCATGGTCACAAGGAGAGCATCGTCACCTGGACCCGGAACAGCATCATTGCCAACCTGGTGATGATCCTGTTCTTCGCCATTACCAATTCCACCGCAGGCACCCAGACGATTTCCCATATGGGCATTACCATGATCGCCTTCGTTGCCCTGACCTTTGTGGTCAATGGATTCTCCATGTGCGTAACCACTGCCAACACCGGCTTTATGGCGGATATCATCGACTATGAACTGGACCGCAGCGGGAAATACATTCCCGCGGTTATCAGCGGCACCTACAGTCTGGTGGATAAGATCGTATCCTCCTTCTCCGCCGCCATCGCCACCGGCTGTGTGGCCCTGATCGGGTACACCACCACCATGCCCCAGCCCGGCGACGCCGCCACCCCTGGTGTGTTCTGGATGACCATGTTCCTGCGCTATGGCCTGTCGATCCTGGGCTTCATCTGCACCCTCATCGCCATGCGACGCTGCGGGCTGACCAAGGACGAGATGGTGAACGTGCAGAAGCGCATCGCGGACAAGAAGGCGACGGCAAAGGAAGAACTGTACGAAAAGGAACTGCACAAGGGGGACGCAGCCAATGCGTAAGATCACTGTACTCAGGGACGGCTGGCGCTTTCTGAAGGCGGATATCAGCCCGGAGCAGGCCATGGCAAACGCTGTTCAGGGAGAAAAGATCTCCCTGCCCCACACCTGGAACGCCGTGGACGGACAGGATGGCGGCAACGACTATCACCGGGGCAGGTGCTGGTATGTGCGGGAACTGACCGCACAGGAGCTGGAAGGGGAAGCCGTCTTCCTGGAGGTGGGCGGCGCGGCCATGACGGCGGACGTGTATTTCAACGGCAGGTGCCTGACCCATCACGAAGGCGGATATTCCGCCTTCCGTGTGGATCTGACCGGGGAGAGGGCAGACAGGAACATCCTCGCGATTTCCGTGTGCAATGAGAACAGCGACCATGTGTATCCCCAGAAGGCCGACTTCACCTTCTACGGCGGACTGTACCGCGAGGTCAGGCTCATCTCCGTGCCAGAAAAGCACTTTGAACTCATCAAGGACGGCACGCCGGGCATCAAGGTGACACCCAGCGTCGATCTGGAGAAAAAAACGGCGAATGTTACCGTGGAGACCTGGCAGAATGCCGGTCAGGTGACCGTCACGGTGAACGGCGAAACCAGGACGGTTCCGTCTTCGGACGGCCATACCGTGGCGGAATTTGTGATCGAGAATGTCCACCTGTGGGACGGCGTGGACGATCCCTATCTGTACACGGCCACCGCATCTCTGGACAGCGGAGACACAATCACCACGCGCTTCGGCTGCCGGACATACCGCTGCGACCCGGAGAAGGGCTTCTTCCTCAACGGGCGCAGCTACCCTCTGCGGGGTGTCAGCCGCCATCAGGACCTGAAGGGCAGGGGCAATGCGCTGTCATATGAAGACCACAGGGCGGACATGGCCATCATCCGGGAGATCGGTGCCAACACCCTGCGCCTGGCCCATTACCAGCACGCCCAGGAATTCTATGACCTGTGCGACGAAACCGGCATCGTGGTGTGGGCGGAGATCCCCTACATCACCATGCACTTGAAAAACGGCCGGGAAAATACCCTCTCCCAGATGCGGGAGCTGATCACCCAGTGCTATAATCACCCTTCCATTGCTGT
>JAFUBA010000109.1 GCA_017460395.1 Clostridia bacterium | reverse complement strand
GAGCGTTTTGGAGATGAGCTTTGGTCCCATGCCGATGGCGTACTCCTTGACCTCAATCCCGCACAGGCGGGCGGTCAGATAGTGGCCGAACTCGTGCACCACCACCAGGATGCCAAAGAGCAGAATCGCAACGAGAATATAGACAAGTGTCATATGTAACTCCAATCGGAAATTCCGGTATCCGTTTTCGGCGCCTCAGATGAGGAAGGCGCCTGCTGCCTCGCGGGCGAGGTGGTCCGCCTCGTAGATATCCTCGAGGGTGCCTGCCGGGAGCGGGGGCAGCTTTTCCAGGACATGCTCCACGGTCTCGGTGATCCTTCCAAAGGGGATCCGACCCTGACGGAAGGCCTCGTTGGCCACCTCGTTGGCCCCGTTCAGCACGGTGCAGGCGGCGCCGCCCGCCCGCAGGCATTCCCGCGCAAGGCGAAGGGCAGGGAAGCGCTCCTGGTCCTCCTTTTCAAAGTGCAGTGCGCCTACGGAGAACAGGTCCAGTGCGGGCCGTCCGGTGGGCTCGCGCCTCGGGTAGGTCATGGCGTAGAGAATGGGCAGATGCATGTCCGGCGTGCCCATCTGTCCGATGACGGCACCGTCCTCAAACTCCACGGCGGAGTGGAGGATGCTCTCGGGATGGATGACCACCGAGATGCGCTCGGAGGGGATGTCGAAGAGCCATCTGGCCTCCATGATCTCCAGCGCCTTATTGAACATGGACGCGCTGTCCACGGTGATCTTCTGTCCCATGGACCAGTTGGGGTGGCGGAGGGCATCGGCCAGGGTCGCCTGCTCGATGCGCGCGCGGTCCCAGGTGCGGAAGGGCCCGCCGGAGGCGGTGAGCAAGAGGCGGCGCACAGGGTTGCCGTTGGCTGCCTCGAGGCACTGAAAGATCGCGCTGTGCTCGGAGTCCACCGGGAGGAGGGCGATCTTCTGGCGTTTTGCCTCCTCCATCACCAGATGGCCGCCGGTGACCAGGGCCTCCTTGTTGGCCAGGAGCACGTCCCGCCCGGCCTTCATGGCGTCCATGACGCTGGGCAGTCCCGCGATGCCGACCACGGCCACCAGCACCATGTCGCAGGGGACCTCGGCGGCCGCCGCATGGTTGGCCTCATCGCCCATGACCCACTGGCAGAATCTGAGGTCCTCCGGGATCTCGGACATGGGGATCGGGTCCACGAGGCCGGCCAGACGGGGACGGAAGGCGCGGACCTGCTCAAAGAGCCTTTCATAATTGTGCCGGGCGACAAGCGCGGAAACCTCGAATTCATCCGCGTGGAGCCTGCACAGGTCCAGCGCCTGTGTCCCGATGGACCCGGTGGAGCCGAGAATGGCAATGCGCTTCATAGCGTCTCTCCTTTGTCTGTCTGCAGGCAAGCAGCGGCCTCAGGGTACGGTGATCAGGCGGAAGCAGTAGACCACCACGGACATGAACAGGATGCTGTCCAGACGGTCCATCATGCCGCCGTGCCCCGGAAAGAGGTTGGAATAGTCCTTGATGCCGCAGTGGCGCTTGACCATGGAGGCGAACAGATCGCCCATCTGGCTGGCCACACCGCCCACAAGGCCCAGCAGCAGATACTGCCACCAGGTGGGCAGGAAGGGATGCGTGGTGGGGGCGCAGATGAGGTAGGAGATCAGGCACACCAGCATGCAGCCACACACGGATCCGATCAGCCCGCCGATGGCGCCGGAGATGGTCTTGTTGGGGGAGACAGCCGGGCAGAGCTTTGGCCCCTTCATTCTGGAGCCCACGAAGAAGGCACAGGTGTCGCCCAGCACCGGCACCACCAGCAGCACCCCGATGAGTGTTCTCTGCACGCTCAGGGGCTCCACCTGGGCAAGAGAGATGATGCACAGGCCAGGGAGCACCACGGAAAAGAGCGGGATCAGGCTCATGAGAATATCCTCCAGGGTCGGTTCGTCCCGGAAGATGATGCAGATGATGGTGATGAGACAGGAGCCCATCAGGATCGGCACGACGGTTTTGGGGCCGAAGATCTGGGCGATGGGAATGGACAGAACCATGGCCAGATATGTGGGCCAGGTGACCGGACGGTGGCCGGCCTTGGCAAGGGCCTGGTGCATCTCATAGAGCGCCAGGAGAAAGCAGACCGTGCCTGCTATGGCAAACACGACGCCCCCGAAATACAGGAGCAGCAGGGCGCCGACCACCAGGGCGGACGCGGTGATGATGCGCTGTCTCATGATAACCCCCGATTCGAATAATCTGGATGTAAGGCAGGAAAAAATCAGGCGGTTCTCCCTCCGAAGCGGCGGTTGCGGGAGGCGAACTCTGCAAGGGCTGTGTCATATACCTGCACGGTAAAGTCCGGCCAGAGCTCCTGTGGGAAGACAAACTCCGCATAGGCGCACTGGAAGAGAAGGAAATTGCTCAGCCGCATCTCTCCGCTGGTCCGGATGAGCAGATCCACGTCCGGAAGGCCCTTTGTGTAGAGGTGCTCTGCAAACATCTTCTCCGAGATCATGCTGCTTCGGATGTGGCCCTGCTCCACCTCCTCAGCCAGGAGCCTGGCGGCACGCACAAGCTCG
>JAFUBA010000108.1 GCA_017460395.1 Clostridia bacterium | reverse complement strand
TTTCACTAGAACCTGAATCTAGCGCGTCTGCCAATTCCGCCATTCCCGCAGAATGTGGATGGGGGTGGATTCGAACCACCGAAGTCGGTGACGGCAGATTTACAGTCTGCTCCCTTTGGCCACTCGGGAACCCATCCATATTATGAAGTTCTTCCTGAAAATCAGGAAGGTATGACCCCGTCGGGATTCGAACCCGAGTAGCCGCCGTGAAAGGGCGGTGTCTTAGGCCACTTGACCACGGGGCCATGATTTCGAGATGTCGTTTCCGTCATCCCTATCCCCCGTGAGGTCATTCCTACAGGCGACGTGCTGCATAATACTACAAAGATTTCTTTTAATCAAGAGGATTTCCGAGATTTTTTAAAGCAATTTTCCTCGGTTTTTTGTTTCTGTCTTCGATGATTTGCGATTTCTGTCTGCCACAGGTATACTCTTCTTTATAAGACACCATATGGTTTCATACGTTTTGTATAGAAAGGTGACCGGCATGATAAATACAATTCTTCCCCAGGAAATGAAAACCCTGGAACAGTCATGGATGCATGAGCATCAGATTCCGTCGATTCTTCTGATGGACCGTGCGGCCCGCGCTGTGGTTTCCCGCCTTCAGGCTCATGTCCCCTCTTCTTCGCCGGTGCTTTTCCTCTGCGGTCCCGGTGCTAATGGTGGGGACGGCTATGCAACCGCAAGACTCTGGCAGGAGCAGGGCGGTACCTCCATGATCCTGGAGCTTTCATCAGATGCCCAGGGTGATGCCGGCGTATACCGCAGGCTCTGCCTTGCAGACGATATCCCCATTTTCCCATGGGACGCTTCAAATCCGATCTGGTTCAAAGATTTCCCTGTCATGGCAGTCGATGCGCTCTTTGGCACCGGCCTTTCCCGTCCGCTGTCCCCTAAGGTGATGGATCTCCTCCTCTATGTCCAGGCGCTTCGCGTTCCGGTCCTGGCGGTGGATATCCCCTCGGGGCTGGACGGTGGAACGGGTCATGTTCTTGGATATGCCCTCCACTGTATCGAAACGGTCACCTTTCACAGACCAAAGCCTGGCCTGTTCCTGGCATCCGGTCCGTCCTATACCGGCAAAGTCACCGTAGCACCAATCATGATCCCGCAGGAATACGGATCGCAAAACGGTTTTTCCTGCCTTTCTCCCCATGACCTTCCTGCCCTTTTCCCGCCCCGGGATGCATGCGCACACAAGGGCACCTTCGGTCACGTATTCATCTTTGCCGGCAGTCCAGGCATGGCAGGAGCCGCCGCCATGTGTGCCCAGGGCGCCGTGAAGGCAGGCGCAGGTCTTGTCACGATCCTGTGCAGGCAATCCCTGCTCCCGATCCTCCAGACCCTCGTGCCTTCCGCCATGTGCATTCCCCTCCCGGAGGAGGACGGTATACTCACAGACAAGTGCTGCGAGATTGTGGAGGCTGGCCTTCAGAAGGCTACGGTGGCCGTTGTCGGCTGTGGACTCGGGCAGACGGATGATCTCATACCCATTCTGAGCATCTTCCGCTCCGCCGCCTGTCCCGTGATCTGGGACGCAGACGCACTGAACCTTCTCGTAAGCCATCCGTCGCTGCTGCCGCTTCCACCGAAGGACGTCGTCACACCTCACCCTGGTGAGGCGGGGAGACTTCTGGGCATCCCGGCCGCAAAGGTGTTGCAGGACGCACCGGGCGCCCTTGAGACACTTCATAAAGTCACCGGCTGTCAGGTCGTCCTGAAAACCTCCCGTACCCTGATGTATGCAGAGGGTCAAAGGGCCATCCAGACTGTCTCATCCCCTTCCCTTGCCCGCGGCGGGAGCGGTGATCTCCTCTGCGGCATTCTCGCCGGCACCCATGCAATCCTCAGTCAGCAGCCCTCGATCCTGTGGCTCCAGTGCGCCGTCATGATCCATGCCCTCGCAGGCATACGGGCAGCCAAAAAGAGCGGGGAGCACACTGTCTCCCCGCAGGAATTTCTTTCATATATCTCTGTGGACGGCACGATCCCGGCTTCAGAGTGACGATCAGAAATCCGTGAATGTGTCCCGGATCACGGCCACATGCATCTGGCAGCTCAGATCCTCCCTGGTGACGCGCAGAAGATCCACCTCTTCCCCGCCGTCCGGGAACAGAGTGAGGAAGCCATCCAGCTCTGTGATGGGCCAGGAAGCATTGTACTGGGTCCTGTAGTGCATGGGGATGATGACCCGTGCCTTGAGCATGGTGCAGATTTCCCTTGCCTGCAGGGCATCAATGGTGAAAAAGCCGCCGACCGGCACCATCAGAATGTCTGCCTGACCGATTGCCTGCGTCAGCTTCTCGTCCGGCAGATGTCCAAGATCACCCAGATGCACCACCCTCAGGCCTTCCGCCTCCAGAATGTGGATCAGATTGGCGCCCCGCTTGCTCCCCTCGGCATCATCGTGGAAGCTCGGAAGAGAAATCACACGGACGCCCGGGGCAATCTCCCGCGTGCCGGCCGTGTCCACGACACCGCTCGTGATCTCCACAGTATCCACCGCATCGTGGTCGTGATGGTGATGGCTCACCAGCACTGTATCCGCCTGTACCTTCGGGACAGGATAGCCTGTGGTGGCATCGAACGGATCCGTGAGGACCCTGTAGCCGCTCTCCAGGCGGATCAGAAACTTGGAATGTCCAAGATGCCTGATGATCATAAACATACCTCTTTTCTCATGTTAGATGCTGTTTGCTGTCTCTTTTTCAGGATCAGGCAGGCGCCCTGTACCCAGGGAAGAAGATCCGGCAGTGCCTCCCCCGTTCTCAGCCGCTCTGCAAGAGAAATATGGGTGTCAAGGCTCCACGCTTCCAGCGCTTCTTTTCCCTCATCCAAGGCCCTGTATAATGTATGGTTCAGCCGCATGTCCGCTTCCCCGAGCGGATGGCGCGCAAGAAGCTGCATGAGGCTCTGCGTTTCTGTGAGAAAGACCGCATCCCCCGGGTCAAACTCCGGCACCTCCGGCCGCCTCCAGAGGCTTTTCAGCAGCAGCCAGCCCCCGGACATGTCCACTGTCCAGCCAAGTGCCTGATACTCCACTACTTTTTCCCTGATCACCTCTTCCCCGTGAAACAGGGGTACATCCGTGGCAAAGAGGTAATCCTCCTGGCGGCTTCGCAACAGTCTCGGACGTCTCTTCCCCGGGAGATCCCGGAGTACGGCCCATGCCGTGTCCCTTGGGTCTTCGATCTTTGCTGCGCTCATTTGACGGCCCAATACTTCATTTTCATGTAACGGGTGGTGGTATCCCCGCCGCCAAGGATTTCGAGGACAAAGCTCAGGTCAAGACTGCCTGCCTCCTCGGACAGGTCCACCTCCGCCTTCAGACACTGAACATGGTATTTCATCTCCCCGAACGGCGTCACGTAGGTGCCCTCATAGACATGTCCCTGGTTCAGGTACATGGTCATCCCGAAGGAGCCGCTGCGGGTCACGAGCACCGAGGTGCCGCGCACCTGAATCTTCACGTCCGTCATGGTGGGGTCCTTCGGATCCTCGGAGATATTCTCCCGGTACTCAAGACACCAGGCCCCGCCGTTTCTTGAAAGCGTCCCGTGGTTTGTCCACTCAATCTCATCGCTCATCACATCCAGCGAATCCCTTGCCCAGGCCCTGGACTGGATCATGACGTCTTTCTTTTCCCCTCTCCCGCTTTCCACAAACTCGATATCCTTCATCTTTACCTCCTCAGGTGCTGCGCCCCTGTCCGGGGCAGTCCTGAGTATACACCCAACCGGTGCAGAAATCGAGTTTTCTATCTTTTCTATTCTTTTCGTCCTTATGGAGGTCCTGTCATGCTCGTCAAATGTCACGCGAAGATCAACTGGTCCCTGGATGTGCTGTCCAGGCGCCCGGACGGCTATCACATTCTGGACATGATCATGCAGCCCCTGTCACTGTCAGATGACCTTGTTATTTCCTCCCTTTCTTCCCCCGGGATAGACTTTTCCATGGAAGGTGGCGGAGGTGATATCCCGGTGACAGACGACAACCTCGTGGTGCGGGCCGCCCGCCGTCTCCAGGAGGAGACGGGCTGCGGGATGGGCGCCAGGATGCACCTTGTCAAGCGCATCCCCTCGGGGGCCGGCCTTGGTGGCGGCAGTGCGGATGCGGCCGGTGCGCTGGCCGGGCTGAACGTCCTATGGAACCTGGGGCTTAGCAAAGAAAGGCTTCTCTCCGTTTCCCTTTCTATCGGGGCAGATGTCCCCTTCTGTCTCCACGGCGGCCTCTGCCGTGTGGGCGGCATCGGGGAGGAGATTCGCCCTATCGCTCCAGCGCCCATCTTTCCTGCCGTCATCATCCAGAACTGTGCCGCGCTCTCCACAGGTGAAATCTTCCGCCTGTACCACTGCCTTGAAGATCCCGCGCGGCCGGATACCGATCACCTGGAGGAGATTTTTCTCCGGAATCCTGCCCTCCTGCCCGCCCATCCCGGCAACGTACTGGAGGAGGTGAGCATCGGGAAGCGTCCCGAGATCCTGGATGCCAGGAACTATCTTCTCCGCTCCGGCGCCACGGTCGCACAGATGACGGGCTCCGGCTCTGCCGTCTTCGGGATCTTCGCAGATGCTGATTCTGCAGAAGAAGCCTTCAGAGCCTCCCCATGGAAGGATGGCACGTTCCTCTGCGAGACGTCAGAACAATCCATTGATATCATGTGACGGCCATTCCACCGGCATGAAAGGAGTTTTTGCATGCCCCTTCATCTCCACTATGGCAATCTGATCCATTTCATCTCCCCCGACCACGTCTGTGTCAGCAGTGTCGGTCACGGCGGTCGGACCGATCTCGGGATGGCTGGCGATGTGGCCAAAGCCGCAGGCCCAACCTACCAGAAGAATGCACTCCGGAATGCTGCCCTTCGCTCCATTGTCCCGGGCATGCCCGTGGTGACGGAGGGCTACCAGTTGTGCCGCGGCATCATCCATATCCTGACACCCGTGTGGCAGGGCGGACAACAGGGGGAAGAAGCGCTTCTTCGCACCTGCTACCGTGGTGTGCTCGAGGAAGCCCGGATGCTTGAGACAGAGGCCGTCGACTTTCCCCTGCTCGCATCCGGCTACCATGGTTTTCCCTATGAGCTCGCGCTGCACATCGCCGTATCCGAGATCAGGGCCTTCCTCAACAGCCTCCCGGATGACACAGACATGGACGTCAATCTGGTACTGTACAGAAGGTCTGGCGAGGAGGCAATCCGGCGTCGAATGCGCCTTCAGCAGATCCCCAACCTCGCCCGCGCGCTCTCCGAGGAAACTGCAGCTTTTGATTCCGACGCTTTCCCGGAACTGGATGCACCGTCCAATTCTCTGAGTCTACTGGTTTCCGAGTCACGGCCCGCATCCGTACCATCACCGGAGGACGCCGAGCTGGGAGCGCCTCCCCTGGGAAGCCCTCCAAAGGGAAGTCGTCCAAAGGCACCCCGGCATGCACCTGCGGAGGCCATTGATCAGGCAGTGGACCATCTGCACGCACTTTTTTCGCGCATGCATGGCGGCAAGGCAACCTTTCAGGAAACGGTCCTTCGCATGATTGATGACTCCGGCATGAAGGACAGCGAGGTCTACCGCCGGGCCAACCTCTCCCGGCAGCACTTTTCCAAGATCCGCTCCAATCGCGACTATCAGCCGACAAAAAACACTATCTTTGCCCTCTCCCTTGCCCTGCATCTTGACGAGGCCGAGCTCGAGGATCTCCTCAAAAGTGCCGGCTTTGCCATCTCCCAGGCCCAGCCCACCGACATGGTCATCCTCTACTGCATGCAGGAAAACATCTATGATGTGGACGATGTGAACGAGATTCTCCTGGAGCTGGATCTGAAGCGTCTGGGCCAGTAATTTTTGTCGCCTGCCAGTTGACCATTTTTCTCCTCTTTCCGTGTACACTTTCATTGTCGCAGGGAGGACAGCACCTCCCGGAATACAATCAAGTACACTTTGGCAGATGCTCAACATGCACCTGCCGACAAAGAAAGGGAGTCACACATATGACGAAACAGAATGGCCGCACCGAACTGATTTTCATCCTCGACCGCTCCGGCAGCATGCATCATCTGACCGAAGACACCATCGGAGGCTTCAACAGCGTCCTGGAGAGCCACCGGAAGGAAGAGGGCGAGTGCCATGTCACCACCATCCTCTTCAGCCACGAGATCAGCCTGCTCCACGACCGCCTGCCCGTGCAGGCCGTGCACCCCATGAGCCGGAAGGAGTATGTCGCGGGCGGTTCCACCGCGCTTCTTGACGCCATGGGCTATGGCATCGAGAAGATCGAGAAGGTCTATCGTGCCCTGGATGAACAGTACCGCCCGGAACATGTCCAGTTCGTGATCATCACCGACGGCTATGAGAACAGCTCCGAGAAGTACACGAAAGCCATGATCCGCTCCCTGATCGACAGGCATCAGGAAAAGGATGGCTGGGACTTCCTCTTCCTCGGTGCCAACATGGATGCCGTGGCAGAGGCAGCGAGCCTTGGCATCCAGGCGGACCGCGCCGTCACGGCTATGGCCGATGATATCGGCATGAAGATGCAGTACGATGCCGTCGCCAGTGCCTCCCTCGCCTTCCGCAGATCAGGACAGCGGGATGCCGAGTGGAAGGCGCCTGTGGAGGCCGACACGAAACGCCGGGGAAGGCGCTGACATGGCACCATCCTCATGAATTTCTTATGCTTTTCCAATCTCTTTTTCCCCTCTCCGGGCCTGCCCGGAGAGGGTTTTCTTCTTGTGCATCCAATGTGTCTGTGCTATGATCAGACCTGCCGTGTGCTCACGGTTTTTGACCGCATTTGCAGTTTCACGCTGTATCTCTTTGAAATCTTTGAAAGGATCCGAACATGAGCGTGCAGGACGAGATCAACAGAAACAACAGGATGAGCAACAAAAAAGGAAGCTTCATGGGGTTCGCCGTCAGCGCTGTCGTGCTGACCTCAATTTTCGGGCTCTCCCCGCTGGGGATTGTCCTGATCGCTGCAGCGTCCTACGGCATCGGCAAGGTGGCCGGTATCATGAGCCAGCCGCTGGATACCAGGACCCACAATCAACAGGATGAGGTACAGAGAGATCTGGAGGATCTGCCAAAGTCCGGGGACACAGACGCCGACAGCGTAATCGCCAGGGGCCAGGAGATGCTCCGGCAGGTACGTGCCGCCAACGACGCCATCCCTGACCGCAAGCTCTCCGAGCAGATGGACAGGCTTGAAAACATCTGCGTGCAGATTTTCAAGACCGTCTCCGAAAAGCCGGAGAAGGCCTCCCAGATCCGCAAGTTCATGAGCTACTATCTTCCCACCACCCTCAAGATGCTCAACTCCTACAGGATCATGCAGGAGCGTGGCGTGTCCGCAGGGGACCTTCGTGAGGCCAGGGTGACGCTGGAGCGCGGCATGGACATGGTGCTCACCGCCTGCCAGAAGCAGCTGGATAACCTCTTCAAGGATACCATGCTGGATGTGTCCACAGACATTGATGTCCTCGAGCAGATGCTGAAGCGCGACGGCTTCACCGAGTCCGCCTTCGATCCAAAGAGCGGTGCCACGGTGGCATCCATGGAGATGGACCAGGGCGTCCCTGTCCTGCACGTCCCGGACAGCGAGGACCAGAGCGAAGAATACCGCTCATACTACCAGAAAAAAGCATCCGGACGAAGCTGATGTCCGGTACTCCATATCCAATCAAGAACGAATTTTGAAAAAAGGAGCTGTGCCACATGCCTGAATCCATGCCCATGCTGACGCTTTCTCTCGATCCCGCGATCCCCGACGGTACCCAGGAGGCAGTCGGATCCATTCAGGAGACCAAGCCCGCCGAGACCGCCAAGCAGGCGGTGGAAGGCCCCAACCTCAATAACAGCCAGCTGACCGATGCCGAGCGCAATGCCATCGAGGCCTTCATCGGGAAACTGGACATCCACAACCCGGACCATGTGCTGCTCTTTGGCGCCGAAGCCCAGAAGAAGGTATCCAGCTTCTCTGATACGGCCCTGGAAGCCGTGAAGACCCAGGACAGCGGCGAGGTCGGCGATATGCTGGTCAAGCTGGTCACCGAGCTCAAGGGCTTTGACGCTGATGCCGAGCAGCCCAAGGGGCTTCGCCGCCTCTTCGCCAAGCCCACCCAGGACATTGAGCGCATGAAGGCACAGTATGCCAAGGTCAACACCAACGTGGAGACGATCATCGACGCCCTGGAGGGCTATCAGGCGCAGCTGCTCAAGGATGTGTCCATGTTTGACCGTCTCTATGACCAGAACAGCCAGTACTTCCGCGAGCTGACGCTGTATATCATCGCGGGCGATGAATACCTGCGCCGCATCCGCGAGGGCGAGCTCAAGCGCCTGCAGGACGAGGCTGCCGTCTCCGGCGATGCCATGGACGCACAGAAGGCCAATGATCTGGCCGCCGAGTGTGACCGTCTGGAGAAAAAGCTGCATGACCTGAAGCTGACCCGCCAGGTGTCCATGCAGATGGCTCCGCAGATCAGGCTTCTTCAGAACAATGACTCTCTCCTTGTGGAGCGCATCCAGTCGACGCTTTCCAACACCCTGCCGCTGTGGAAGAGCCAGATGGTGCTGGCCCTTGGTCTGCAGCACTCCCAGGATGCCCTGAAGGCACAGAAGGCCGTCACGGACATGACCAACGAGCTCCTGCGCAAGAATGCCGAGAAGCTCAAGATCGGCACCATCGAAACCGCCAAGGAGGCAGAGCGGGGCATCATCGATATCGAGACGCTGGTGGAAACCAACCAGAGCCTGATGGATACCATCAACGAGGTGCTCAGCATCCAGCAGAATGGCCGCAACCAGCGCCAGCAGGCCGAGCAGCAGCTGTATCAGATGGAGCGGGATCTCAAGAAGAAGCTCCTGCAGACCAACATGTAATCTTTGCCTGTCTTCGTTTGTATACTTCGTATCTTTCTCCCCGAGCCACGGCATCGGGGAGTTCTTTCGTACTGAAGGCACATAAGATGGAGGAATGGTATGCCCAGCGATCCGGCGGCACTGAAGCTTGATCCGGCGACATGGAAGAGACAGAAGGTCTTTGAGTTCTTCTCCTCCATGGACTGGCCCTTCTGTTCCGTCACCTTCCAGGTGGACGTGACGGAAGTTTCTGCTTTTGCTCACGACAGAGGCATTTCCTTCTACTATTCCATGGTGTACCTGTGCACCCGGGCCGTCATGCAGGTGGAGAATCTGATGCTGGATATCCGAAAAGACGGCGTATACCGTCTTTCCCGCCGTATCCCCTCCTTTACGGACATGCATCCCGGGGAGGATCAGTTTCACATCGTCACCATGGATATGGCAGACGACGGCTCCTCGGATCTGAAGGCCTCGGTCGTTCAGTTCGCCCAGGCGGCCCGGGAGAAGAGCCGTGCCCAGCAGGAGTTTATCGACCTGTCCCAGGAAGGCAGTCACCTGATCTTCTTTTCCTGCCTCCCCTGGCTCAGCCTCACTGCCCTGACCAACGAACGAAACACAGACCCGGACGACAGTGTGCCCAGGATTGCATGGGGCAGGTGGACTGAATCGGGCGGTCGTAAAATCCTCGGGCTCTCCATGGAGGTCAACCACCGCCTGGTGGACGGGGTTCACATCGCCCGGTTTGCCCAGGCGCTGGAGGAGGAGATCCGGGCGCTCGGTTTGTCTAAAGCCGGCTGATTTTTCTTTGTTTTTCATAGATCCAGTCCTTTATTTCCCTGGATTTTTATTCGACACCGGGCACAGTTCATCGTATACTGCTCTTTGCGTCTTTGATGCAAATAAAACATCGCAGGGGCGATACCATGAAACAGGATGCCAGATACGCACGGCTTTCCTATATTCTCTCCATGATCATCTATGGCACCATCGGGCTTGTACGGCGATGGCTGCCCGTCTCCTCCTCCTTTCTCGCAATGAGCCGGGGACTGATTGGAGTTTTGTTTCTTCTGTTATACAGGAAGGTCCGGGGGCAGCACATGGACATGGCGCGACTGCGGCCACATCTCCTTCCCCTGATCCTCTCGGGAGCCATCATGGGCTTTAACTGGGTGCTGCTCTTTGAAGCGTACAACTACACCACCGTGGCCGTCGCGACGCTCTGCTATTACATGGCGCCTGTCTTTCTGACGCTGATCTCCCCGTTTCTCTTCCACGAGAAGCTGACCCCTGCCCGCTGCGTCTGTATCCTGCTGGCCCTCGTCGGTATGGTGTTCCTCTCGGGCGTGTTAGAACAGCAGGAGACTTCCCCGGACCATGTGAAGGGCATCCTCATGGGGCTTGCGGCCGCCGTGCTCTATGCGTGCGTGGTCTGCCTGTCCAAGAAAGCAAAGGGACCAGATCCCATGGACAAGACCCTCGTGCAGCTGGCTGCTTCCTTCATCGTTGTGCTGCCCTACACCCTTCTGACAGGAGGCTTCTCGGACCTCAGCTTTACGCCCCAGGTGGTCACCCTTCTGCTCGTTGCAGGCATTGTCCACACGGGCATCGCGTATCTCCTGTACTTTTCCTCCATGGACCGCCTGGACGCGCAGGTGATCGCCATCTACAGCTATCTGGATCCTGTCACCGCGGTGATCCTCTCCTGCACACTGCTTGGGGAATCCCTTTCCATGTTCGGCGTCATCGGCGCCTTCCTGATCCTATCCTCTACCTTTCTCGGGGACGCATGGGACCGGCGCAGAAACAGTGCAACAAATTAGCTCAGTCATAACACCAAACAAGACCTGTCACAAAGGAGGCCCTCTTATGCTGAATTTTGCCAGTGACTACACGGAAGGCGCCCTTCCGGAGATTCTGGAAGCGCTTCTTCGCACAAACCTCGAACAGCTGCCCGGATACGGCGATGATGTCTACTCAAAACGTGCAAAGGAAAAGATCCTGAAAGCCTGTGGCTGCCCGGACGGCGACGCCTTTCTCCTCGTCGGAGGCACCCAGACCAACTCCACGGTGCTCGCCTCCCTCCTCATGCCCTACGAGGGCGTGATCTGCGCGGACACCGGGCACATCGCCTGCCATGAGGCCGGAGCCATCGAGCACCAGGGACATAAAGTGATCACGCTCCCAGGCAAAGACGGCCTCCTGCTCCCCGGGGAGCTCGAGCATTACCTTACCTCCTTTTATGCAGACGACACCTACACGCACATGGTGCAGCCTGGCGCCGTCTACATCTCCTATCCCACCGAGTGGGGCACGGTGTACAGCCTGGACCAGCTGAAGGCCCTTCGAAGCCTCACAGAAAAGTATCACCTGAAGCTTTTTGTGGACGGTGCCCGCCTTGGATATGCCCTGGCCGGCCCTTCCTGTGATCTGGATCTTCCTGTCCTCGCAGTCCTCTGCGATGCCTTCTATATCGGCGGCACCAAGGTCGGGGCCCTTTGCGGGGAGGCCGTGGTGTTCCCCAAGGGTGCACCGAGAAGCTTTTTTACCACCGTCAAACAGAACGGTGCGCTGCTTGCCAAGGGCCGGCTGACCGGTGTGCAGTTCGATACCCTGTTGACCGATGACCTGTACATGCGCGCAGCCCGTCATGCCCTTAACATGGCGGAGGAACTAAAGCAGCTGTTCCGCGATGAAGGAGTCGACTTCTTCATGGAGACGCCCACGAACCAGCAGTTTGTGACGCTGCCAAATCCTGCCCTCGAAAAACTGAAGGAGCATGTGCTCTTCTCCATGTGGGGCGCCCCCGGGGAAGAGAAGAGCGTGGTCCGCTTCTGCACCAGCTGGGCAACCACCAAAGAGCAGCTGGAATCTCTCAGGGAATACCTGCACGCAGCGCTTCACTGAACCAGACAGCAACACCATAGCGCAGGATTGAGGTGAGATGGCGTGTCCACTCTTCGGTGCGTGGTCGAACACGTCACCTATCACAACGACGAAAACGGATATTCCGTCATCAAGACGCGGGTGAAGGGCCACCAGGACCTGGTGCCCGTGGTGGGGAATTTTGCCGAGATCCACGTGGGGGCGGTGCTGACCTGCGAGGGCGAATGGCACATCACGGAAAAGTATGGGCAGCAGTTTGCCGTACAGTCCTACCAGGAGACCCTGCCTGCGACGGTCTACGGGATCGAAAAGTACCTTGGGAGCGGTCTGATCAAGGGGATTGGGCCCAAGTATGCAAAGAAGATCGTCAATTTCTTCGGGGACAAGACCCTCGAGGTCATTGAGTCCGAGCCCCAGAGACTCCGGGAGATCCCAGGGATCGGCAAGAGCCGCGTGGACAGGATCATCCAGGGGTGGTCTGAGCAGAAGGAGATCAAGAACATCATGCTCTTTCTCCAGTCCCATGATGTGTCCACCTCCCATGCCTCCAAGATCTACAAGACCTACCATGAGGACAGCCTGAAGGTGGTGCAGGAAAACCCCTACCGCCTCGCAGACGATATCTGGGGGATCGGTTTTAAGACCGCTGACTCCATCGCCATGAAGCTGGGGATGGCAAGGGACAGCTTTGAACGGATCCGCTCGGGGCTCGTCTATTCCCTCAATCAGCTGGCCGATCAGGGGCACTGCTATGCCACGCGCCAGCAGCTCATGGACGAAACGAAGAAGCTTCTCCCGGAGGCCGAGGAGGGCCTTTTGAGCATCACCCTCGATCACCTGATGAAGGAACAGATGCTGATTTCAGATGCCCGCCGCTCTGCCGCTCCGGAAGAATCTGGCGCCCTGCCCGCCGAGGACGCCATCTACCTCCCGCCCTTCTACTGGGCAGAGGTCGGATGTGCCAGGCGCCTGATGCGTATCCTCCGTGCGCCCATGACAAAACAGCTTCCGGAGATCAGCGCTTTTCTTCAAAGGGAGCAGCAGCGCACCGGGATCACCTACGACGAGATCCAGGTGCAGGCGATTCAGACCGCCGCAAGATCGAAAGTCATGGTGCTGACCGGCGGCCCCGGCACCGGCAAGACCACCACGACAAACTCCATCATCCAGCTCTTTGCCCAGGCATCCCTGAGGGTCCACCTCTGTGCCCCGACGGGCCGGGCCGCCAAGCGGATGACGGAGGCCTGTGCAGGCACAGGACTTGAGAGCAAAACCATTCACCGCCTCCTCTCCTACCAGCCGCCCGAGGGCTACCAGGTCAACGAGAAGAACCCGCTCCAGGGCGATGTGCTGATCGTCGATGAGTGTTCCATGATCGACGTGATGCTCATGTACAATCTCCTCAAGGCCGTGCCGGATCACATGATTGTGATCTTCGTGGGGGACGTGGACCAGCTGCCATCCATCGGGGCAGGCAATGTCCTTCAGGATATCATTTCCTCCGGCGCCGTGCCGGTGGTGCGGCTCGAGCGGATCTTCCGCCAGGCTCAGGGCAGCCAGATCATCATGAACGCCCACCGCATCCGCGCAGGCCAGTATCCCGACTGCACCGGCAGGCGTGACGGTGACTTTTTCATGCTCCCGGAGGAGGATCCGGGGAATGCCCTGAGAACCATCCTGGACCTGTGTCAGCGGCGTCTCCCAAAGGCCTACCATCTGGATCCCGTGCGGCAGATCCAGGTCCTGACCCCCATGCAGCGGGGCGAGATCGGCGCCGTGAACCTCAATCAGCACCTGCAGGAGATCCTGAATCCCCAGAGGGCAGGATCCGAGGGCGACCTTCGCCACGGCGGTCGGATCTTCCGGGTCCGAGACAAGGTTATGCAGATCCGGAACAATTACGAAAAAGAGGTTTTCAACGGGGATATCGGCTTTGTGACCTCCGTATCAACCTATGACAGGGAGATCGTCGTCGACTTTGACGGGAAGAGCGTCACCTACGAACAGGCAGACCTGGATGAACTGACACTGGCGTATGCCACCACGATCCACAAGGCCCAGGGCAGCGAATATCCGGTGGTGGTCATGCCCGTCATGATGACCCACTATCCCATGCTTCAGAGGAACCTTGTCTACACCGGGATCACAAGAGCAAAAAAGCTCCTGGTGGTGGTGGGTCAGCCCAAGGCCCTGTCGATGGCCGTAGGACGGAACGATACCATCAGGCGCAACACCCGCCTTGCAGAGCGATTGACGCTTCTTTGCCAGTAATCTTCCTGCATCTTTTTACATGTTCAGCTCCCACCAGAATATGGAGCAAAATGTATTTTCAATTGCTACCTCTCCCGCTTTTTGCTATAATGATTCCGTTTTGTTTCAGGCACTGCCTGGACAAATCTGCACATCACAATCATGGAGGGAAACGATGTCCATGTCCCGTATCCTGAGATGGTTATGTCTCGCTGTTCTGGTTATGGCACTTCTGCCGGGTGCTGCGCTGGGTCTGTCCATCCATGTGGTGGCGTCCACCCCATCGCCCGAGCCCGCCATCACAAATACCCCTTCCCCATCACCCACATCTGCTCCGACGCCGACCCAGGCGCCTGAGATGGACCTGATCGTAGAAGAAACGGCGGAGTCACAGATCCCGGCACAGTCGGTCACACCCGTGGCGATGGAGTCTGCGACACCCACACCATATATGACCCCGACCCAGGTGCCTACACCCTCCCCGACACCCACCGTGACCCCCACCGTCACGCCGCTGATCGTGTCCCTGAACGTTTCAGGCAAGGAGACCGTGGTGCCCTTTGCAGAACCCTGGAGCCAGGAGACTCTGCCGCCGCTGGAAGCGCTGGACGAGACGCCGACCCTGCCCATCGACTTTTCCCCGGGCAAGATGCCGCAGACGGACGGATACCTCTCAGAGTATGAATATGAAGATCCCACGATCCATGTCAAGATCACCGGCGGCCGGGAGATGGATACCACCTACTGGGTGGCCGAGATCCGGATTCAGGATCCCTCCCAGCTGAGAACTGCATCCACCGACGGCTTTGATTCCCAGATGACCATGCCTGGTCTCAAGCTCGCAAGGCGCGTCAATGCGGTGGTCGCAGCAGATGGAGATTACTTCTTCTATACCGGCCGCGGCTTCATCCGCCGCCAGGGCCAGACCTACCTGAACCGGACCACCGGCGGGCGGGATATCCTGCTGGTGGACGAGGACGGCGACTTCCACATCGTGCGTAAAGCGGACAATGTCACGAGAAGCGACATGTATTCCGACAAGATCGACGGCAAGAATGTCATCAACGCCTTCTTCTTCGGACCTGTGCTCGTGGAGCATGGCGAGCTTGGCACGAACTTTCATTATATCGATATGGCAGCCGATTACACCTCACAGCGCATGGCCATCTGCCAGGTCGGCCCCCTCCACTACATGCTGATCTGCTGTGAGTCACCCAAGCGCGGGTCCCGCGGCCTGACCCTCAGAGAATGGGCAGAGTTCGTCCGCTCCAAGGGCGTGGATACCGCCTACAACCTGGACGGCGGCGATTCCACGATGCTGTACTTCCAGCAGCGCAAGATCAATGACGTCGACAATCCCAACGAGCGTCAGCTGGCGGACATCATCTACTTTGCCTCCGCCTGGGATCCCGAAAAGTAAGAATTTAGCTTACTAATGGAGGTTTTTACCTGCCATGAATGGTATTTCTGTTTCGACCTATGGTCTGGTACTGATTGTCACCGTCCTCGTGGCCCATCTTGCCTACGCCCTTCGCCTGCAGGCAGCGGGCAAAAAGAGTGTGAGTGCGGTCATCAGTCTGGTTCTCTCATCCATCCTGGGCTTTGTCTTTGCCAAAGTGGGCTTTGTCCTGATGGAGTTTGACAAAGAGTTTGGCACCTACGGGTTTGAAGCCTTCCTTCGCATGCGCGCCGATGCCTTCTCTGTGTTCTTTGGCGGCTTTGGCGTGCTGCTGGGCGTCGCTCTGTCTGCCCGCCTGGTCCGCCTCTCCCCCGCCTGGGCGCTGGATGCCTTTGCCCCCTGCGGCGCGCTGATTCTGTGCGGCGTGCGCATCGGAGAATACTTCCTCGAATCAATCGGGCACGGTGCCCTGCTGCCGGATGACAGCCCGTTCACGTTCTTTCCCCTGTCCGTCATGAAGGATTACGGATATGACTACGTGGAATACTACTGGGCCGTCTTCGTGCTGGAGGCGCTTCTGGCATTCATCGTATGCGCTGTCTTCCTGCTCAAGAACCCCGACGGCACCGGGACGACCTGCGAGATCGTCATGTACTGCCTGGCAGCCCCGCAGATTTTCTCAGAATCCCTCCGGGCCAGGTGCATGAAGTGGGGCTTTGTGCGCGTGGAGCAGGTGCTCTGCGGCGTGCTGCTGCTCCTGCTCATCGAGCGCTCCTGCAGGCTTTGCAGGCGTCAGACAGGCTTCTTTGCCAGGTTCTGGCCGGTTCTCGGCGTGATCCTTGGCATCGGCATCATCGTCTGGTGCGAGTTTGCACTGGACAAGTTCGCCATCAGCAACACCCTGGTGCGCATCATCATGATCGCGGTGGTCATCCTGATGATGCTCCTGGAGTTCCTCGCGATGGCAAGAAGAAAAGCAGACACATGAATGGAGCCGCCGGACCATATGGTCCGGCGGCTTATCTTTTACTTATGGATCACCACGATCACATAGGGCGTCGGCTGCGCCTCCGCGCTCGGTGTCTCCGTGGGCTCGGGTGTCGGGGATGGCGTCTCAGTCGGAACCGCTGTAGGTGTTGCAGGTGTCTCTGTGGGGATGGCTGTCGGAGTTTCTTCAGGTGCCTGCGTGGTTTCAGGACCCGGGGATTCCGCTGCCTGATCCTCAGGATCCATCACATCGGCCAAATCCTCCTCCGGATTATCCGTTGTCTCTTTGGTATCCACCTGGACCGTCACGCGCTGCACCTGGTCTTGCTTCTCAAAGTACACACTGTCATCCGGGAACGAGTCCTCGAATGGCTCATAGACGGTCGTCCTGAACATCCTGTGGATGACATCAAAATGCGGATGCACGCGCCAGCCGCCCTCGGAGGGGTTGGAGCGGTTATTGTATTCCAGGTCCGGGTGCCAGGAGAGCAGTTCATCGATCTGCTCCTGGCTGATGGTCGTCCTGCGGCTCCTGTCTGCATTGTAGAACCAGAGACGCTTGAGATTCTTGAGGCCTTTGAGGGGTGTCAGGTCAGAGATGTAGTTGTAGCCGAGATTCAGGTCCATGAGGTTTTCGAGGCCTGCCAGCGGTGAAAGGTCCGTCACATAGTTGGAAAACATCTCCAGGTATTCCAGATGCTTGAGGCTTGCAATGGGCGTCAGATCCTCGACCCGGTTGCAGGCGATGATCAAAACCCGAAGCTCTGGGAGATCATAGAGGAACGACAGATCCTTGACCCCATTGTGTCCGAAGTCCAGAGCGCGCAGGTTCTTGCAGTAGCGGACAAGACCGATATCTTTGGCGGAATGTGTCTGGGCGCCGGAATAGTGGAGGGTGGAAAAGGCCGTGGCATCGGTCCGGACCTCATGCTCTGCAAACTGCATGGTCCAGCCAAATTCCAGGTCAGGAAACAGCTCCACCATCTCCTCTATCTTGAACCGCTGCACCTTGGTGGCAAACATATCCACCTTCCTGAGGTTCGGGAATGATGAGAGAAAGGCATAGAACCCGTTCCAGTCGCTGATGCGCTGAGTGCCCATGTCGATGTATTCCGCGCTGCTGTCCGCTGTCACACTGCCGTAGGTCACCTCATCTGCAAGACTCCAAGAGGCACATAGCAGAAAAAACAAAAAGAGCATGACTGTGACGAGCTTTGTCACCCTGTTTGATTTCACCATATAGAGAGGTTTTCCTTTCGATTCCTTTCGATGGGACTGTTTCCCTGCTTTACGAAGCGCTGCCTTCGGCTTATACTTTTTGTATGCACGCCCGTGCAGGAGCAGGATATATTGTATGTATTTTTCATGGAAGTGCAACATCTGAGATCACAGTTTTACAAAAAGGAGGCTTTCCCTTGCCAGAATCAAACGCGTCATCCCTCACTGTCAAGAAAATCCAGGGGGACCATGTACATAAAAAGAACCTTCCGAATCTGCCAAAAGCAGATGTGATCTGCATTTCAAAAAAACTTTCGGTGCACTTCAATCTCCATAAGTCACCTGAGCTCATAGCAAATTTGAAGGTGCTGGTCATCACCTGCAGCGATGCCGAGACGCCGCCGGCCACCCTGGATGCCCTCTGCACCCTCCTTGTGGAGCGTGCCCCGCTTTTCCGCTGCCTGATCGTGATCCCGCAGGACGCAGATCTGGAGCCCATCCTCTCCTCCCCGCTCATGGCCTCCATTCTCTCGCAGAATCAGCCGGTCCTCTATGCCCCCGAGCTCCCGGTGCTGCAGCTTGAGACCTACGGATACGTCGCTCCCGGCGTGCACGGTGTCTACAAGCTTCAGCAGTTTCCGCCGTCCCTTCTGGTCATCATGCCCGCGATGGAGCTTTCAAAGGCCGGCACCGTCAACCCGCGCTTACAGATTGCGCGGACCTTCTTTGACCATCCGGACTGGCTCAGTGAGGATCACCGTGCAAAGATCAAGGCCTTCCTCGAGCGGCAGCGAAAGACCTTTCTCAAAAGCTGCATCGGGCAGAAGGTGCCAGAGCTTGCAGAAAAGTACCTGACAAGCGACATGAAAGTGACACCAGAGCTTCTGGATGAACTCGTGGAGCTTTCCGCATATGCAGGCTATGTCGAGCTGTCTGCCCTCTGTCTTCAGATCAAAAACACGCGCTTCGATGCAGAAAAGCTGGAAAAGAGTCGTGAACGCAAGGCCATGAATGAAATGAACCGGCCGGACCTTGGCCGCCTCATGGCAGAGGAATGGAACTGGAAGAAGTGCGATGGCGGACAGGAGATCACAGGATATCGTGTACGCACTGCAAAAGAAGTCTTCGTGCCCGATACGATCGCGGGAAAGCCCGTGGTGTCCATCGGAAAAAACGCCTTCTTCGGCCACGATGAGATCCACCGTGTCAACCTCCCGGATGGAATCAAATACATTGAGCAGGCAGCGTTTGAGCGCACCTCGCTGCAAAGCATCCAGCTCACTGAAGGCCTGGAGCGCATCGGAAAGTACGCCCTTGGTGCAACGTCGCTGACTTCCATCACGGTGCCAGAGAGTGTCACAGAACTCAACAACGGTCTTTGCAAGGACTGTATTGAACTGAAGGAGGCCGCTTTCAAGTGCCAGATGGCCTCCATTCCCTATGCAGCCTTCATGCACTGTATCAAGCTCACGAAGGTGATCTGGCCAAAGGGTCTCAAGGAGATCCAGGCCAGGGCATTCATCCGCACAAATCTCCAGACCCCGCCGCCAAAGGGCATCACCATACGCTCGAAAGCCTTCCAGCACTGCACCGGCATCACCTCGCTTGATCTGACCGGGATCGAGATTGAATCCTCCGCCTTCGCTGCATCCTCAGTGGAGGAAGTCATCTTCTCCGACCTCATGACGTTTGTCCCCGAGGAGGCCTTCAAGAACTGTGACCGTCTTCGCCGCGTGGTCCTTCCAAAGAATGTTCAGTACATATGCGCCCGTGCCTTTGCAGGCTGCACGAATCTTGAGGAAGTGGTTGTTCAGGGAAGCGGACTGACAGTGGATGAAGATGCCTTCAAGGGCTGCAGCAGCCTCCGGGTTTTTCCCATGGATAAGATGGCTACCATCCTCTCCGGTGCAATGAGCGGCACACCCTTTTCCCGCGCCAGCAAGAAACAGGCTCCAACGGGACCCAATGCACCAGAGGCATCAAAAAAGGTGCCTGATCACCCCTTTACGCTCACAGCAGACATATCGGACGAGCTCCCCTTCTGATGGGTTCCATTCTGTATCCAAAGAAAGCACCTGCCCCGCAGCAGGTGCTTTCCTTGGTTTTCTCTTGAATTATTCAGCCTTCACGAAGATAAAGCCAAAGCCGATCTCGCCGTCTTTCTTGACCAGATTGTCGTCAGAATAGCACACGATCAGCTGGCCCAGAGTGTTCATACCAACGTACTTGATCTTCTCGTCGTCGATAGCTTCGCTCTCCACGCCGGTCACCTTGGTGAAATACAGGCTCTTGTCATCGGCGGAGACCTTGCTCAGCTTGCCAACGCCCATGTTGAAGTCGCCGTCATTCTCGCCGCGCACAACATAGTTCCAGCCGTCCCAGGGCAGCTTCAGACCGGCGGTCTCATCTGCGATGGAAGCATCGAAGGTGATGGTGGCATCCATGTCATACACATGAGCATGGGTGTAGGCAGCCTGGTCCACCATGACGCCGGCAGAGGAACCGGTGGCACTGCCGTCCAGGACGGCCTGCACATTCATGGTCACAGCGTTCTCAGGCACGGCGATCAGGCCGGTCACTTCGATATCGTTCTCGTCAGCATAATCCTCGCCGATGAAGGCAGCGGCCAGCACCCAGTCGCCTTCCCAGTCGGTCACGGGAGAGGTGCGGTCAAAGGTCACCACTTCCTCGGGATCGGCGTCCAGCACGGCGGAGGCGGACACGAGGCAGGGCACCATCATCAGGGCAACCAGCAGGAGAGCTACAAACTTCTTCATAAGAGCACGTTCCTTTCTTTAAATAGATTGAGACTTTATCTTCCATACCATCCCTCTGAAGGGCTCAGCCCCCAGAAGCAGGTAAAGAATTCTACCAAGTATCATACCACAAAACCGGGTTTTCTTGAATCGATTACACGCCGGAATATGCGGCAAAACCACAGTCGATCGGCAGCACCACGCCGGTGATGGCGGAGGCAGCCTTGTCATCCGTCAGGAAGAAGACGCCGCCCAGCAGTTCCTCGGAGTCCACGAACCGGCCCATGGGCGTGCCGTTCAGGATCTTGGCGGAACGGGCCGTGGGGGTGCCGTCCTCGTTAAAGAGCAGGGCGCGATTCTGGTTGGATACCAGGAAACCGGGAGCGATGGCGTTGGCACGGATGCCGCTGCCGGCAAAGTGCGTAGCCAGCCACTGGGTGAAATTGGAAACGGCAGCCTTGGCACCTGAGTAGGCGGGGATCTTGGTCAGCGGGATGTACGCATTCATGGAGGAGATGTTCAGGATGCAGCCGTGCTTGCGCTCCACCATGTCCTTGGTGAAGGTCTGGGTAGGCAGCAGAGTGCCCTGGAAGTTCAGTTTGAACACGAAATCCACGCCGCTGGCATCCAGGTCGAAGAAGGTCTTCTGGCCCTCTTTTGCCTCGTGCTGATACTCGTTGTCGGTGGTAGCGCGGGGATTGTTGCCGCCGGCACCATTCACCAGGATATCGCAGGGGCCAAGGTCCTTGAGAACCTGCTGATGCACCTCTTCAAGGGCTTCTGCTTCCAGCACGTTTGCCTTGTATCCCTTGCAGATATAGCCCTGTGCGGTCACCTCATCCGCCAGCTTCTTCACGGCCTCCTCATTGAGGTCGAGGGCTGCCACCTTGGCACCCGCCTGAGCATAGGCCCTTGCCATGTCACCGCACAGCACGCCGCCGGCACCGGTCACAACAACCACTTTTCCGGTAAAGTCCACATTCAGTGGAAGATTCATCTTTCATACCGCCTTTTTGATTTTATGGCTCCGGCTTCCATGAGGAAGCCGGAGCAGTAATTTTACAGATCCTCACCGGGCCACTGCTTCATGGCCTCATCCAGGGTCATGCCGGAGGCGATGCCCTGCTTTCTCTCACTGTTGACCTGCTGGATTTCCTTCATCTTGGCGCCGGTCAGCTTGTAGCCCTTCATGGCCCACAGCGTGGCGATCCAGGCCAGCATCGGGATCACGCAGAACATGACAATGACGGCCACCTTGATGCCGGGTGTAAAGGGTGTGGCATCGGTGGGCAGATCGGACAGACCCGCAAAGATCAGGAAGAGGAAGGCCACCAGGGTCTGAGCCAGGGAGGACACCAGCTTGTCCACCAGGGAGAAGAGGGTGCCCATGATGCCCGGGATGTACTTGCCGCTGCGGTAGGTCTCATAGTCCGAGCAGTCTGCCACCATGGGGATCGGCATATCAGCCGTGGCATAGTAGGCACCATAGCCCAGGCCGAAGAAGATGATGAACAGCACGGTGTACAGATTGATGCTTCCGCCTCCGTTGAAGGGGAAAGAGAGCATCATGGAAGGATTGTTCACATTGGAGAGAATCAGCAGAGCCAGGACGCCCACATAGGAGATGAGCGCCACGCTCACATACCTTGTGAGACTGGCCTTCTGTCCAAGCTTCTGGGAGGTGCGGACCGAGAGGAGGAAGAAGGGCACGGCGAAGACGTAGCCCATGATCATCATCGGGAGATAGAGGCTGTCGTAGTTGCCCATCATGATGCCATAGAGCGCCAGAAGCACCGTGGTATTGGTAGCGATGGCAAGGGCCAGCTTGCAGCCTGCACCGGCCACCATAAGCCGCTGCATGGGCTTGTTGTGCTTGATGATCTCCACATACTCGGACATCTTGACCTTTTCCTGTTTCCCGCCGCCCAGGCCATAGAACTCGGGACGGTCCTTTTCGGCGATACCGATGATGGCCAGGATGGTCAGAAGGACAGACACAGCGATGCCGATGGGGGTGATGATCCTGTACAGCTCAGGCCGAGCATAGCCGGAGACCAGCACAGCGCCGTCCTCGCCCAGGATATTGTACTGGTTCTTGATCATGGGGATCAGGAACTGCATGACGCCCATGCCCAGCATGGAGCCCACGGTGTTGAAGATAGTGAAGAGCGGGCGCTGGTTGGGATCATTGGTCAGCACGGTCTGGCCCGCGCGGGTGACGGAAGTCTGGAAGGTATAGCCGATGACCCAGATCGCGTACACCACGATGAAGGCCACATATCTCAGCCACATCATGGACTCCGGAATCAGGGGCGTGCAGACGTAGAGCAGAATTACGCTCACCGCCATGATGGCACTGCCGATGATCATGAAGGGACGGAACTTGCCGATCTTTGTGCTGGTACGGTCCATCAGGGCACCGATGATCGGATCCGTGATGGCGTCAAACACGCGCATGACCGTCACCATGATGGATGCGAACATGCCGAGCATCAGCACACTGGAGCCGAACTGCGCCACGTAGGACAGAATCAGCACGAAATACACATTGGTTGCACCGTTATTGAGTGGAAACAGCGCCAGTTGGTACAGTTTGGCGCGGTTGACCCCATCCGACGCACTCTTTTGTTCCTTTGCCATAGGGAAACCTCCGTTTTTTTATTTTTTGATCATACCTGGATACACGGATGTCCGATCGGTTTCAATACCGATTATTTCGTCCAGTTGGCACCCTTGTCGCCAGTCTCGCGGAGTTTGTAATCAGGATTGGGCTTTGCCACGTGTCTGAACTCCGCCCAGTCGCTGCACGCACCGCTGGTAACGTGGATCTTGGCCACATCCTGCAGCGGCACGTCGAAGGTGAAGATGTGCTGGCCATACTTTGTCTCCACCTTTTTCCCATTCACGGACAGTGTCACTTCACCCTGGTTGGAGTAGACCTTCACCTGCACCTTCGTCTCCGTCCGGTCGCGGAAGCGCTTGGAACAGATATGCACGAAGGGATCCTGGCTCCAGTAGGCCTTATAAAGGTAGAAACTATCCTTCTTGGTCTTGCGGTCAAAGGTGATCAGGCCCTTGTGATTCATGCCGGGCTCGCCACCCTGATCGCGTGCATCGGCGGCAAAGTCGAACATGTTCCAGACATGCGTCGCCCACATATAGGGATTGCGCTCAAAGCACTTCAGCATGAATTCATGGTACTTTGCCTGATATTCCTCGGTATGATCCCCGCGCCTGGGGTGCGAGGAGTGCAG
>JAFUBA010000107.1 GCA_017460395.1 Clostridia bacterium | reverse complement strand
CTGTTCAAAAGCGGCTGACCGTCTTCCGTGATCAGACTCCCGGCGAATCCATGAATCCAGCCCGCGGCATAATAGGGTGTGGAGTGCTGCTCCACAAAACCATAATGACCATACCGGGTCTTACGCTCCATATAGCTGTAAAGATCTTCTGTCGTACCAGGGATGTCAGATTCTGCCATGTATTTCTTGTTATACATGAAAAGGAGCGTTTCAAAGTATAGAGGCAGCTGATAAACTGTTCCTTTATATGTCGCGCCTTTGACTGTCAGCGGCACATAACCATCCAGTACGGAAGAATCTACAAATTCAGTGATAGGCGTCAGAATGCCCATTTCCGCATAGACGCCAATTTTGTCATGTGCGAAGATGTATAAATCAGGGGCGGCGTTTCTATCGTTGCCCACCAGCTTCAATGATTCCGTCATGCCGCTTTTCTTCTCAAAAACAACATGGACATCCGGTTCCAGTTCTTTGACTGCTTCTTCCAACACGGCGATGACGGTTTCTTCCTTGTCATGCCAAATCGTGATGGTAACAGGCCCTGCCGTTGTTGTTTCCTGCTGACTGCCGCAACCCGTCAGCGACAGTACGAGGACAAGCAAAAGGATGATACTGACAGTTTTCTTCATCGATAATCCCTCCGCAGAAATGAACGGCAGGCGCGGGTATTCCTGCGCCTGCCGCAATGAAGAGTTTCTTACTTTTCGTAGGCAACGGTCGCTTCTTCGGCGCTGACCACGGTCACGTACAGATCCTTGCCGGCATCTACACGCAGATCGCTTGTCTGCACAGAGCCGTCATTGGCATTGATGATCACGCTGTTGATCCAGCCGCCTACCTTGATTTCATACCAGCCATCTTCACCCTCTGTCAGGGCTTCGCCAGGCCAGGAGGCAAAGGCATTGGTGCCGTCCGGATGACTCCAGGCCCACAGGCAGGGGTTCTCCCAGCCTTCGGGAACCTTGGCATACACGGTAATATCTTCAGCTTTGGGGGCGGTGGGATCGTCATAAGTCACATCATAAGAAGCATCTGCGGCAACCGTCACCCACAGATTGGCAGGATCAAGCTCCTTGATGTCCGCAGTCTGGACGGTACCGTCCTTGGCGTTGATAATGATGCTGTTGCACCACACAGGCACCATCGCACTGTACCAGCCATTTTCATTGGCTTTCATGGCGCGGCCAGGCCAGGCGGCAAAAGCATTGGTACCAGCGGGATCAGACCAGGCCCAGATGCAGGGATTCTCCCAGCTTTCATCTACCTGGGCGTATACGGTGAATCGTTCAGCATAGGCGGGAAGATCGCCAGGGGTGGCCTGCTCAAAGCTCACATCGGCAGTTTTATCCTCGGCCACCTCGATCCAGGCATTCTGTTTGTCGATTTTGATTTCATCTGTCTGCACAGAAGCATCATTGGCATTGATGATGACGCTTTCCATCGCAGATGGAACATAAATGTAATACCAGCCCTCATTCTTCGCATCCGGCTCCATCATGTCACCGGGCCAGACGGCAAAGGCGTTGGTGCCATCACTGGCCCAGGACCAAACACAGGGGAAGGACCAGTCGGCAGGCAACTTCGCATAAACGATGATCATGTCATTGTTCGATTCTTCCGCATGTGACATTCCTACGGAAACAAGCATCAGGATACTGAGCAGCAGTGCAAGCAGTTTCTTCATGAATGATTCTCCTCCTTGGATCATCGATGGATCGTGGAACATAAAACAGAAACAAGAGCTCTTCTATACCCAAGTATATGGAAGGAGAATGGAAAGTCAATCGAAAATTATGGAAACCGATTTCCATGAATGAGCACCTGAACTCCGCTTTTTGCGACTCGGCATCTGACTTATTTATCCCAAGTAAAAAGTGTCTCATCCGAGACACTATCTGACAATTCCCGTTTGACGCGATGGAGCCGTTTTTCTTCTCTGAATTGGGCCCCTCTATATTTGTGATACTGAATTTGATTGAAAATCATATATACCATCAGACCATCTCTGATTCTTACAGATTGTTCTGAAAACGGGTATATAACCACCCTGGAGGTTACATGATGATGAAATATATAGGCCGAGAAGAAGAGACGAGACAGTGTGATCAGTCCTGATCCCGGATGATCTGATAGACCTGCCGGACGGCTTCTCCCGCTTCAGGAATCGGATAGAAGGGATAAACATGGTTCATGCCTTCACCGACAAACAGCTTACAGGAAATGGCCTGTTCCTGAAGCATATTGTAGAAAGCTGTCACATCCGGATAAAAAATTTCCCGGGTACCGACAAACAAAGATACATTTTGCAGCGCGGAGATGTCACCGAAAATCGGACTGATCCGGTAATCCTGTAAATCCAGTTCACCTGCCCAGCGCTTACCCATTTCCACCAGACCATAAGCAGACAGCATGGGGTCAGCGTCCTCATACTTTTCCGCTTCCGCATTGGACATGGAGACATCCATCCACGGGGAAAAGAGAATCAGCTTGTCCGGCTGATGGAGGCCCATCTCCGCCAGATATTCACAGAAGGCCACAGACAGCCCTCCCCCGGCAGAGTCGCCCATCACGATCACCGGCACGTCAGCCTCGTCGAGTCTGCTTTGATAGATTTCCGTCAGAATAGCAAATGTTTCTTCCCAGGTGTGATTGGGCGCCAGTGGATAGATTGGAAAGATCACCTGCGCATTCACGTTTCTTGCCATTTTGTCACAGAAGTTGAAATACATATTTGACGCGTCATTCACATAGGCTCCCCCGTGCAGATACAGCACGATGTACTGGGGCTGCTCACTGGGCGTCAGCGTGTAAACGGTGCTGCCATTGATTTTCTCCTCCGACACTGAGGATTTCAGCTTGATATTCATGGTGTAGGGCTCAGCCTGCCCTCGCTGAATAATATACTCGGCGCACTGATCCGGGTCTGTAAACTTGCTCTTTGAGCCACCCAGCCGAATCACCCATTCTGCGATCGTAGCGATGCCAGAACGGTGGTATGCCAGCCGCGAGAAAACCTCCAGTCCCGCAAAAACGACAGCCAAAACAGCAAGTGTGATGCAGACAACCTTTAACACCTTGCGGGAACCGTTCTTTTTTCCTTTGGACATGTTTTTATTCCTCCTTTATCCATGTTCTTCATTCCCGGCAGATCTTCTGACAATCCACCGGTCACACAGTGCCAGCAGCGATGGCAGCAGAGTAAGGATCAAGAGCACAGAAATCAATGCACCTCGAGAGAGCAACGCGCCAATATCTGCAATGTAGAATACACTGCATCTTTGGCCGATGATATATCCAGCTGTGATCAGGATGATACCGGAGGTCAGAATCGTGGGCAGCGCCCGCTTCATGGCATCCGCCAGGGCTTCAGGCGCAGACAGACCTTCACGTCGCATGGTCAAATACTGATCGCTGAGCAGGATCCCATAGTCAATGGTCGCGCCCATCTGGATGGATACACAGATCAGATACGAGATGAAGAAGATCGGTTGGCCGATGAGATAGGAGGAGCCCATGGTAATCCATATGGCTCCCTCAATGACAAACACCAGCAGCAGCGGAAGTCGGATAGAGCGGAAGGAAAGCGTCACGATCAGAAGGATTGCCAGAAAGGTGATCAGATTGACCTTCAGCAGATCGCTCTGGAACGCATTTCCGATATCGTAGGTGGACATGGGGATGCCCGTGACATAGAAGTCGTCCCCGTATACGGCACGAACTTCATCTAAAATCTGATCAATGAGGGGGATCAGACTCCTGTCGGTGGAAGAGATGGAAAGCTCCAGCAGCATGCGATCATAGCTTGTTCCGTGGAAAGCTGCATTTGCCTGATCCAGCGCTGCCTTGAGTTTCTCAATGGTTTCACCACCAGCATCCAGCCCCTCCGTAGCCGCCAGCAGCTGATCCGCTCGGACAGAAGAGCCAAATCCCTGAGCTCGGAAAAACAGATTGACCACCAGACTGTTCAGCCCTGTCAGTTCTGCTACGTCCTGAGGTGTGTAATACTTCAGCGCCTCTGCTCCAGTGGTCACCATGGCAGAAATATCCCGGATCGCAGGATTTTCGTCAACCGTGATGGCTTGCAGTCGCTCCACTAAAGTGCGCTGAGTGTCATAATCTGCATCCTCAGTACCGCCGGGAATCAGCAGTGCCAAGGGCGTAGAGGTGCCGAAAATAGAATTGATCGTCTGACTTTCTCCCTTGGCGGAGGCATCTGTAAACGTGTAGGAGGTTACGCTTTGCAGCACTGCGCCGGCTGCGACCAGCAGGATCATGAACACGGCGATGGGCTTCCTCGCCTTGTAAAGGCCCTTGGCCAGATGTTGTCCTCCCAGACTCAGGGGCTTATGCCGGGTCAGCTGCAGGGGCTTTTCAAAAATCAGCGTGACCGCCGGCATCAGGAGAAATACAGACAGCATACTGATGAGGATCCCCTTGCTCAGTGCCAGGCCGATATCAAAGCCTATGGTGAAGCTCATAAACAGCAGTGAAAGAAGCCCTGCCACCGTGGTCAGCGCGCTGGACGAAACGCGCATAAAGCATTGTGCCAGCGCGTTTGTCATCGCTTCCCTGGCCGACACTCCCTCATCACGGCAGTCGTGATAGGTATGCAGCAGCATAATGGCGTAGTCGATGGAGAGCGCCAGCTGCAGGATGGCACTGACAGCAAAGGTGATAAAGGATACGTCTGGAAAGACAAAATGTGTGCCCAGGTTGATGACAATGGAAATCGCCAGCACAAGCAGAATCACCAGCGGCTCCAGCCAGGCGTGTGAGGTTAAGAGCAGCACCGCGATGACCACCGCCAGGGCAATGACCATCACCAGGGGCATTTCTTCTGCGACGCTGTTTTGCACATCCAGCTGCCCTGCGGCTGAGCCGCCCACATAATATGTCCCCGCCTCCGGGAACATACTGCGCAACTCCTTCACCACGACAACCGGATCACAGTCCGTCAGGGTCAGAGTCACCAGCTGATAGGTATCTCCGCTCTCCCGGACGACGCCCGTTTCTTCATCATGCAGGGCCGCCAGGATCTCTGAGAGATCATTCAACTGCGCAACATAGTCAGACAGGGTGTCCTCATCCAGATTGACAAACATGACGCGCAGCTGCTCTGTACTGCCGAATTCTTCCTCCATCACCTTCAGCGCACGCTTGGTCATGGTGTCATCGTCCAGGTACCGATTCAGGTCATAGTTGATTTTCGTTTTTCCGATGCAGCTTGCACTCCAGACAGATAACAGCACGACCGCAATCAAGATAAAGATTCTGTATCGAACGATCAGATTGGCAATCTTCTGCCGCATAATCTCCTAATCCTTTCATGCCATCAAAAAAATGCACTTCATTTTCCAGCTGTTCTGAAGCGCATGAACAAGTATTCTCGGCATTGGAAGCCGTCCCCTTTTGGAAAGGCTCTTCCGAAAGGGGACGGTTTTCAAGTCACATTATTCTTGATCGTCGGGGACACTTTCCTGTTCTTCTGCTGGTTTGTCTTCCGCGGTTTCCTCAGGCTCAGCCTGTTCCTGCGCTTCTTCGCCTTCCTGGACCTTGGCGTATTCCTCTTCGGCACGGGCTTCAAATTCAGCCAGGGCGCTGATCAGCTCGGCGGCAATGATTTCTTTGGCTACGATGCGCGTATAAATCAGTTCGGCCATATCAATGAACCGATCTTCTACGCGGCGGCCAAAATAGGCAGCCAGGGGCATATCGTCGCCGTCCTCATAAAACTCCACGCTATCCGGAATGCCATTGCCGTCTGCATCGCCGATATACAGATTGAAATCGCCGTTGCCAGTGGCGTCCACAGCGATCGTATCGATATCGCCGTCATGATTGTAGTCAATCAGGGCGATGTCTGCCACCTTGTCGCCGTCCAGGTCAACCAGCACCTCGTGGCGGTTGGAGCGCACCAGCATGGCGCGCAGCTCGCTGTCAGTCCGCATATGGGTTTTCAATTGCCTCAAAGTTCCCATTGTATGTTCCTCCTTTTTATTCTTGTCGCTGACATCATGATCACTGAACCTTTTGATGTTTCCGTCGCGCCGAGATCCACAGCACCAGCATGCAAATCATAGGTGCCAGCAGGATCAGATTATATCTGTACCAGTGCCACCAGCCCGATCCTTCATCCGGAACGGCACGCAGATACCCGTATCCGCAGGCGACGCCCAGCAGAAATGACAGAAAGATCATCGTATACACCAGAATGGCATAATTCTGGCTTTTATCTTTTTCCCGAACTCTTTTGTGGATCACCGTCACCAGCCGGTTGATGTTGGCGGTCATGGTTGTGGTGGAATACGTGTATTCGCCGAACCGAATGAAGGAACGGATCAGGAAAGCTCCTTCCAGCCCCAGCAGGAAGGCGGCGATCCTTTTCCATGTCGAAAGCTCGCCCGGTACACGGTCATTGGGCGCCAGGCTGGCCAGCAGCAGGAGAGCGAAGCTGATCAGAAACAGCTCCCGCTCATCCCGCTTTTTCCGGCTGTTTTCATACATGTTGGTCAGGAAGATGCCGATCGCAAAGGCGACGATCACAAACGTCGTATCCAGGAAGGCTGC
This sequence comes from Clostridia bacterium, assembly GCA_017460395.1. GTDB lineage: Bacteria > Bacillota > Clostridia > Christensenellales > Aristaeellaceae > UBA2943. Next base: position 22,868 of record JAFUBA010000107.1, on the reverse strand, counting down.
AAAGTTGCCATCCACCAGATGGGTCATCAGCTTGATCATATTTCCCGTGTGCAGCGTTGCGTACACATTGAAATTGAACAGGCAATATACATCCAGCAATCCGCCGACGAAAGAGAAGACAACCGCGATGATCGCATCTGATTTAAGTGCCTTCTTGCTCATAGGCTATCCGCTTACAGGCGCAGGGTCTGTGTGGAGATGTTCGGGTCTGTATGTTCGATCTCACTGACCGTGCTGATCTCGTTGATGAACATGGCCTGGCGGGTCTCCTTGTCATAGACAGGCCACACAGGCAGCTCCGGTACGTTGGGATCCTGCGTCTTGATGAACGCGTTCCACATGGCAGCAGTCTGCCTGTACACGCCCTCGTAACCATCATACGTGGTCACACTCGGGTCCATCGCTGCCGTGCACCCGGTAGCGATCCCGGAACAGAGGGTATGCCCAGCGCCACGGCCGCCGCAATCCCAGTCAAAGCGGTACAGATACATCGCATTGCCCTTGTCCGCCTGGGCAAAAGCATCGAACATATCAATGCAGGGGAAGCCGTAGAAATAACGGGAAACGATAGCTACCAGGCGCTTCATGTCGCCTTCAATGTGGTATTTCTCCAGCACGGTCATGATATAAGGCGTGTTTCGACCAAAGAAGCCCACCAGATCATCCACGCTCTTCATGGGATAATAATCCATCAGGCTGGCGTACTCGTCCCGGTTGTAGCCGCCCAGCATGGTCACATAGTTGGCCTTTCCAGAGCGGATGATTTCCAGCGCGTCATTGCCGTCGAAATTGATGCCGTCAAAGACCGGGCCCAGATTCTGCAGGGAGGGTCCTTCAAACAGCACACCCTGAGACTCCATCAGATCCTCCCAGGGAGCCTCCAGCAGCTTTTTCTTTGCGTTTTTCTTGGTGACCCCATAGGCCTTGACGAACCGCTCCGCGATTTCCTGGGCAGTGTGCAGGTCACGGATGGCACTGGTGGCGCCGCTGTCCATCATCACCGCGCTGAACAGACCCTTCGCTTTATGCGTGCACAGCAGTGCGCTGGCCATCTTGGCCCCCGCGGACTGGCCAGCCACGGTCACCTTTTCCGGATCACCGCCAAAGCCTTCGATATTGTTATGCACCCATTCCAGAGCTTTGATGATATCCAGCATGCCGGAATTACCTGACTGGATGTATTCCTCTCCCAGATAACGGTCCAGCTGCAGGAAACCCAGCACACCAAGGCGATAGCTGGCGGTCACAAGCACGCAGTCCATGGCGGTTGTGCCCACAGGATCGGAGTTCAGTGAATGGTCCCCCGTCTGGAATGCGCCGCCATGAATATTGAACAGCACCGGGCGCTTTTTCCCATCCACAGCCGGGGTATAGATGTTCAGATACAGGCAGTCCTCGGAGCAGGGGGTATCGGAGTTTCCGCCCACAACACCACCCGCTGCTGAAGCAGGCCGCGGCTCAATGGGCCCATAGGTATCACAGACCTTGACGCCTTCCCAGCCCTCGGGATCGACAGGCGGCTTAAAGCGCAGCTCGCCCACCGGAGGCTTGGCAAAGGGAATGCCCTTGAAGGCTACATAACCATTCTCCTCTACGCCCTGCACCTGGCCGTATGCCGTAGAGACGAGATTGTTCTTCTGCTGAGTTCCCGAAGCTTCGCCCGTTTCCGGCAGCTTTGTGCCACAGGCAGCGCAGTACACCGCTCCCTTTGGTGCTTCCTGTCCGCAGCTTGGGCACGTCTTCGTTCCCTTGGCGACCTGCAGCTGGACATTCGCCTCGTTCACGCTCGCCAGTGCTGTCCTGACGGCTTCAAACTGCTCTTCCAAACCCTTCAGAGGCTTATTCGCATACTTTTCATAGGTACTCTTGCCAAGGTTCGTATAATTCTGATCCAGTTCTTTCTTTGCGTCGCTGACTTTGCTGTTCAGGGCGGAAGTATCCATAAACTGCTGAATCTTCGGCCCGAAAGATGACCCGAGCTGTGAAATCATCTGGGTAATCTGATCAAAATCCATCTTTTCAAATCCCTTTCTTCCTTATTATCTGCGCTGTTCCGCTACAATCGAACCGACTCGTTGCTGCTTTTGATCAATATGCTTCACGAGGTGTGAGGGCAATGGTCAGGGTTTCGCAGCCGGCAACAATGATACCCAAGCCGATAAAGGTACCGATGGCCGCCATGATCATGCCGGGATTCATCAGGCTCAGGATCGCGAAGATGCACATAAGCGCACCGATGATCGCCCGGATCCACCAATTCTTCCCCAGGAAGTTGGTCTGGAAGGTCTTATGGAATTTCCTGGCCCGGAAGGCGCGAATAAGGGTGATCAACGCACGGATCAGGATCCATATACCGACCATGTAGGCAATGAATACATCCACCTGCAGCTGCGCCGCGGCATCCACCATCAGGACAAGGCCGAAAATGCAGGAGATGATCCCGCCAGCCAACATCCAGCCGTCCGCCTCCCCGGTCTTGCGATACTGCCACCAGGCATGCAGCCGGTTCAGTGCATCCAGCAGCATGACAACGCCGACCACATATCCGATTCCCAGATAAGTCAAGCCCGGGTTAAACAGGCAATACAGGCCACCGATGATCATCAGCACACCCAGGATCACGGAAAGAACTTTGACAAGCTTCATAATGAAAACCTCCTGTTTTTTTGTACTTGACGGACATTTATTTCGGTGTTACACTTGTCAAGCCGTGCTGAGTGTACTACGCCCTGACACGGCTGTCAACGCCTTTTGCTCGGGCTAGACAAAAGCAATATCATTTGATACACCGCAACAAGGAGGACCAATCATGGAAACCGAGCTGAGCAGAATGAATATCCTGCGCATGTCGAATGAAGAATCCAACAGGGTCACGCGAGAGGCACTGCAGATTGCGATGATCAAGCTCATGGGAAAAACACCCTTTGACAGGATCACCATCTCCGATGTCACCAAGCGCGCCGGAGTCTCCCGGGCTGCATTCTATCGGAATTACGAGACCAAGGAGGCTCTGGTGGAGGAAATCTGCAAATCCGTCTTCTCAAAGCTGGATGAATCCATCAAAAGCGAGCGTTTCCGCAGCGACCGGAAGAGCTGGTACCAGAACTTCTTCAGCACCATTCAGGAAAACCGCGAGTATTTCCAGATCTATCTGGACGCACATTTGCAGATTGCTGATCAATTTGTGCTGGAATCCATCTATCCGTCCACCAGCCCAAATGAGCACTATCTCCATGCCGCGAGGGAAGGTGCGTTTATCAGCATACTCACTGAATGGTTTCAATCCGGCATGCACGAGACCCCGGAGGAGATGGCGCAGACCTGCTATGATATTCTGATGCCAATGGGAGAAACCGGAAATGAATAGAACAGAAAACGTAAAAGACCTGAGCAAGCTGCATCGAATTTTTGCCATCATACTGTTTCTTTCTTTACTTGCCGGCCTCATTTTTTCAACGGTCCAGCTCATTGGGGCACCCCTTGAAAACAACGGCGACGAAGCACAGCGCACCAAATCCGATTACACACTCATGGTCGTGGAATGCATCGCCGGATTGCTGGTGATGATGCTGCCCTCTGTGCTGGAACGCCGTCTCTCCCTGCACATCCCACATCTTATGTATGTGCTCTATGATGTTTTCCTGTACTGCGCGGTTTTCCTTGGGGAAGTGCATGATTTTTACTACCGGGTCCCCCATTGGGATTCCATTCTTCATTTCTTCAGCGGCCTGATGCTAGGGACGCTGGGCTTTATTCTGGTAGATTTTCTCAACCGTTCCAATAAGACGAAGGTGACCCTGAGCCCCGCCTTCGTCAGCATTTTCGCTTTCTGCTTCGCCCTGGCCGTTGGCAGCATCTGGGAGATCTATGAATACACCATGGACGGTGTGATGGGCCTGAATATGCAAAAGTATCTGCTGGCTGACAAGACGGTCTTAATTGGCCGGGACGCTCTGCAGGACACCATGAAGGATATTATCATTGATGCAGCAGCTTCCTTATTGGCCGCAGTGATGGGCTACCTGTCCATCAAGAAGCGCAGCAATATGCAAAGCTCGTCAGATGTACGAGATTAATTCTTTGCATAGAGCCGCATCTGTGCCCGCAGATGTATAGCCCAGAGCGGCAAACACATCTGCGACAGAAATTTCACACCTGACAGAAGAACAATCCGGCAGCAGAAGATATTGGCGCCGGATAAGTGGAAATGATGATATGAATCGAGTTCATGATGTCTGACGTGATGGAGCCATTTTTCTATAGACCAAACCGATTTTGCATTAACACTTCTCTAACAAAACTTGAACAAAACCCCAACAAACCTCCGCTATGATCAGCATGTCAGCTGAGAAACCGCTGACAGAGAAAGCAGATTCATGGCGGAGGTCATTTGTACAGACCTTTATGAAGCGGCGTGTTGAAGCAACGAAGGATATGCTTGAAAACAAATTTGGGCCGGAAGTCATCACCACCAGCTCTGCTGGTGGTTTCAAGGAGCCCCTCCGGGGCACTTTTGTGGTTCCGCCTAAAGGCGGGGTGCAACCTATCCATCGTTACTTGTCCGCCTCTTAAAAGAGGCTCCTAACCTTCGATCCGATCGGCTTCGGTCTGTTCTTGGATGTATTTCTTAATTACATCCTCGTTGACCTTGCCGATCGTCTCTACATAGTAGCCACGTGCCCAGAAATGCCTTCCGAACTTGTCCCGATAGTTGGGATGCCGATCGAACAGCATCAGGGCACTTTTTCCTTTGATACGGGACATAACCGAAGACACGCTTTTCTTCGGCGGGATCGACACATACATGTGCACATGATCCAAACAAACCGCTCCCTCAATCAGTTCGACACCTTCAAGCTTGCAGATATACCTGATGATCTCCCCGATCTCACGCCTCACGTCACCATACATTACCTTTCGCCGATACTTCGGGATAAAGACAACATGGTACGTGCAATTATACTTCGAATGTGATAGACTTTGATCGTCCATTTCGGATAACCTCCTTGCATTCCTTATGGATAGGTTGCTAGCCCACCATATTGTAATGTAAGGAGGTCTTTTTTGCTACTCTGGGGAACGCTACTGCTTATTCCGTTCGCCCCGCCTCTGGCGGGGGATTAATGGGAATTTCATTCATAGAATCCTCTGTTTCATAAAGCGATCATCCTCTGCAGAAAGAAACGGCTTCCAAGCGAAGCCGTTTCTTTCTGCTTATTCAATTTTCCATTCATCCCGCCAGCGGATCACCGGCTTGTTCCCTTCCCATTCGATGGGGAGCCATACATAGCGGGCAATGCTGGTATTCTCCATGTGATGGAGGAGCCTTCCTGACAGCTGCCCGGCAGGACGGGGGCTGCGGTCCGGGGTGATCAGATCGGCATGACGGTTGCCGGACATGGCCTTTTTGACCATGGCAAGATACCGGAGGCCGAACCTTTGCTGCCGTTTCGTGGGCTTCCAGCGGTCCGCCATGGCGATATATTGGTTTGTTCCATGCACCTTGAGCACACAGGTGAACTGCCCGTAAAAGCTGGTGCCGTCTGTATCGCCCACGCAGGGATCGCCCAGGTCTGTGTATTCACCGTGAAGATCGTCAAATACGCAGACCTGGCTGGGATTGGGATAGTATCCGCTGGTTCCGGAGGTGAAAAGATACTTTTTCCCATCGTGCTCGAAATAGGCCGGCGCTTCACGGGACAAGGGCGGATGCAGATCGATGTAATGTTCGGAAAACTCCCCCGTCACCTCGGTATAGGTGTCGCTGAGTGTGGCGGTCACGAGTTCAAAGTGGGGCCGGTCAAAGATGAAATAGGCCTTTTTCGTCCCGCTGTCGATGGCCAAGGCGAAATCACCCGTGTCCATGTCCAGAGGCTTGTAGATTTTGTGGACAAATTCATAGGGGCCGAGGAAATCATCGGCCTGCATCACGGACATGAATTGGCTGGTAGTACCACACATGATTTTCAGCCAGGCTACATATTTTCCTGTCTTTTCGCAGTACAGGATATGCGGCCTGTCCATGCAGTAGGTGGGATGCAGCGGGCTTTGCAAATCGTCCGGCTGGGGCAGGATGATCAGCCCCTTGTCCTCCCAGTTGTAGAGATCTTTGGACGCATAGCAGCGCACACCCCAATGCCAAACCGTATTGAAGGGACCACCCGTGGTCTTTTCCTTGTTTTCGCCGTACCAGTAATAAACGCCGTCCTTCTCGCTGTAAAAAACGGAAAAGCCATGGGCCTGAATGGGTTTTCCCGCCGTATCCAGCCACTCCTGGCCAGGCCGAAAGCTATTGTACATATTCGTGCACCCCCGCTGTCACTTCGAACTGCTGACCATCCGGCAAGCCGATTTTCGCCGTGCAGTTTGCTGGAATGGTGATGGTATAACGGATGCTGTTTCCTGTCTTTTCCCAGCGGCTTTCCACTTTGCCATAGGGGCTGAGATAAGAAGCGTCTGCATGTGTCAGGGTGCCGCCTGGAACGGGCGCAATGCTAAAATGGTTCTCGCCCTCCACCCGGATGCCCGCGCAGGAATCAAACAGCCACCCACACACGGCACCGGGAGAATAATGGTTCTGACTGAGATCGCCTTCCCAGTTTTCCCATATGGTGGTGGCTCCATCCAGAACTTCTCCCAGCCAGCCGGGCTTTTCGGTATTCTCCAGCATCTTGTAGGCAGTTTCCGCTTCGCCGGCCTTGGTAAGCACCGGAAGCAGGAATGGCGTGGACAGAAAGCCTGTGCCGACGCGGTAGCGGTAGCTTTCCACGGCCTTCTGTAACCGCCTTTGTGCTTTCTCTTTCGTTTCTCCCTCCAGCAATCCCAGGGCCAGCGGCCGCACCAGCTTGGCCTGGCGGTCTGTATCCAGCTCCGCGAACCGCAGATAGGCTTTCCTCGCGCCCTTCGCGCAGGCATCATAAGCATCGGCAGGCCTGCCCAGCACTCTGGCAATCTGGCGGATGGTGGTCATGCTGTAATAGAGATACGCCGTACACTCCTCCGGGTGTTTGGCCTTGGTGCCGTACACCTTGTCCCGGAATTCCTCCGGCTCCAGCCATTCGCCCAGGTGGACGCCTTTTTCATAGGTAAAGGCATTGTCCGGGTTTACCTTTCCCGCCTTCTTGTCTGTCAGGCCCAGATGGTTCAGCAGATAATCCGCATACTTTTCGATCATGGGCCAGGCGGCATCCAGCACCTGTTTATCCCCATAGCGAAGATAATACCGCCAGGGCACCAGATAGAGGGCGTCCGCCCATCCCACAGACGAGCCGGTGGCCTTGTACATCATCTCCACGCCGGAATAGGGAATCACAGCGGGGATCAGCCCGTTCGGATAAACATCGTCCGCCATATCCCGCAGCCATTTGCGGAAGAAGGGAGCGGTGTTCATCAGATAAGCTCCGGTATCAAAAAAGATCTGCGCGTCTCCTGTCCAGCCCAGCCGCTCCCGGGTGGGGCAGTCGGTGGGCACGTCCAGGAAATTCCCCTTCATGCTCCAGCGGGTATTCTGCACCAGATTGTTCACCAGCTCATTGGAGCAGGCAAACTCACCCGTCTGCTCCATGTCGGAATACACGGCAATGGCGGTAAAATCTTCTGGCTTGATTGTGATGTCGCCTTCGATCTGCACATAGCGGAAGCCAAACACGGCGAAGCTGGTTTTGTAGTGATCCACGCCGCCGGAACAGGTGAACACAATCTCCTGATGAGGTGTGGGATCCACTTCGCCGCTGACCTTGCCTGTCAGCAGCTTCTGGATCAGCTTCATCTGATTCCAGCCCTTTGCGGGGCGTGTTTCCTGGATGCCGTGCAAATCCACCTTCCCGTCCTTGTCCAGCACTTCTCCGCAGATCAGGCGGACGGTCTGGCCCTTTTTGCCATGAATGGTGAACTCCAGATATCCGGCGATATTCTGCCCAAAGTCCAGCACATTCCCGGGCAGTCGTCTGGCAGAAAACCGTTCGCACTCCTTCACGGGCACATTATCCGAGGCCACGATGATGACATCCTTGGGCGCAGATACAGCTTTGGCTTTGCCTGAATAGGAAGGCTGTTTTCCCGCGTCATAGATTTCACCGTCTTGGAGATCGGCAAAGCGGATGGGACCGTCATTGCTCCATGCCCAGGTATCGTCCGTGATGACGGTCTGAATCGTGCCGTCCTGGAATGTCAGTTCCAGCTGCGCCAGGACACTGGTCTGCGTGCCGAACACGTTGGTGACGCCGTATGCCGCCACGCTGCCCCGGAACCAACCGTCGGCGAGACGCAGTTCAAGGGTGTTTTCTTTTTCCAGCAGAGCGGTCACATCGTAGGTCTGGTATTGAATCCGCCTGCGGTAATCCGTCATGCCGGGCGATAAGATGAAATCCTCGATGCGTTTTCCGTTGATGCTCACATCGTATACACCCCGGGCGGTGGTATACAGGCGGGCAGAGATCATCTCCTGATCGGCGGTAAATGTTTTCCTGAAACAATCCACGGGATAACGCTGCTTCTTGCCCGGCCGATAATCTCCGCTGATCCACTTCGCTGTCCAGTCCGCAGGATGCAACAGTCCCAGTTCAAACCAGGACGATGTGGCTTCCCCTTCCTGTCCGTTTTCATCCCACAGCGTAACAGACCAGATGATCCTCTCCCGGCTGTGCAGGGGCTGGCCGCCATAGGGAATATGCGTCATGGAAGAAGATGCCACCTTGCCGCTGTCCCAAATGATCTCATTTTTCCGCCTGGCAATGATCTGATAAGCAGTCTGTGTGATTCCGCTCCCACAATTCCAGGAGAACCGTGGCACAGCAATGCCCAGCCCCAGAGGTTCGCTCAGGTATTCCGTTTGCAGTCGGATCGCTTTCATGTCAATTCTCCATTACGCTGATACTTTTCTGAACCGTATTTTGACCGTCCGTTACCGTGACCGTCATCCTGCCGGGGCCTCCTGCTCGAATGACAGCCAGGGCGTGCCCATAGTAGGTTGTATATTCCCCCGCATCAAAGCGTTCCTCCGTGCGGGGACTGGCAGAGCCAAAGCCCAGCAGTTCCCCGCCCTCCACGCGGATGCTCACCTTTCGGTCCCCATTGGATTCCACAACACCGTTGGCTCCTTCCACCGCAATGGGGAGATACGCCACTTCACCCGGCACAAGACGCTCTTTTTCAGGATGAACGGCAATGCGAAGCGGTGCTTCAGATGTCTTCAGGCAGCTGCCGGAAAGCTCATGTCCATTCCCATCATACGCCACAGCCTTGAGCGTCCCTGGCGCATACTTCACCTGGAATTTCGCCCTGCAGTCCCTGACCTTGGCGCTGCCGATTTTCCTTTCGTTCAAAAACAGGTCCACCCTGGCTGCGTCAAAGAAAACCTCCACCGTGGCTTTTTTCCCTTTGCAGCCTGCCCAGCTCCAGCTGGGAATGCCGTTGGTTCCCCGCCAGGCGGCCTTGATGGGCTTTTCAGCCTGGTTGATGGGCTGCACGCAGATCGCGGGCTGCGAAAGCTTGCCCCAAACGGCGGAAGCCCAGAACAGCTCGGCGTTGGGATTGCCCAGAATATCGAACGCGCCGGTATCGGCCAGAAGCCATGGATAGGGCTTATTGAAGCCCTTGGCATCAGATGTATAAGCCCACGCGCCAAGTCCCGCCTCGCCCAGGTAATCCCAGGCCGTCCACATAAAATCGCCCGCCAGGTAGGGATACTTTTTCACCATGGCCCAGTTCTGCGCAATGGTCTGCGGAAAGGTTTCAGAGCCGAAGATCAGGCGGTCAGGATGGGCTTTGCCTTCCAGAGGGTACCTGCCGGAAGCATAGTTGTACCCTGCCAGATCCAGCGGATCCAGGGCGGGCGAAGTGGCGGCATCCGCCTTTTTGGAATTGGCGGACTTGTTCATGCCGGTTCCGATCATGGCGGTGACCATATTGAACAGGGTGCTGTTCATGCCCTGCAGCTTTTTTTCACTGCTTTCGTCCCGGCCCTCGCCGCTCTCATCGTAAATGCCTTTTCCCTTGGCCGATTTTGCAATGATCATCAGGTTGAAACCGCCGGTGACCGCCCTGCCCGGGTCTGCCTGATGCAGAAAATCCACCATCTCCCGGAGCACCTTCAGGCCTTCCGGCTTGGCAGGCTCACTGACCTCGTTGCCGATGGAATAGAGGAGAACCGAGGGATGGTTGAAATCCCGGCTGACCATCGCTGCCAGGTCATCCAGATAGTGATCCCGCCATACACTCGCGTAATCATGCTTTGTCTTGTGGTGGAACCACATATCCCAGCCTTCATCCATCAGGTAAACGCCCAGCCTGTCGCAGGCCTCCAGCATGGCGCGGGATGCAGGGTTATGGGCCGAGCGGATAGCGTTAAAGCCGGCATCCTTGAGCTTTTTAACCCGCCGGAATTCGCTTTCATCCCAGGTCGCCGCGCCCAGAACTCCCTGGTCATGATGCAGGCAGCCGCCCCGCAGCAGGATTTCCTTTCCGTTCAGGAACAGGCCCCTGGAAGACCATTCCACCTTCCGGATGCCAAAGGTGATTTCCTCACTGTCCGATCCGGCTGTCACCCTGGCAGTATACAGGTTCGGGTTGTCCTCGCTCCAAAGCCTGGCCCGCGGAATGGTCAATTCAAAATCCACGCCCTCACCCCGTATGCCTTCCACTTCGACCCGGACCGCTTTGGGCGACTGAATCCGAATGACCGCAGGATCATAGCTGACCGTGCTGATTTTCACACTTTCCGGCTCGACGCTGTCCTTGGGGCCTTCCCACAGCCATACGGGGCGATAGATTCCCGCGCCAGAATACCAGCGGGAATCAGGATGCTGGACGCTGCATTCCACCCGGATCGTGTTTTCTCCGTCCGTCAGGTAATCATCTGCAGTCACAAAGAAAGGAAGATAGCCGTAGGCCGCGCCGCCCGCTTCCCTGTCATTGATAAACACCTTCGCATCCCGGTACACGCCCTCAAATTGAATCAATACATGCTCCGCCCCCGGGCGAAGAAACTTCTTTTCATACACATATTTCCCGTCCGGGAAGAAGGCTCCCGCGCTGCCACTGGGGGCGTCTGGGTCGCGCTTTTCATGCAGCATGGCGTCGTGGGGAATGGTGACGGGCTGACTGTTGCAGGTCCAGCCTGTCAGGAAAGCTTGTCTTTTCATCGGCGTTTCCTTTCATTGTTTACGAAGTGTACTTGTTTACGAAGCATACAGAACAATGCTTCGCTGTGTCCTATCGTGCCTCTTTCAGTTTCCTTTGCATCAGGAAGAAGGTCCACAAATCCGTCAGAGCGTTGACAATCAGGATGATTCCTACCATGCGGATCATCATCTCTGCCGCGGCATTTCCTGTAAACAGCAGGGAGATACCCAGCCCCACCGATAATACATTGATCACAATGCCTGTAATCTTTTTCGCATCCACTTTGCCGCCCAGCCGGAAAAGCTGCCACGTGTTTACTGCACCGTTTCCAATCGCCATCACCGCAACGGCATACATGAGGATATTGCTGATCAAATTTGGCCTTGCGATGATGATCACGGCGCAAACGGCCAATACAAAGCCGATCACCATCTTCGCTGTGGACTTAGCCGTGCGATCCTTGGAGGCGAAGAACTCGATGATATAGGCGGCACAGCCAATGAGCGCAAAAATCGCCAGCTGACGGCCAAGCCCTTCAATCGTGCTCTGGGGGCGGATGATCCACAGGATGCCCTGGATCAGGAGCAGGATACCGGCAATGATTTTGTTCTTTTTCACCTCATTGATCCAGGAAACGGTTTTGTTGATGACAGCACCAGTTTTTGAAGCCATTTGATTTCTATCCTTCATTCTTTGCTGAAAAACAGCTCAAACAACTGATCCGCGAACAGTTTGTGCATCTCTGGCGCAGGGTGGTTCATGCCGTTGATGAGCAGCGCCGTGGTATCTCTCCCCTCTGCTGCCATCCGCTTCCACTCGGCATACACATCGGCAAGTGGGACACGCTCTTCCTTCGCCACATCCCGCATGGCCTGCACATACATGTCCATTTTTCCGCCCCGCTGCAGGGATTCATAATACTTGTGCACAAACCACCAGAACCCGTGAAAACCCTTCACGCCATGGGCGCAAAGCATGCCCGGCGTCATCAGGGCCACCTCAATATTTGCTTCACGCAGGCTGGTAACGATCTGTCTCAGATTGTTCTTGTACTCCTCCAGGGCCTGCGCACCCTTCCTTGCATTGGTCACATCGTTCGTGCCAAACATCACGCAGCAAAAATCCGGCTTTTTGTCCAATACATCCGCCTGCATACGTTTCAGTCCATCACCGGAAAAGTTCCCGCCCACGCCTGCATTGATCACTTGGATTTCCTGCCCAAGCTCCACCCTGATGCGATCCGCCAGCAGCTTATGATAGACCAGCTCCGGCTTATGTACAGATTCCTTGAACCCGTTTGTAAACTCGAACTCACCATGCGTCACGCTGTCCCCAAAGAAGCACAGCGTCGGCCTCTCGCCGCGCAGTATCTTTTCACCGATTTTCAGCATTGCCTTCCATCCCCTTCCGATCACATCCACATCGCGCCAATCTTCTTTACATGGGCATAAGCTTTTTCATAGGATATCTTGTCCGGCAGATGCTCGATCAGCACCGGCGTTTCCGGATCATCCAGTTCGGAAATCCGCTGCAGATAGCGGGGCAGATCCATTTGTCCCAGGCCCGGAAGCACCTCCATGATATGAACCGTTGACTTTTCTTCCATGGCGATATCTTTCAGGTGGCAGCTCACGATCTGATTGCCCAGCAAAGAGAAGGTGCGGTCAATCAATTCATCGGCATGGGTAAACTTATATGGATCGTTGACCATGTTGCAGATATCGACATGGGCTTTGAAATGAGGGCTGCCAATGTCCTGAATGATTTTGAGCGTTTCCTCAGGAGAGGAGGGCAGCATCCACTGCATGGATTCCAGCGTGTAGCAGGTGCGCTGCGGCTTGACCGTATCCAAGAGAGAGAGGATAAACGCCACATTTTTCTCATAGGCCTCCTGCGTATAGTTCTCCCGATAGCAGAAATCCCACTTGGGGCCAAATGCGCCGGAAATGTTCACGCAGCAGCGCGCACCAATGGCATCTGCCAGACGGAACTGCTGAACGCAGGCCTCCCTTGCCCGTTTTGCGACCTGCTCGTCCGTGGAGAATGGATTGTCCCATACACCCACCTCGGCAATCAGAATGTCCCGTTCCTTTGCCGCCTTCACATAAGCGTCAATGAGAGAGTCCGGCTGCCTGTAATTTCCCGGAAAAGCAGCCGCCCGAAACCCCATTTCCACAACCTCATCCGCCCATTCCTCCGGAGAGCGATGGGGCAATACAGCACCGATTCCGATTCTCATAGCTTTCCTCCCGTGATTCTTCAAAGGGTACACAAGTCCCATTTGCCTGCGGCATTCATCCATGATTTCCATGACATCTGTCGTGGCCTGTAGGTGATCGGATAAACGCCAATATCCAGCAGCGCCCCGCCTGCGCGGTTGGGATCGGTCAGGCGGGCAGCGTATCTGCGCACGTCCATGTGATCATTCGCCTTGATGCGCCGGATTTCTCCAAACTCATCGTCTTGCAGCCATTTCTTTACCTGATGGGCGACAGGAGAAAACCATGTCCACATGGCTTCCGCAAAATAGACGCCTTTCTCCTCTGCCAGAGAGAACAGTTCCTTTGCCTGCTTTGCATCTGTGGTAAAGGGCTTTTCGCACAGGACGTGGATGCGGCTGCGCCGCCAAATTTCTCTGTAAACTCCTGTGTGCTTTCCATCCTGCGGGAATACGTGGATACGATCTGATGCCGAGAGGATCTGAATCATTCCTCCGCCACCTGATGTGCCAGTTTCCCGGTTCCGATAAAGCACCAGTGAAATGGCCTGGTCTGCGTCCTGAATTCGTCCATCCTGTCTCCTTACTTTCGGCCATCTATATCTCACGGATTCGGACATTTCTCCAGCGGCAGGCTGCGTCTTTCCCCCAACGGTCTTTTCCCAGTGCCGGGTCATTGTCATGCACCTCAAGAGCAATATGCCCAATCCCCTTCACGGCGATTGCAGCATGGCGGTCAAAGTGCTTCTCTTCCACCTTCTCAAGATCAATCTCAGCTGCCTTTGTGCCATTGATATAGGTGGTGATCGTTGGGATCAGGCCTCTCATCACAATGCGAAACTCATTCCAGTCGTTGAGCCTCCAGATTTGCAAAAAGTCCTCCCCGCTGATGCCGTATTGAAGCAAAGACACTTTCTCCGGTGTCATAGGTTCTCTGCTTTCGGCGGGATTTTCCTTTTTCAGGCGGATCAGCTGGCCGTCTTCGTCTTGTTCCCCGCTGAGTGTAAAGCTGATGGCATGAAAGCCGCCCAGCATATTGCCGTAGAAACCGCCAATATTGCCGGAGGGACGATAATCCAGCAATACCTGATATCCCTGAAATCCGTCCTCGGAAGAGCGAAGATATACGCCGGTGTCCGCGGGCCAGTCGGGCCGGGCCTCATAGATCAGTTCAAAATCGCCAAAGACTTTTTCACTGACAAGGTAAGACCCGAATCCGCAGCCGGGCGGCTCCTGACGTCCTTCCACAATGCCATCCTTCACATGCCACAGCCCTTTATGCGCCCAGGCTGCCCGATATGCGGAGGAACCCTTCTCCAACATTCGGATCCCGCGCGGAACAATATGCCAGCCATCCAGCGAATCGTTCTGGAACAGCGGGGAAAAACCGTTTTGCATTTTCCAGCCTCCGTATGTTCAGCGCAGCCATGGTGCTTCATGGATCACGCTGGGGTCGATATGCCGCACGTCCAAAGAGCCTGTGCGCAGCATCATGGCTTTCAGCTGATTCGTCATGGCATTCAACACTTCGGTCACACCCGCCGCACCTTTTTCATCGTAGGGCTGCATGAGCGCTCTTCCGATGCTGACGGCATCTGCGCCCAGCGCCAAGGCCTTAAAAGCATCGAAGCCATCGGCGATCCCGCCGTCAATAATCAGGACAAAATCCTGTCCCACTGCCCTGCGAATGTCTTTGAGCAGCGAAACATTGGGCACAGCCCATCTCAGCAATCCATTGTGATGCCCCAAGATGACGCCGGCGCAGCCGATCTCTCTCGCCCGGACGGCATCCTGCACGCTCATTGCTCCTTTGATCAGGAAAGGAAGCCTGGTGGCGGCAGCATAGTTTTTCAGTTCCTCCAGGGTGGGCAGCTTCATCTGATAACCCGCCACCAGGGAATCCGCGTCATCCTCCACATTGACGGCATGCTCCACATCCATGCCCACAGCCACTGCGCCGTTTTCTTCCGCAAAACGCAATCGAGAGAATATTTCCTCCCGGTCCGCATAGGGCTTGATGATCTTGACAACCCCGGCCCCGGTCGCCAACGCTTCGCCCAGCTGCTGGTTATCGCCCATGCCGATCTGGCAAAGTGCCCCCGCGTCCCTGGCACCCTTGGCAAAATCCGCCATGCCTCGCTTCAGATGGCTGAGCGCGGCCGTCATGATCGGCGTTGAAACCTCCTGCCCCAGAAGAGTGGTTTTTGTGTCAGGGTGCATCGCACCTATGATCCTTCCTTCCACCACCAGAGAATCCAGATAGGACCGTGCGATCTGAATCGAATCACCCTTGGGATTGCCCATGCCGCTTCCTCCTGTTTCTTGTCTTCAGAGAAAAAGAGGCGGCGGCCTGGCCCACCGCCTCTGTCTGCACATTGTTACTTCCTGTTCTTTTTCGCCGCTTTCTCCTGCTTTTCTTTCAGCTTCGCCTGATATTTTGCTTCTTCCTCCGCAAAGTTCAGACCTTTTGTCTGACACAGGGCTTTCAATTCCTCAATGCGTTTTTCTTCGGCAATACGGTCCTGCTCCGCCTGCTCCTGTGCAGCCCTTTCTTCGGGAGAAACATACACTTCACCGCGGGCTTCACATTCAGCCTTGCGCCTGGCAGTCAGTTCTTCATGGATTTCAGGCAGCAGGTTTTCCACCTTCAGAAAGATCATAATCACCGCCATCAGAACCAGGGCGATCATGGGAATGCCGATATACGCCAGAGAAATGAAATTCTGGGTGGCGGCATTCTGCACGTTATACACACCCTCCTCGATCAGGCGCGGTGCCTCATAGCCGGAGGAGGAAAGACCAAAGTTAAAGATGCCCTGGCCAATGCCCACCGTGACCGTGCCGATGATGGTAAAGATCGATGCTGTCAGGCCATCCACGCGGACCTTGTCCTTGTATTCGATATAGTCCAGCGTATCGGCCATCAACGCGCTGTACACATAACTGGGCAGGAAGCCAATGGCGTACAGGAAGGACCCCGCCAGCATCATGGACAGGCTGTGAGAACCGATCCAGCAGATGGCCTCCGCTGCGGCCGCAATCAGGAAGCCAACGATCATCACCTTCCGCTTGCCGAACTTCTTCACCAGCGGCCAGAGCAGGAATACACCGAAACCCAGGGGCGCTTTGCCCACCGCAGAGAGCATCGTCTGGGTGATGCCATCGTTATAGGTGCCCAGCACCCAGTTGCAGAAATACGGCAGGGAAATGGTCATCATATTGGCCATCATATTGTACAGGAACATGAACAGAATCATCAGCACCCAGTATCTGGAGCCGAAGCAGATTTTCAGCTGTTCCCGGAAGGAGATGGTTTTCAGTTCGCCGGCGGAGGCAGCCGCCTCCGTGACTCTCTCCTTTGTGAAGAAATACTCCAGCACAGTAAAAGGGAGCGCAATGGCAGCAATGATGATCATGGCCGTGAGCCACTTGTCATAGTCATAGCCCAGTACCGGCATCAGCACCATGGGAAACAGCAGGGATACGATCACACCCGGGATCATGTTCACGCCCATATTGGTGAAAAGGCTCAGGGCGTCACGCTGCCTGACATTGCTGGTGGACAGCGGCACCATCAAGGTGTGGCTCATGTTGTACATCGTGTAGGCCAGAGAGAAGAATATATTGTAGGTCAATGCCACCAGCACAAACTGAAGCACGCTGTGTTCCCGGGGGATCAGGAACAGAAGGATTGTGGCAATGCTCATCAGCGGCGCAGAGAGGAAGATCCAGGGCCGTGCCTTGCCCTGCCGGGTCCTGGTCTTTTCGATGATCTGGCCCATGATGATGTTGGTAATGGCGTCGATGACCTTGGAGAGAATGGGGAACAGTGTCATGAACGCTGCTGCCCAGGCAAAGGAATTCGTCAGGTTCAGCACGTCCGTGTAGAACACGTTCAGATAGCTGATCAGTGTGGTATTCAGGATGGCCGCACCCATGGGGCCGAAGAAATAACCCAGCCAACGCTCCGAGGAGGTGGTGTTGGCGGACTTGACGTATGGATCGAATCTTTCCGATCCAAAGAGCCTGGATTTACTGAGAACGGACATGGATTGGTCCTCCTTTTGTTGATCCCTGCAGGATGATCCTGCAAGTAAACAGATGGTCTTTTCTGATTCATTCATCAGAGATATTCCAGCAGTTCTTTCCGCACATCATCATATTGCGCATCTGCCAGGCCAAAGTTCATGCGCTTATAGCTCCAGGCTGCCCTGCCGATGCCATGCCTGACAAACGCCTCATGAATGTCCTGATACCAGCGGACAGTTTCCTCCGGTGGAACCCGATTGATGACGCCATATTCACCGCAGTACAGCGGCACATTCATCCGTTCCGCGTACGCTATGGCTTCCCGGAACAGACTTTCAAAATACTGAGGGCTCATCAGGCTCTCATCCTCAGGTGATACATCATCCGCCTGCCAGATTCCCAGGCGATCTGCCGCCTGCCTGTATGCGCCCATAGTGTTCGGATAAGCGATGGAAAAATCCGCAGGCATCCCATCCACCCATCCCGCCGTCTGGTGCGTAAACACCAGCGGCTCATAGCAATGGAAGTTATACACAATTCTGTCATCCGCGGGCGGATCCAGCAGGGGGACACGCGTCACGCTGTTGTGATTCACCCCGCCGACCAGAATGTAAGTATCCGGGGCAATTTTCCGAATCTCAGCGATCGCACGCGCGGCGATCCTGTTCCAGTTCTTCGCCTGCGCGGGGTTGGTCACCTCGTTGAGCAATTCAAAGGCCACCCGGTTGGGCAGGCTTCCATATCGCAGGGCCAGCGTCCTCCACAGATGGAGAAAAGCATCCTGTAAAGCTTCTTCCCGGAAGAAGGCGTCCGGATCGGGCACCACCGCCCGGTCGAACATATAGCCGAAAGTTTTGTGCAGATCCAGGACCACCTTCAGCCCATATTGCCCGCACCAGGTGATGCAGTCGTCCACATATCGCATCCGCGCATGGGGCGTACCCTGCTCAGATGCAAACACCACATCACAGTCAATGGGCAGACGCACATGATCCAATCCCCAGCCTGCGATCCGGGCAATGTCTTCCTTCCGGATGAAGCTGTCAAAATGCGCTTCCTCCATGGATTCACACTGGCTCAGCCAGCCGCCCAGGTTTACACCCCGTTGGTATCCTGCAAAAATACGCATCCTGCTTTACCTTCCTTCAGGGAGATCTGCCTTGCCTCCTCCACTTTCTCGTTAAGGACGGAACGCAGCCTTGATGAATCCGTCGCTGTGGTGCTCCATCATCTCGCTTACCCGGTCAAACTCCTCCGTATCATAGACTTTTGTGACCCCGGTAAATTTCCAGATGCCTTTTTCCAGCAGTTCCATGCATCGCTTGCAAAGCATCGACTCATATTCGATCCGGCGCTCATGACAGTTGATCGTGGTGATCGCCTTGAAGTTCCACAGCTTGTAGTCGATGGAGCGGGGGCCGTCATTGTGGTAGCCGCCAATGCCAAGCCGGCCGTGGGCCTTTACCAGTGCTCCCGCCAGCTGCAGGCCGCTTTCTGTTCCGGTAAACTCCATGACCGTGGGGATGCCGGGGTAGAAAACATTGGCGTTGTCGCCGCTCCGGGTCAGGTCCGCTTTGCCGATGGTTTCAAAATTGGAGATATAGTCTTCGGGAATTTCCTCCGGCAGATAGGTTTCGGTCGCTCCGAAGTTCCTCGCCAGGGCAAGACGCTCCGGGAGGAGGTCAATTGCGATAATCCTGCCATAGCCCATGGCCTTGAACAGCGATATGGTTCCAAGTCCCATGTACCCGCAGCCAACGACAGCCACCGTGTCTCCCAGCGTCTCTACAGGCAGCTTCATCGCTGCGGAAAGCAGGCATGCCAGAGGTTCGGAAATGGCATCCTCATCCTTCAGACCATCCGGAACATGCGCCATCTTTTCCGGACTTACCACAATGTATTCCTTGTACGCACCGCCGCCAAGCCCGGTCACCCTGTCTCCCACTTGAAAGCCTTTGACATTTTTGCCCATTTCAGCGACGACACCAATGGATTCATGCCCGAGAATGTCTCCTTCCCTGGCCACCATCCACGGATAGAGTTCGGAATGGCACATCCCTGTCAGGGTCACCTTGACCAGCATCTCGTTGTCGTTGTACTCAGGGATCGGAACCTCGATAATCCGACTCTTCCGGGGACCCGCCATAATCATCTGCCGCATAACGCCTTTCATGTTTCGCCCTCTCCTTTTTGACCTTTTCCTATTTGATCTTGTCCTTGTTTTCCTGTTCCTCGGTGCACCATCAGAAGCCCATCATCCGGGGGACACGGTTGACCGTTGGCTGCGGATCGGTTCTCTGTCCGTCAGCCAGACTGTATATTTCATCGTTGACCCTGGCAGCCTCCTTCAGGAAGACCTCATAGGGTTTGTGGCACACATCCACTGCGCCGATCTGGCAGTTTTCTCCATCGAATCGTCCCAGCACCGGCTGGTCATTCAGGGAGAAGTAATGCGCCCCCACAAAATATGGGCTGTTCATGGCGCCTTCATAGTACACCCGATAGGCCGCGCCGCGGTCCTCCTGTGTGGCAACCGAGCAGATGGCAGCCGCCAGCATCCCGGCATCCGGCGCCCCGAAATGGAACTCGCCGATCATCACGGGCTTGCCGCTCAATTCGCCCGCCTTCTGAATGTTGGGATAGCAGTCCGCATCGTAGCCGTTGATGGAGAACACATCAAAGTTTTCATGCCCGGACAGCAGAATAGGATCCAGCAGCATGGCGTAGCGCATTCCCAGGTTCATGTGATCAGGATCTACCCTGCGGCAGGCCTGGCTGGGCACGGTGACGTATTTCCGGATCATGATCTCGCTGAAGGCCTTGGCGTCCGCCATGGCTGCCTCACTGAAGGTGCTGATCGGCTTCTGGGGCGCCTGCAGATCCTCAAAGCGCTTATATCTGCGTTTCCAGGCGGCATTGAGTGCCTTGATATTTCCGTATTTTTTCTCCAGATACCGAATCATTTCTTCCTTGCAGCAGGTATCTGCGGGGTTTTCCAATACCTTGTCCGCAATCATCAGTCCCTGCACGAAGGCCCACTCCGGTTCGTTGCGCAGGAAATAGCCGATCATGTATTCGTCCCCGACAAACTCCTGCAGCTGGGAACTGTACCTTTCCGCATTCTGGGCATATTCCTCGCTGAATACATCCGGAAAATCCCGGAAGATCTTGACCTCCGTGGTCGGGAAATCCTCCATAGGCCATACATACGGCAGCTTGGCGTATCGGATGAATTCCTTATCGCTCCAGTTTCCAATGGTGTTGAACCCCCATCGGATCAGGCGGCTCCGGGTCAGCTCCATCCACGCCTGCTTCCAATCGGCGCCAAACACCTTGTTCAGGTTCAGGATGCTGTGATTCAGGTACTGTCCGGAGAAGCGGCCGGTGTGCTCCGTCAGCTCAAAGGCATCGGGGTACTCCTCGGGACTGACTTTCTCACTCAGCAGTCCTTCGATCCCATCGATATAGCCTGAGTCACCCGGAATGCAGCAATCCAGGCCGGTGGAAACAAAGCGATATCCATCCGGGTCCACAAGAGACCATCTTTTTCCATCGTAATGCGTATGGAAAAATCCGGTCGCGTCATATCTGTGCGACAGATCGCCGCCAAAACGGCTTCGATTGGAGAAAGTTGCGCCGGGCTGGAATGCTTCCCGCTCCCGGAGAAGAGCCTGCCGCATATCATCCAGGGAAACAGTTTTTCCGCTCCAGTCCTTATGCATATACTGACCCAGATCATCGACAATCGGTTTTACATCCCGCACAGCGGTATCCGGCAGTTCATCTGTCAAGTAGAAATCGTGAATCAGGATATGCTGTTCATAGTTCGTCTTCTTAAAGGTCAGAACCATCGCCACCGCTTTTTTCAGGCTGATTCCCCTGCCAAGAATAATCTCCTTCAGCCGACCGGGGGTGCGTGGGATAAACATGGTCTGACTGTCCAAAAGCGACAGTGCAACCGGCCAGGTTGTCCGAATTTGCGGAAGAACACCGGCGTTGATGATGCACATATCGCCCTTTTCCGCGGCCGGCGTGACGAACACAAGCGTAAATGTCTGATCCATGGTATCCTTTGCGGTAACATCCATCACCAGGTGGGTCATACCCTTCCACCGTACGCCGCCCAGAAAACCGGGCAGGCCGGAGAAAATCAGCTTTCCGCCCACCGCTGGGATCGTGAGCTCATATCCCTGTGGAACTTTTTCAATCTTCACACCCTCTGCTTTTGCACGCTTCAGATTGATGTGCTTCTGTACCGACATTCCTGCACCTCCATCGTTCTGTCCACCGGAATATCCGTCGCTTTGTAAAATCACGTTCTTATTTCGTCAACATGGTGTTGATTTATTTTCATAGAGAATTATAATGACGGCGTGTTCATTCCATCAATAGACAACCTTTCGAGCCGTGACATTTGATGAACACTTTTCCGAAAAATGTTGATTGAGAGGTACAAAAATGGCCTTTACAGACAATCGTGTGCGCTTTACGAAAATGGTTTTGCAGCAGGCACTTCTGAAGGTGCTGAAAAACAAGCGAATCGATCAGGTCACCATCAAGGAGATCTGCGATGAGGCGCAGGTCAACCGGGGCACCTTTTATCTGCATTATGCCACGCCCAATGACCTGCTGATGGAAATTGAGCAGCAGTTTATCGATGAAAACCTGGCCCATTTCTCTTCCTACATGGAAAAGAACTATGAGGGCGGACATCTGGCGGATGTATTTCGGTGCATCATGGAGAATCAGGAATTATGCCTGATCATCATGGGGAAAAACGGGAACCCGCGGTTCCTGATGCGGATTCAGGAAATGATGCGCCCCTCCATGGTTGACGATTGGGTGAAGGATTTTCCCCAATACAAAAGAGAGCATCTGAATTATGTCTACGATTACGTTTTTGCCGGCTCCATGCGATTGATCCTGAACTGGCTTGAAAACGAAAACAGCCTGTCTGCAGCAGATCTCGCCCGCCGTCTGGATCGGCTGGGGCACTATGCGCATCTGGCAGTCCAGGAATTTGATTGATGGAGATGAACGTTCAAAGGCTCTTTCCTGATCAGCAGACCTGTGATTGAAGATTATGCCAAATATGTTTCTTTACCTGAAAACATACAGTAGAATGTGTATGCTTAAACCATGCATTCTTCCCGGCGATTCAGTTCCCGGTTATCCCAGTGATAACCAATGGCTGTACAGACAGAATAGGAATACCTCAGAGAAGCAGAGTCACCACCTGGAATCAGGCACATGAAAATGATACAGAACGCGTTTAGCCCGAGAGAGTGTGGGGATCAGCAGGAACACAGATTTCTCTGTAACCGCATCAGATTGTTGAGTTAAGGACAAAACCCGTAAGCAAATTCCCCCGTAACTCGATTCGCATTTGAGTTACGGGGGAATTTGCTCTTGTCTTGTATTCATTTTCAGCAGGGAATCAGGGCTGTTTCAAAGTCCCCGGAAATGTGACTGGCAGCAGCACTCCATCATACTCTGCATT
>JAFUBA010000106.1 GCA_017460395.1 Clostridia bacterium | reverse complement strand
GCGGAGCGGTGTGCGAGAGAGTACAAAAGAGCTTCTATCGCATCAATGGGGTATAGGAGTCGTGAGGCGCACATCAATTTGTGTGATTGCCTGACCATACTGGAGACAGATATAAAGCGGGGTGAAAATCTGTTCGAGAAATCCAAGGAATACTTTGCAAAGGAAAAGCCACATGTGTCCGGCACAAAGAAACCCCCAGTTACAGGAGTGTGCTGATGGTGCAGCAGCAGGTACCACAGCTACTGGGATGTAAGGACACATGATGCGGGACAACTGAATAGGAGGGTTCCCAAGAGCACAAAGCAAGTGGAACCCTCCGAGTGCGAATATGGAGGTGCCAGACACTCTGCTACGAGACAGGGCTGACACTTGCGTCAGAAACGGCATAGGGGCCTGTTTGCTATATGGACGGCCTCCTTTTAGAGTGCCATTTTTTCAAAATGGTGCCTGGTAGAGCCGTGAACAGTAACCTTCATAATCATCCCCTTATAGCACGAACACACAAATTCTTGTATTTTTGTTTCAGTCTGTTACAATCCTTTTGGTTTCAGTTTCAGAAGTTCTGTTTGTGAAGGATTTGGATATGATAAAGAACAGTATTATCCATATGGAATGTGCTTCCATTGGTGCAAATATGGAAGGTGTCTGTCGCCATGAAGGACAGGTAGTTTTTGTTCCAGGGATGCTACCAGGAGAGACAGGAAATGTAAGAATCATAAAGGTTCAAAAACATTACTGCTACGGAAAGCTTCTTGAACTTACAAATACATCTCCCTGTCGCCAGACGACCAATTGCTTACACTATCCTCAATGTGGCGGTTGCTCATGTCGACATATTCAGTATCGCGACACTCTTACCTATAAGCAGCAGCAGGTTCAACATTGCTTTTCCTCTATCGGTCATATTCCTATTGAATTACCAGATATTATTGGCATGGATTCTCCTTTTCATTATAGAAATAAATCATCTTTTCCTGTATCTGGAACTTCAGATCAGCCCCTTATTGGTTTTTATGCAGAGCGCAGCCACAGAATTATACCAACAGATCACTGCGTGAACGCCAGCGATCCTTCTGAAAAGATTATTGAAACAATACGAAGATGGATTACATCTTATCATATTGATCCTTATCAAGAATCTGATGGCTCAGGTTTTTTACGACATATCGTTATTCGGACAAATACTCTTGGGGAATCATTGGTAACGCTTGTCTGTACGTCTGACTCCCTTCCTGCTGCAGATGATCTGATTCGTAAACTCAAAGCCTTGTCTGTTACAAGTCTTGTTATCAATATTAATAATTCTCCTACTAATGTTATACTCGGTCGATCGTATCGAACAGTCTATGGATCTGGAACGATTGCCATGCAATTAGGATCTCTGAAATTTCATATTTCTTCTGCTTCTTTTTTTCAGGTAAATACTATTCAGACCGAAAAGCTGTATCAGAAGATCATTCAATATGCGGACTTATCTGAGAATGATATTGCTCTGGATGTATATTGTGGTGTCGGCACTATCTCTCTGACCATGTCTCAATATTGTCAACATGTTTATGGGATCGAAATTGTTCCTCAAGCAATCGAAAATGCGCGCTTAAACGCTATCAAAAATGGTATTGACTCTGTTATTTTTTATCAGGGTGCTGCTGAAGATGTTCTTCCTTCTTTCGTTCACCAGCACAAAGATATTTCTGTCATTGTTGTTGATCCTCCGAGAAAAGGCCTCGACCCTATTGTGATTCAATCAATTTGTTCTACTGCTGCTGATAGACTGATCTATGTTTCCTGTAATCCTGCCACACTTGCTCGCGATGCCGCATTAATTATTCAGCAGGGATACAAATTATGTCATATAACCTGTGTTGATATGTTTGCTTGGACAAGTGATGTCGAAACCATCGTTCTATTTAAGAAAATCTGAATTACATATAATGATTTATATTTAACTAATATTTTTTATACTATTTTGAATATAAAAAACGCCTTACATTTGTAAGGCGTTTTTAAGTCATCTTCCAGAGATAGACTTCTTACTCAACCGTATAGGGCATCAGCGCGATGGCACGAGCACGCTTGATGGCCTCGCTCAGCTGACGCTGATGCTTGGCACAGTTACCAGTCATACGGCGAGGAAGAATCTTGCCACGCTCGTTTACATAACGGCGAAGATGGTTGATGTCCTTGTAATCGATATACTCGATCTTGTCTACGCAAAAGCTGCAGACCTTGCGATGGGGACGACGACCACCACGCGGACGCGGTCTCTTCTCAACACGTTCCTCAGACATGACGTTGCTCCTCCTTTCAAAATTTGCAGTCCCTTTTCTGATCCTTACACAGCATCAGTGTCGGCAGCTTCAGCAGGCTTTACCTCAGCAGATTCTTCTGCTTTGGGTTCCTCTTCTGCTACGACCTGGGGACGGACCGCACGGGGCTTCACATTGCTGCGCTTTTCTTCGAGCTTGACTACCAAGTAGCGGATAACATGCTCGATATTGCGCAGGTTACGCTGAAGCTCACGGGGCAGTTCTTCAGGAGCCTTGAACGTCACCAGTACGTACCAACCTTCAGTCTTGTAGTTGATAGCATACGCCAGACGACGCTTTCCCCATGTCTCATCGACCTTTTCCACTTCGCCACCATTCACAGTGATCAGATTGGAAATTCTTTCCACCAGATCCTTGCGAGCAGTATCTTCCACTGCGGTGTCGATGATATAGGTCAACTCGTACCTATTCATTTCTTTCACCTCCTCACGGACTTATCGGCGCTGCTGTTTTGCAGCGCAAGGATGTGCCGAGGATTGATTATAGTGAAAATTGTATTTTATGCAAGAGCTTTTTTTCAGTTTTTCATTATTTTGTTTTAATATAAATTACTATTTATTACTAATTATTAATAATACCTCCACTCTCATAACAAGAGTGGAGGTATATAGATTCAGAAGATATCAATCCAAAATCGGATTTGGATCATCTTCTATTCATTACTTCAGTTCAGCGAAGTACTTGATGGTACGAACCATCTGGCTGGTATAGCTGTTCTCGTTGTCATACCAAGACACAACCTGCACCTGATAGGTGTCATCATCGATCTTGGTAACCATGGTCTGATTTGCATCAAACAGAGAACCATAGGTCATACCGATGATATCGGAGGAAACCAGCTTTTCAGTGGTGTAACCGAAGGATTCAGAAGACTGAGCCTTCATTGCATCATTGATAGCTTCCTTGGTGACATCCTTGCCCTTCACAACAGCCACAAGAATAGTGGTAGATCCGGTGGGAACGGGCACACGCTGTGCAGAACCGATCAGCTTGCCATTAAGTTCAGGAATGACAAGACCGATTGCCTTTGCAGCACCAGTGCTGTTGGGCACGATGTTGGCTGCGCCTGCGCGAGCACGCTGGAGATCACCCTTACGATGGGGGCCATCCAGGATCATCTGATCGCCAGTATATGCATGAACAGTTGTCATGATGCCACTTACGATCGGGAATGCATCATTCAGAGCCTTAGCCATGGGAGCCAGGCAGTTGGTGGTGCAAGAAGCGGCAGAAATGATGGTGTCATCTGCCTTCAGGATATTGTTGTTCACATTGTAAACAACAGTGGGCAGGTCGTTGCCGGCAGGTGCAGAAATGACAACCTTCTTGGCGCCAGCATCAATATGAGCCTGGCTCTTTGCCTTGCTGGTATAGAAGCCAGTGCACTCCAGGACAACATCAACATCCAGTGCTTTCCAAGGCAGGTTCGCAGCCTTGGGCTCAGCGTAGATGGTGATCTCTTTTCCGTCGACGGTGATGGAACCAGGAACCTTCACGGTCTTTCCATCTTCTTCGAACTCGGGCTCTTTTGAGGATACGGTGTGCTTATTCTCACCGATCACACCACAATAACCCTTCTGTGCAGTGTCATACTTCAGCAGATGAGCAAGCATCTTCGGGCTCGTCAGATCGTTGATGGCTACGATTTCATAGCCTTCTGCACCGAACATCTGACGGAAAGCCAGACGACCGATACGGCCAAAGCCATTGATAGCAACTTTAACAGCCATTGGAATGACCTCCTTCTTTTCGGCACTTTCCATAAGAATGTACCGTCTTGGGTATTTTACTGAATCATATTGTATTTTGCAATAGTCACTCATTACTTTTTTATGTTCACTTTTGTATTTATATTTTATTGTAATTATAAATTATTTGAATTATTTATGCAATATTATTATTACATTACCTTATTCAATATTCTCAGAAATGTTCACGGCGTTCTTATGATACATCCTAATCGATTACTTTACATCGTATACGATTTATTATTTACGTCTATTTTATTGACTTTATTCCACATTTTTCAAGATGGATAGGTTGTTAACCTCACTTTATAATGAGTTGTAACGCTTTCCGCAATTAATGATATTCATTTAGTTAAATTCATTTTATGCATTTGAATATCATCTTGCATATCTATGTTTTTCACATTTTTCACAACGTTTTCCACATATCTTATAATCTATCGAGATTTACTGGTTGATCTGTGTTGTTGAACGGATCATTCATCTTATTACGTATATTTTGTTTTTCATCCTGATTATCTTTTTCTATGAGCATATATCCATCTTGATATATACAGATCATGATTGTTTCTCCACTATTCACCATTGGTATTATCTCTGTTATTCTATTTCTATTCTTTTTTGCGTAATCTATGATCATTTCTTTCTTATTCCAAAAATGCATTGGAATCATCACTTTTGGCTTTATATTCATTTGAAAATAGTTTGCACCCGCTTCAAATAACTGACCTTGTCTTGGATCTACAGGGAAAAAGGCTATATCTATTGGTTCTTTAATTTTATTACATATCCTTTTAAATTCATTTTCTGCTTCTTGTATTTCTGTCGGTGAAGATTCTTCTCTCCAATGCCACATATTTAAATCACCAGCATGAAATATATGAATTCCTTTTATTGTTACACTATATGCTACACCTAAGTCAGTTGATTCATATGTATTTACTGTTATTTCATCATCCAACCGTATAAATTGATCAGGATTAATCTTACGTCCAATTAATGGATTCTGTATATCTGATGAAATAATATAATGTATTTTGGGATGTCTCCATGTATATATTATTTCGTCATAATGATCCGGATGACTATGTGAAACAAACACATATACTTGTTGATATTGAGATAAATATTCTTCTGTAATTCGTATATTACTATCAAGTTCTTGATATTGTCCTAACCAATAATCAAATACGAGTAGGATTTCATCATTTACTGAACAAGAAAATCCACTATGATGATAGTACTTTATTTTAACCTTATTCATCGATATCATGTTTTTTTCCTCATTTTGTTATGTTTCACGTGAAACATTTTATATTATTCGAATATTTGTAGGGATCATTTTTTCACTATACACAGGTGAACCTTCTTCAGGCTTATGATTTAGAAAATTGCTGTTTACTGGCATCCAAGACATATGAGGGTGGCTTACCTGATAAATCCTCCGTCAAGGATTTGCTTACAACATATGACTTTCCCCAAAAGACATGCTTTCTTATTGATATGGGTTTCTATTCTGAAGAGGATATTGGACTGTACAGAGCGAACGAGAAGCATTTCATTATTCCTGTGCCAGAAAACACGGTGATCAGTAAGGAATTCTATCGCAATCTTACATTTACAAGCAGCTTTACTTACGAGAAGGAAGATGAAAATGGAGTCGTCCAAAAAGACGTAATTCTTTATCGCATATCAACCGTAAAGGAACTGGAGGATCTGCATCAGAAAGTTCTGGATGAAGAAGCAGAAAGACAGTACCAGGAAGAGGTAGCCAAATGCGAAGGTACTGATCAGAAACCAAAAAGGCGCCAAGGACGGCCATTCAGACGCTCGCAGTATCCAAACGATCTAGTCATTATGTACCGTGATTCAGATATGCACGACAAGATGGTTGCAGAATTCCGCTCACAGCTCGGGATGGATTCCAATCATACTCTCGAGAAATTGGAAGAACTCGGCCCTAAATTCGGGATTATTATTCTCAGAACAAACTATGTCAAAGCAGAGGATGTCGCAAAAAAGACCTATTGTGGATACAAAAAGCGATGGGGAATCGAAACTCATTACAACTTTGTAGAGAATACGATTCATTTCTGCGGTTTGCATGAACAGGATTATGCCGCAATGCAGGGATTATCCTTCTTGACTACTACATTTGGACAAGTCAAATCTGCATTTGTAGCAAAGATGCGTACGTGCTCAGATTACGTAAAGCATATGTCCATCAAGGAATGCTTGGCAAAAGCAGGAAGATTGAAGCTATCACAACATAAAGACAAGAAATGGTATATCGCTGTAACAACGAAGAAGAATTCAGATATGATGACCGAAATGGGTGTGAATATGCCCGGGGATATTTCAAAACTTATCAGTCACACATATTGACGCAAAGGTGAATCGAACTATTACCTAATTATTTAGGGAGTCTGTGGTTAAAATGTTTCACGTGAAACATTTTTGTTATCACCATCAGCCTCACCTTTACTTTCAATAAACTCCTCCGCATACTTTTTTATCTCAATGCTTGTTTCACCCGATTCTTGACTTCTATCCACCTATTCAAGGAGACTTTTTTCCTTTGATCTTCAGAATGTACTTCTAAATCATATCCTCGTAAATCATTGATTGTGCTTCTATTAGTTACCGCGTGCCAAGAAATTCCTTCGTAACTTATCCTATACATCTTGCATCCTATAGAATAGGGTCTTCTGCCAAAACTGTGGGTAAACCTCAGAGCTATGTCAATAAAAAATACAATGTGCATAAGATTATATGTGACGTAACACACCACGAACCAGCCAAAGAGCAACAAGCGTTTATGCTCAAGTCTTATGGGGATTAGGGCCCTAGAAGGCGGAATGGATAAATGCACTCAAACACGCCAAGGGCAGCTTCGGAGGTTGTGGGAGGCCGGCTATCTTCTTCAGGTAATGACGCCAAAGCAGGCACTTGACGGATTACATACGGATCATATCATCAGCCGTTCGACCACACCTTATTTTCTTTATGGGTTTTCGTATGGTGTAGTCGATAAAGATCATCCCATGATCCGCATAGGAGCTGTCAAGTGTTTGCAGCAAGAAGAAAGCCATCATACAGCTATAGCAGAAGATCTCTCGATGTCAAAAGTGTAGCGCTTGGGAAAAAACGCCGCGGAGCGAGATTCGGCTGCAATGATCTAATCATTTTACCCACAGTTTAGACACAAGAGCCATAGAATAATATCAGAATATTTATTATACGGTACAAATTCGTAGATACACTTTTGCTCGGATTTATCTTCATCTTTATGTGCACATAATCCCGGATAAACCATTATTCCATCATTTTACATATTCAACTTTGAAATATTCTAGTGATCTCCATTTTTAATCCTCATAACACCATATATTACCTTTTGTCGATACTCCAGAATAAAATCTACGTGTTATGAATTTTACTTCAATATTGAAAGGAGTTTATCTTTTATTTCTGATAAGATCTGTATATTCCTTTATAGATTGCGAGGATATCATATTGTAATGTCTGGAGTTTTTTACTCTTTGTTACACTACCGGATATTCCTTTCATTCTACCTCTGAATGAAGGTTATAAGATTTTTATGTATATTCAAAATAATCTTATGACATGAATGAAATATAGATAGATGAAACAGAAAAATGTTTCACGTGAAACATTTTTCTGTCAGGAGAAATCTGGTTCGTCTACATACTCACTTTTATCATTCTTCTTGATTTCTGCATGAATATCTAGATATCCAAGTTGTTGTTCATTTTTTATTACATGGAATACAGCTCTTTTAATGTCTGAATCAAAATCACTTTCATCCGTACATGTGATAAATGTCTGTAAATGCTTAAAAGAATCAATTAATTGTGTTCGACGTGTCATATCGAGTTCACTCATGACATCATCTAATAGCAAAACAGGATATTCCTTCGTAATATCATAAAAGATTTGTATTTGAGCTAATTTCATACTCAGTGCAGCTGTTCTCATCTGTCCCTGAGATGCAAAGAGCTTCATGTCTTTTCCATTTAACCTAATCAGAATATCTTCCCTGTGCACGCCATGAGATGTAAATCCTCTCATAATGTCCATTTCTCGATCTTGATATAACTGATTTTGTATTTTTTTTTCAATTTGATCATTATCAGCGTCACAGCAAGATGAGTATGAAAGATCAAAGCATTCAAAATTAGTACGGCTTATATTTATATATATATCTTTAGAAATATTCTGAATTCTTTGAATCATTTTTCGGCGTTCTGGAATGATAATAGAAGACGATATTGCAATCTGATTTTCAAATGATTCATATAAATCGTTTAATTGAATATTGTTCTTCTTACTCTCTTTCAAAAGAGCATTTCTCTGCATCAGTGCTTTCTGATAATTCTGAAGAGATAGATAGTATGACGAATTCACCTGTGAAATCATCATATCTAAATATCTTCTTCGAAGCTGTGGACCTTCTCGAATGAGCATCAGATCTTCAGGAGAAAAAATGACTATATTCAGATTACCCATCAGATCAGATGATCGACTGACCTTTTTCCTCTGAATAAAATATTGCTTACTTTGATGCTCATTTTTATAAAACTTAGTCGCAATGTCTACCTGTCCATGTTCTTTTGTGACCTTTACGCCACAAGCACCAGTATCCTGATCCTGCAAAATGACATCTCGATCTGAATTGGTTCTGTGACTTCGTCCCAAAGCACAATAATGAATTGCTTCTAAGATATTCGTTTTTCCACTTCCATTAGAACCATACAGGAGATTAACTCCTTCATCTGGAGAAAACTGAAGAGACTCGTAATTTCGGAAATGATATAAATTGATCTGATCAATTTTCATATTTCTTTTCTACCCGCATATCACATTACAGTGATCAGGCAATCCTGACAGGCAGTATGAGATAGAGATAATCTTTTCTGTCTTCCTTTACAATGACGCATGGACTTACGTTTGAAGAGAAATTCATAAAAATTATTTCATCGTCAATATTTCTTATAGCATCATTCAAATATTTATAATTAAACGAAATCGTGATGGGATCTCCATTCAATGAGATATTCAAATCCTCATTCATATCACCAAGAGATGAATTCGCGCTGATATTCATTACATTGGAGGAAATCTGGAAAGTAATCAGATTAGATTTACTCTCCCTTGCTACAAGACTTACACGGTCAATAGCTTCCTGAAGATTTGCTTTGTTGACCTTCACAGAAGATTTGAAATTCTTCGGAGTGATTTTGACATAATCTACATAGTCGCCGACCAGCAGGACTGTGGTCATCACATTGTTTCCAAAAATGACTCTCAGATTCTTTTTATCGAAAAGCAGTTCACATTCAGCATCGTCATCTGTCAGTATTTTGCTCAGTTCATTCATGACCCGCCCAGGAATGACAGCCTTGTAAACTGAATTCTCCGGCACCTGGAATTTCTGATCCAATTCCTGGATTGCCATACGATATCCGTCAAGTGCGACAACTTTGACGTAATTTTCACTTACTTCCAGAAGACATCCGGTCAGTACAAGTCTAGGATCCTCCACAGCAATCGCAAATGTCACTTTACTGACCATGCGTTTCAGTTTTGCCTGTGAAATCTTCACAGAGAAATTAGGAATGATTTCATTCATCTCCGGGAAGTCAATCGGATTCATACCAGAAATATTACTTCTGGAATTTCCGCATATGATGGATGTCTGGCGATTGCTTTGTGTCTGCATCGTCACATTTCCCAGCGGCAGTTTTCGAACAAGTTCAGTAAGAAGTTTACCAGGCAAAACAATACTTCCATGCTCCTGAACATTTGCCACGATGGTTGACTGAATGGAAAGCTTCCCATCTGTACATGTCAGAATGACACCATTTTCTATAGTCTCAATCAGTACGCCTTCCTGAATCTGATTTGTCGCACGAGCAGCGAGTGCTTTTGTGACATTATTGAGTGAATCATTCAGGTCTTGAACATTTGCAACAAAGTACATTGTATCATCTCCGAATCACGAATAGGTTATCCGGTTCACAATTACTATTTTCAGATCGTGATCCGGACAGGGTGCGCACGAGGATAAGCATGATATATTTATATAAGATAGACGGAAAAGAAGTAGGGAGTGTGCAAACTGTGAAAAACACGAAAAATGAAGAAATACAAGGATTTTCCTGAAGGAAAAACATGTGAATACATGACGTATTATTTCACAGTGATGAAGAAATATTCACAAAGAGGAAATGTAAATAAATTAAAGATATTACCATAATAAA
The DNA here is from genome assembly GCA_017460395.1 of Clostridia bacterium. GTDB lineage: Bacteria > Bacillota > Clostridia > Christensenellales > Aristaeellaceae > UBA2943. The sequence continues at coordinate 52,848 of JAFUBA010000106.1, read as the reverse complement.
ATAATTTTAAAATACATGTGAAATAAATTCAATATAATTCTAGATAAACATGAATAATGAAAAACAAAACATATGGGAAGAATAAAGAGATGTCATCATCACCTTAGCACATTATCCACAATGATCACAGGCTGTGAATTCACAGATGTGGATAAGAAAAGGTAGTAAAATAAGGTGCCGAGAGGAATGACTGAGGAAAAAGAGAAAAGCTTTTCACATATTCTCACTGTAATCCTGCAGTGATACCGAGACCATTTTACTGACGCCCTGTTCTTCCATAGCAACACCAAACAGTGAGTTGCAGCGTTCCATTGTACCCTTTCTGTGGGTTATGACGACAAATTGGGTATCTTTGCTGTATTCTTTCAGGTAGTCAGCATAATAACCAATATTAGCATCATCCAGGGCTGCTTCAATCTCATCGAGAATGCAGAAAGGTGTGGGCTTCAGTTTGAGCATAGCAAACAGGATGGCAATGGCTGTCAGCGCTCTCTCGCCGCCTGAAAGAAGTGAAAGAAGCTGAAGTTTTTTTCCTGGCGGCTGTGCATTCACTTCGATGCCACAGTTCAGCGGATCTTCCGGATCGGTCAAAGAGAGTTCTGCATGTCCTCCACCAAAGAGTCGTTCAAAGGTTTCAGTAAAATATCCCTGAAGAATGGAAAAATTCTGAACAAAGGTTGTCTTCATTTCCTGAATCAGCTGATCAATCAGCTGTCTCAGATCCTCCTCAGCTTTTTTCAGATCGTTCTGCTGCGCCATAAGATCATCATAGCGAGCCTTCGTCTCTTCATATGCATCGACAGCCGATACGTTTACATTGCCAAGAGATTTGATCTGACTATTCAGCTCTTTACAGCGCTTCTCATAGGCTGGCTCGGAAAAAGATTCACTCTGCCGGAAAGGTTCTGCGGTTCCATAGGTCAGTTCATAGGAACTCCAGATCTTTTCCTCAAGGGATTTCTGTTCAGACTCAGCACGGTTCTTTGATATTTCAAGACGATGGAACTGCTGCTGGCAGTTACTTTCCTGATCATGAAGCTGATCAATCTCTGACAGAAGACTTCTGAGAGATCCCTGAATTTTACTTCTCTGATCTTCCTTTCCTTTTACAATGTCTTCCTGCTGATGCTGCTTTTCTGTCTGTGCAGCCTGTATCTGTTCTAACTCTTTCTCAGCATTCTGATCCTCTGTCATCTGTGCATCAATCTGCCTCAGATGTTCCAACCGTTCTTCATTTTCTTTTTCCATTCTGTGAATTTCATCAAGAATATGGGAAAGATTATTATGAATCAGCTTGGACTGAGATTTCAGATCGGAAAGCATGAGTGTCTGCTGAAGTTTCTGTTCTTTCGTCTGGTCAAGGGTAGCCTGCTTTTCGGACAGGTCCTTTTCAAGCTCGTGAGTTTTGACTTCCATTTCCTCCTGTGTCGTTTCTTCTGTTTTGCCGGCTTTTTCTGTCTCGGCAAGCTGCTGCTCCACAGAATCGATGGAATCCTGAAGCTGAATGATGGCTTCCCTTGTCATATCAATCTGAGACAGATGGTCCTCAAGAGAGATTCTTGCATGTTCACACCTGTCATTCTCACGGGCAAGCAGGATTTCCTGCTGATGGATATTTTCACCGGAATCAGAGAGCTGCGTCCTCATCTGCTCCCGAGAATCATGAAGAGTGGCAAGTTCACTCTGAATGCGGTCCATTTCCTCTTTTTTAGATGATATCGTCTGTTCCAGATCCTTGATTTCCCTTTGGCGTCCCAAAAGATTCACGGCTTTTGATTGCACAGAACCACCTGTCATGGAGCCGCCAGAGTGCATCACATCGCCTGCAAGGGTAACCAGACGAAATGCATGCCTCCCCTGTCGCATGATGGCAATGCCGTGTTCCAGATTATCGGCAATCAGGGTCCTGCCAAGAAGATTCTCCATAATGCCCTGATACGTCCGATCATACGAGATCAGTTCAGATGCAATACCGAGACAGCCCGGAAGATGAAGGACCTTCCTCTCCTCCTGATTCAGCGTTCTTGAACGGATGGAAGAGATGGGAAGGAAGGTGGCCCTTCCCTTTTTCTGATTTCTCAGATAGTCAATGAGAATCTTGGCAGTCTCCTCATCGGTGGTTACAATATTCTGAAGTGCACCGCCAAGGGCCATATCAAGGGCTGTCTCCAGCTTTTCCGGGACAGAAATCAGCTGGGCCAGCACGCCGTGAACGCCCTTGACCTGATGATCTTTTGCATAGGAAATGGCATCCCGGACCGAGTGCGCATATCCTTCCATTTCGCGAGTCAGTTCCTCGAGCACCTTGTGGCGGGACAGTGCCGACTGATAGTCCCGGGACAGGATATCATACACTCTACGCTTTTCCTGAACCTGTTCACTGAGCTGCTCGAGACGATGCGCCAGACCAGTGTAAGCTTCCTGAAGATCCAGAAGCTTTTTCTCCTCGACATTCGTCTGCTCACTTGCTTCTTCAAGCGAGTGTTCCAGCTCATCCTGTTTATCTGTCAGCTGAGTGAGGGACGACTGCATCTCTTCGAGGCGGTGATTCATCTGGTCGCGCATGGTGATCAGACGGGTCTGGTCATTCTGCACGGAGGAGGCGCGGTTCATGGCGCGTATGATGGAATTTTTGTGTTCCGTGAGCGCGAGAGATGCGGCATCATAGGCATCAAGAAGTACCTGAAGCTGGGCATCAAGCTGAGAGAGGACTTGCTGTGCATCTTCAATCCGCTGATCCTGCTCAGATAATTCGGAGCGTACGGACTTTTCTTCGGAGCACATCTCCTCCAGCTGCATGAGTGTCCTTTTCTTTTCATTCTCAATGGACAGCTGGTTCTCTTTTCTGCTTTCCATACGCACGCGAAGAGCGCGAAGAGACACTTCTGACTGGTGAAGGGTCTGATTTACTTCATCCAGCTCTGCCCTGTCCTGTAGCAGCTGTTCATCCAGGGCTTCGATCTCCTGCTGGATTTCATCTCTGCGGATATTTTTATCCTGAAGATGCTGAGTATGTGTATCAAGCATGGCCTGAATTTCAGCGAGCTGCTGCGCCAGTTCACTGATTTTTTTCTGATTTCTGTCTGTTTTTACAAGAAAGAGATTAATTTCCAGTGTTTTCAGCTCGTTATACCAGGCAAGATATTTTCTGGCATCCTCAGACTGTTTTGCCAGAGGTTTCAGCTGCTTTGCCAGCTCTTCCAGGATATCATCGATACGGGAAGCATTTTCCAGGGTGTGATCCAGCTTCCGGTCTGCTTCCTCTTTTCTCGCCTTATACTTGACGATGCCTGCGGCTTCCTCGAAGATCAGACGACGGTCCTCGCTTTTGCGGGAGAGAATTTCATCGATCCTCCCCTGTCCGATGATGGAATAGCCTTCTTTGCCGATGCCCGTATCGCGAAACAGATCGATGACATCCTTTAAGCGGCAGGAAGACTGGTTCATGAAATATTCGCTGTCTCCGCTTCTATATACCCGGCGGGTCACAGCAATTTCGGAAAAGTCGGAGGAGAGCTTTTTATCCTCATTATCAAAGACGAGGGAGACCTCACAGTAATTCAGGGGCTTTCTCTTCTGGGTACCATTGAAGATGACGTCAGACATGCTGGCACCGCGCAGTGTTTTTGCGCTCTGCTCGCCGAGTACCCAGCGGACGGCATCGGCAATATTGCTTTTTCCTGATCCGTTGGGTCCTACGATCCCGGTAATACCTGAGCCAAACACGATTTCCGTGCGTGTGGCAAAGGATTTAAAACCGTACAGCACCAGCTTCTTGAGTCTCACAGAGATCCTCCTGTTTTGCAGACTGACGTTGTGACTCTGCACAACATGCGATCGCGAAAAATCTGTATAATCCCTTCCATTATAACAAATTGACTTTCGGTTGAAAACCTTGCAAAACAAGGCGGCTGTGTTACAATAGCCGGCGGAAAACCTTGGAATTCTCACTTGTTTTCAGATGGATCTGCAGAAAATGCAGGATATCTTTACAAAATCTGATAAGAATCATAGAAGGATTCTTATTCTGGGTATTACAGGAGGAAGAAACATGAAAAAACCTGTCGTGCTCGTTGTGATGGACGGCGTCGGCGAGACCCCGGTAGAACTTGGCAATATGGTGATGAAGGCGACAACCCCGACGCTTGATTGGATGAAGGAGAACTGCCCCTATCAGACGATCAAGGCGCATGGCACAGCTGTGGGTCTGCCGACCGATGATGACATGGGCAACAGCGAGGTCGGTCACAATGCCCTGGGCTGTGGCCAGATCTATTCTCAGGGTGCCAAGCTGGTCAATGAGTCCATTGACAGTGGAAGGATCTATCAGTCCGAGACCTGGAAGACACTGGTTGAGCGTGTCATCACCAATGGTAGCACACTGCATTTCCTCGGACTTCTCTCTGACGGCAATGTGCACTCCAACATTTCCCATCTCGTCGCCATGCTCAAGGAAGCAAAAGCAGAGGGCGTCAAGGAAGTCAGGTGCCATATCCTTCTGGACGGCAGAGATGTGCCTGCCACCTCCGCTCTGGAGTATGTGGACCAGCTGGAGAAGGTACTGAGCGAACTGAATGATGAGCAGTTCCATGGAAAAATCGCATCCGGCGGCGGCCGCATGACCATCACGATGGACAGGTACCAGGCCAACTGGCCCATGGTCAAAGCAGGCTGGGACGTGCATGTCCACGGCGAAGGCCGGCAGTTTGCCAGTGCGAAGGAAGCCATCGAAACATATCGCCAGGAGAGCGGTGTCATCGACCAGGATCTTCCTGCTTTCGTGATCGCAGAGAACGGACAGCCCGTGGGCGCCATGAAGGATGGAGACAGTGTGATTCTCTACAATTTCCGCGGCGACCGTGCCCAGGAAATCTCCATGGCCTTTGACGGCGATGCATCCTTTGATCATTTCGACCGGGGTGTCATCCCGGACGTATATTACGCCGGCATGCTGGAGTATGACGGAGACCTGAAGATCCCGCATCATTATCTGGTGAACCCGCCGCAGATCCGCAATACGCTCACAGAGCTGCTGGTGGAACATGGCATTGCGGAATATGCCTGCTCTGAGACACAGAAGTACGGTCATGTAACCTATTTCTGGAACGGCAACCGGTCCGAGAAGTTCTCTGAGGAGCTGGAGGATTACGCCGAGGTGCCCTCCGATGTCCGCTCCTTCGATGAATGCCCCTGGATGAAGGCTACTGAGATTGCAGACCTTGTGATCAGTGCCATTGAAAGCGGCAAGTACGGTTTCATTCGCTGCAACTTCCCCAACGGTGATATGGTCGGTCATACCGGCAACCTGCTGGCAACAGAGATTGCTGTGGAGTCTGTCGACCTTCAGCTGGCCCGCATCAAGAAGGTCTGCGAGGAGAAGGACTGCATCCTGCTGGTGACCGCCGACCACGGCAATTCTGACCAGATGCTTGAAAAGAACAAGAAGGGTCAGGTGCAGGTCCGCACGGCTCACAGCCTCAATCCCGTCCCCTTCTTTATCTTTGATAAGGATGAGCGCCACGAGATGAAGGAAGGCAAGTTCGGCCTTGCCAATGTGGCTCCGACCGTGGCAGAACTGCTGGGCCTGAAGCCCTATGACTGCTGGGAAGAATCCATGCTGAAATAATCACGAGATATCAAAAAAGAGCAGAGACCACAAGCGGGTCTCTGCTTTTTTCAGTCGTGCCATATGCTGTCTGTGGTGCCAAAGGTCATAAGCCCTGCACCGTACTGGCGGTTTCCTCCGATGCCTGTTCTGCAGGCCCAGAGAAACTGATTCTCATCTGTAATTTTCAGTCTGCCCTTCCATGTGGCCAGGAGGAGATAGTTTCCTTTGACCATATGCCATGTGGATGTGATGGAAGTAAAGGCGAGCACATCAAAGCCACAGTTTTTCCCTTCACGATTCAGCCATGTGTACAGATAGGAGATGTTCCGGTAAGTGTCATTTGGTGCTTTCAGCTGACCGCAGGGTGATGCACAGATCTCAAATGTATGCTCGGAATTCAGCACCGCCTTTTCCAGGGTATCATCATAATCGATGATGTCCCATGAGGGAAAAACACCTGGATATCCGCACAGTGCATGAAATTCCGTCAGATCCGGCCGGTATGATGAGAGCATCACGCACCATATCCTGCCGTCCAGATAATCAAATCGCCAGAGCACCTGCTGGTTCAGACTGCCAAAGGCGGTATGGATCATCTCCTGCTGCTTTTCGGGCGAATGAATGACGGTGACTGTATCTTGTCTTGAAAGATCCAATGACATCCGGGAGAGAAACATAGGCTACCTCTTTTCGAAAAAGAGCAGATATCAAAGGCCAAGCGATGCTGCACATGGATCGAGATCCAGCGTGGCAAAATAGTCCTTTGGTGTTTCAGCGCGGCGGATCAGCTGAAAATCACCTTGCTCCCGAAGGAGAACCTCAGCACTGCGGAGACGGCCGTTATAATTGTATCCCATGGAATAGCCGTGAGCGCCTGTATCGTGAATCACGACCAGATCGCCGTCCCTGATCTCCGGAAGTGAGCGTTCAATGGCAAACTTGTCATTGTTTTCGCACAGACTCCCTGTGACATCGTAAACGTGATCGCAGGGAAGATCCCGCTTTCCGCACACGGTAATGTGATGGTAGGCGCCATACATGGCAGGGCGCATGAGATTGGCAGCACATGCATCCAGACCGATGTAGTGGCGGTAGGTGTCCTTATGATGGGTGGCGTGGGTGACAAGCCAGCCCTCGGGACCGGTCATCCAGCGGCCAAGTTCTGTCTTGATGCCGATACCCCCTTCGGGGAACAGCTCCGCATAAACCTTCTGAACCTCCTGACCGATTTTCTCAATGTCGGGGGCATGGTCCTCCGGACGGTACGGAATCCCGATACCGCCGGAGAGATTGATGAAGGCGGGCTCAAGCCCTGTTTCCTTCGAAAGATCCTTCAAACAGGTGAGGAGGATGCGGGCCAGGATCGGATAGTACGCGTCATCCAGGGTGTTGGAGGAGAGGAAGGCGTGAAGGCCAAACCGTTTTGCCCCGAGATCGCGAAGGCGGGGAAGACCTTCCCTCAGCTGATCATAGGTAAAGCCATATTTGGCCTCGCCGGGATTGCCCATCACGAAGGTGCCGATGCGAAAATCTCCGCCGGGATTGTAGCGGCAGCAGACGGTTTCAGGAATGCCGCCGTTTTGAGCGAGAATATCGATGTGGGTGATGTCATCGAGGTTCACCGTGGCACCAAGACGCCTTGCGTGGGAAAACTCTTCATTGGGCATGGCATTGGCGCTGAACATGATGTCATCCCCGGAAAAACCGAGCACTTCCGACAGCATGAGCTCAGTCTCGCTGGAACAGTCCACGCCGCAGCCTTCCTCCTTCAGGATGCGAAGAATCGAAGGATTGGGCAGAGCTTTGACGGCAAAATACTCCTGATAGTTGTTGCACCAGGAAAAGGCCTGCTTCAGCCTCCTTGCGCGCTGACGGATACCATGTTCTGAATAGAGATGAAAGGGTGTGGGAAAAAGCGCGGCTGCGCGCTCAAAGACTTCATCTGAGACAGCAAAATTTGGCACGTTATATCCTCCTCAACGGGTTTCATGAGTGGCCTGGCGCGACAGAAGATAGGCGCCCATGACGCCGGAATTGACCCCGAGTCCCGGGGGCACAATCAGGTCTTCCAGATTCTTTTCCACGCTCGGGGAAGCGAGATAGCCATGGAGCAGTTCTACGGTGCGTTTTCGAATCAGCGGGAAAAGAAAATCCTGCTGCATGACACCGCCGCCCAGAATGATTTTCTCTGGTGAAAAGGTCATCAGCGCATTCATACACATCTGGGCAAGGTATTCGGCCTCAAGGATCCAGCCTGGGTGCGTGTGTGGCAGCTCCTTTGCACTCATGCCCCAGCGCTTTTCCATGGCAGGTCCGCTGGCCAGCCCCTCCAGGCAGTGCCTGTGATACGGACAGAAACCTTCGGGTGATGGGTCATTGGTGGATGGGTGGAGAAGCTGGTGGCCCACCTCCGGATGTACCAGACCGTGCACGGGCTTTCCTCCGATGATGACCCCGCCACCGACGCCGGTACCGACCGTGACATACAGGCAGCTTTCCGTGTCCCTTGCGGCACCGAGGGCATATTCTGCCAGGGCCGCTGCATTGACATCGGTGTCAATGGCCACGGGAATTTTCAGGGCGGACAGAAAGGCAGGGAGCAGAGGGTACTGGCGCCAGGCCAGCTTCGGTGTCTGCGTGATATAACCGTATGTCTCGGAGGATGTATTCAGATCCAGCGGTCCAAAGGAACCGATTCCAAGGGAGGAGACATTCTGATCTCGGAAATAACGGATCATTTCCGGCATGGTTTCTTCCGGTGTCTTTGTGGGAATAGAGACGCGGTCAAGCATATTGCCGTTTTCATCCAGGCAGCTCATGACCATCTTGGTCCCGCCGGCCTCCAGGGCGCCAAACTTTTTCATAACTAATTTGCCTCAAATATGACTGTTTTTTTCTTACTTATCAGCAGCTTCAGCCTGTACATGATCGCTGAAAAAAGATCGTCTGGAGTCTATCACAGGGAGATGAAAAGTCAACAGAAACGTGGCACAGGGGGCATCCGGACAAACAATTTACAGGCACTTCCTTGAAGGATCAGGGAAAAAGAGTATGCTACCTGAAGGAACAAGCAGAGGGAGGAACAAAGCTTATGGGACGCAGTCACATGGAGAAGACGGCTCAGAGAATCCATGAGATCATGGAGGAATCCATCCGATCGGGTGAAGTGGCCGGGTGTAATCTTCTTGCTTTGCAGGATGGCGATGAGGTCATGTATCTTGAGGCTGGACATGCAGATATCAGGAACGACAAAAAGATCAGTCGGAACAGTATCTTCAGGCTGTACAGCCAGACAAAGCCGATCACCAGTGCTGCCGTCATGCTGCTTCTGGAGCGCGGAAAACTGGATCTGATGGATGATATTTCCATGTATCTCCCGAATTTCCGTCACCCGAAGGTGTATGAAAACGGGAGTGATGTGCCAGCGAGGCGGGGAATCACGGTCATGGACCTGCTCGGAATGACCTCCGGTCTTTGCTACCCGGACGCTGACATCCCGGGACAGAAGATGGGAGAACTCTTTGAGGAAAACCAGAAGAAAATGGATGCGGGACAGGGCATGTCCACCATAGAATTCTGTGACCGGATGGGCAGTGTGCCCCTGTCGCATCAGCCGGGGACAAACTTTCGGTATGGGACCAGCGCGGATGTGCTTGGAGCCATCGTGGAAGTGGTGTCCGGTAAGAAATTTGGGACCTTTCTCCGGGAAGAATTCTTTGAGCCGCTTCACATGAAGGATACGGGCTTTTACGTGAAAGAGCGCGAAAAGGACCGCCTGGTCACCTGCTATGAACGAGCATTTGGCAGTGATGCGAATGAAATGTACCGGGAATACGAGGTCCGGCATCTGTGCATCCGGGATCATGCGGAGGAACCGGCCTTTCAGTCGGGCGGTGCGGGACTCTATTCCACGCTGGATGATTATGCGCACTTTGCGACCATGCTGCTGCAGGGCGGAAAGTATGGGAATACCAGGATCCTTCGTCGGGAAACCGTGGAGTTCATGACTCAGCCCCAGGTGGATACCACCGGATGGGACAATCTGACAGGGTATGGGTACGGGAAACTGATGCGGATCTGCACAGAGCCCGGGAAATGTCAGAGCCTCGCCAAAGCCGGTGAATACGGCTGGGACGGGTGGCTTGGCACATATTTTGCCAATTTCCCAAAGGAGAACCTGACCATCCTTCTTGGGCAGAACACCAAGGACACCGGCACAGGCCGCCTCACCAGAAGAATCAGAAACTGCATCATCTCCCAGCTCTGAGACAGCTGCTTTGAAAAACTGATTCAGGAAAGACAAGATTTAAAGGGAACAAGATGAAAAAGAAAAGAAAACTACACCTTGCCCTTGTACTCCAGGGCTGTCTCGTGCTGGCGGTGATCATTCTTGCGGTCGGGGTATACAGAAAGATTCCTGAGGTTCAGCTGGAACTGCAGCTGACGCCCTCCCCTGTCCCCGTGTGGGGCAATGTCATGGCTATGACGCCGGACCCGTCCCAGCCCACCCAGGCACCGGTGCTGCGGACGGGCTCAAAGGGCGACGAGGTGATACGGCTCCAGGAGCGGCTCAGAGAGCTTGGTTATCTCAAGGGCAGCGTGGACGGACAGTTCGGATCGGAGACCCAGAGAGCACTGACGGAATTCCAGCGGGAAAACGGTCTTCAGGCCGACGGGGTGGCCGGCAGTGCAACCTTTGCACTGATCTATTCCAGTCAGGCAAAGAGCGCGCCGGAAAATGCTGTAGCAGAAGAAACGGTGACGCCTGTCATGACGGAAAAGCCCGTGGAGACACCTGAGCCCACAGAAGAGCCAAGGGCCGCGCGTCCCGGGTACGTGACGGAGGATGGCATGCCGCTGCTTGTCAACCGCAGTCATCTTCTCTCCGATTCCTATGAGACCTACGATCTCATCTGCCTCAATGACTACTGTCCGGGGGACGTGGTCAAGATCAAGTACAGCGATATGTACGCGGAGCGGGAGGCGGCAGATGCGCTGATCGTGATGCTGCGCGCTGCAATCTCAGAAGGCATGGATTCCTGGCAGATTTCGGCAGCCTTCAGGACGGTGGAGGATCAGCAGTATCTGTTTGACCGACAGGTCAAAACCTACATGACCGACAACGGCCTTTCCAGATCGAAGGCGATCAGTGCGACGAGAAAGACAGTGGCGGACCCGGGGTCATCGGAGCATCATATCGGCACATGCTTTGACATTACCATCCCGGGAAAGAGCTTTGGCAGCACAAAGCAGGCGACATGGATGGCGGAAAACTGCTGGGACTACGGGTTTATTCTTCGCTATACCAAGGAAAAGGAGTCCATCACCGGGTTTCTTGCAGAGCCATGGCATTTCCGCTGGGTGGGGCTCGAGCATGCAAAGATCATGCATGAAGAAAACCTGTGCCTGGAAGAGTACATCGACATGTATGGCGGTCTCACAGAGACGGACGAGGTGTTATAAGCATGCGGCGCATCCACATTTTCGGATGCGCCGCATGGTCTTTATCGGCCACAGGTCTTGAAAGAAAAAAACGAATTTCCATGTAGATGGAAGGCAGAACACATGGTATAATGCCTTTTGTCACACGAAAAAAAGATCGGTGGCATCACAAACAGACAGGAGTAATCAGGAAAGATGGATACGATGACCAGCCTTTCCAGGGCTATTTATGAAACGATTCTTCTTGCTTATCCGGAGGCAAAGGACATTCCGGACGCGAAGGGCATAAGGGGTTTTCTGGAGGTTCCGCCAAACCCTGAGATGGGTGATTATGCCTTTCCCTGCTTCCGCCTGAGCAAGGTACTGCACATGGGACCGCCCATGATCGCAAAGAAGCTGACGGAGACCTGGGAGAAGGGTGAGATCGCGGCGGCAGAAGCTGCGGGCGGATACCTGAACTTCAGGCTGAACAGGGTGAATTTTGCAGAGAAGACACTGCAGGCTGTCCTGGAGGCGGGGTCCGATTTCGGCCGGGGCGATGAAGGAAAGGGAAAGACGGTCTGCCTTGACTATTCCTCCATCAACATTGCCAAGCGTTTTCATATCGGTCATCTTTCCACCACCATGATCGGTCACAGTCTGAAGAGAATCTATGATTTTCTGGGCTATGAGACGGTGGGTATCAACCATCTGGGCGACTGGGGAACACAGTTCGGCAAGATGATCTGCGCTTACAAACTGTGGGGCGACAGGGAGAGCGTGGAAAAGGGCGGCGTGGATGAGCTGACACGGCTGTATGTCCGTTTCCACCAGGAAGCGGAGATGAACCCGGAGCTGGAGGACCAGGGAAGAGCGTGGTTTAAGAAGATTGAGGACGGCGACGAGGAAGCCCTGTCGATCTTCAAGTGGTTCAAGGAGCTGACACTGAAGGATACCGCCAGGGTGTATGAGCTTTTGGGCGTGACCTTTGACAGCTATGCCGGGGAAAGCTTCTATAACGACAAGATGGGCAGGGTTCTGGATGAACTGAAGGAAAAGCAGCTCCTGACCGTCTCGGAGGGCGCCTCGGTGGTGGATCTCACAGATGACGGCATGCCGCCCTGCCTGATCCTCAAAAAGGACGGGACGACGCTGTATGCCACACGCGACCTTGCCGCCGCGATCTACCGGCAGGACACCTATCACTTCGACAGGTGCCTATATGTGGTGGCCTATCAGCAGGATCTGCACTTCAGGCAGGTATTCCGGGTGCTGGAAAAGATGGGCTATGCGTGGGCGAAAAACTGCGTGCATGTGGCTTTCGGTATGATTTCCTACGAAGGGGAAGCGCTGTCCACGAGAAAGGGCAACGTGGTCATCCTGGAAGATCTTCTCAACCAGGCCGTGGAGAAGGCGCTGTCCATCATCCAGGAGAAATCTCCGAACCTTGAAAACAAGGAGGAGATTGCACGCCAGGTGGGTATCGGCGCTGTGGTGTATGCGGATCTGAGCAACAGCCGGATCAAGGACATGGACTTCAGATGGGACCGTGCGCTGAACTTTGACGGCGAGAGCGGCCCGTACGTCCAGTATACCCATGCCAGGTGCTGCTCCCTTCTGAGGAAGGCGGAGGCTGCCGGCGTCGTGTGCGATGAGCTCCACGGGGAGCATCTTCAGGACGATGAGGCCCAGGCGCTTCTGCGTCTTCTGTCCCGTTTCCCGGATGTCATCCGGGATGCGGCGGACAAATATGAGCCGTCCATGATCACGAGGGCGGTCACCGACATTGCACAGGCATACAACAAGTTCTACTATGAACACAGGATCCTCGACGGGGATGCGGCGGCCGTGAAGGCCAGGGTGGCCCTGACCCGGGCGGCACGGGATGTCATCGCGCGCGGCCTGTATCTGATCGGCATCGACGCACCAGAAAAGATGTAAGACACATAAAAAAATACGAACGAATTTCGAATTAATTCATAATTTTATTCGGAATTCGTTCGCAGAGTATATCCAGCCGTTTTCGGAAGATATGGGCTATGATCATATTCCATGGATCAGGGATGGTTTCCAATTGTTCGTTTTTTTCACAGGATTTTTAACAGCTGTGAATAAATGACAGCACTTGACAGAGAGGGGTTTCGGACATGAAGGAATTGGAGAGGGAGATTCAGGAACATGGTGTCGGCATCGGCAAGGATGTCGTGAAGGTGGACAGTTTTCTCAACCACAGGATTGATGTGGGTCTTGCCACCGAAATGGGAAAGGCCATCCATGAGGCGTTTGCAGATGCCCAGGTGGACTGTATTCTGACGGTGGAGGCCAGCGGCATTGCCACCAGTATCACTGCAGCCCAGGCCTTCGGGAACATTCCGGTGATCTTTGCGAAGAAGGGCGAGACGACCAACGTGTCCTCCGATGTCTACACGGCTCAGGTATATTCCTTTACACACCAGGTGATGAATACCATCCGGGTCAGCCGGGACTATCTGCAGGAAGGCATGAAGATCCTGATCGTGGACGACTTCCTGGCCAACGGCGAGGCGGTGGAAGGTCTCATCAGCATTGCCCGCCAGGCAAGGGCAGAGCTGGTGGGCGTGGCCGTGTGCGTGGAGAAGGGATTCCAGGAGGGCGGAAAGCGCCTGCGGGCAGAAGGCATCCGGATTGTCAGCCTGGCCATCGTGGACGCGATTGAGGACGGAAAAATCGTGCTGCGCAGCGAGGAAGCATAAAACTGCGGCTGAAGCCTTAACTTCAAACCTAAAAATTCCCCCGATCGGGGGAATTTTTAGGTTTGAATTATGATTTCTTTCTTTTCTTTGCCTTGCCCTTGTCTGCCAGGCTTGCCTGCTTCATGAAGGCGGAGGGCGAGATGCCCACGATGTTCTTGAACTGCTTGGAGAAGTGGTAGGGATCCTTCATACCCACCTCGATGCCGGTCTCACGCACGGAGAGATCCTGATCCCGCAACAGCTCCTTGGCACGCTCCATCTTGCAGTGGAGCACGTAGCTCAGCGGCGGCATGCCGACCTCGCTGACAAAACGCTTGCGGAAGGTCTCCAGAGGCATACGGGAAATGGCGGCCATGTCGGACAGGGACAGATTATCCTTGTACTGACAGGCGCGCAGCGCATCCACCACCTTGGCAATCTCATGGCTGAGCATGCCGTCCATGGCCACCGGATGACCCCACTGGCTGGCCAGAAGGCCATACATCAGGTGCTGCAGCTGATAGGTGGCATTCTCGGTGCCGGAATGGCGGACAACGACCTGCACGATCTGTTTGGCGAGGTAGTTCTGACTGGGCAGGGCCACCTGACGAAGCGGGATATGAAGCAGTGCACCGAGCTTGCGCACCACCATGGCGGCAAGCGGTCCCTGGAAGGAGATCCACATCATGACGGCCTTTTCGCTCACCGTCAGATAGCAGGGCGTATCGCCGGCGGGAAGAATACATGTGTCATGTTCACCCAGCTCAATCACGCGGTCCTGCCAGTGAAGAACCATGACGCCCGAGTCCACACAGACCCAGACGTACTGGGGATGAGGATTCAGGTGATAGGTGCCCTTTTCCAGCATGGCATTTCCAGCAGTGTCGATCCAGGCGCCACTGGCCACGGTGAGATCGCCGGGTTTATGCCACCCCTCCACGAGCAGTGCACCGGGTTGCTGAGTCTGAAAGAGGTACGAAGCCATGGGATTACCTCCGGTTAAATTACTCTGGTCAATTTTTTGTCGGATTTTGACAAAAACTTGGCAAAATGCTGGAGAACGTTCATTCTATCCGGCCAAAACAACCCTTCAGGAGGTCACGTGCAGGCGCACATGGCGTATCTGATCAGGTTCGCGAACCAGAAGATCTATGAAACGCGCATGAAGTATAGCAAAAGGAAATGGAAAGTCAATCGAAAAGAAGTCCGCATCTGCTGAAAGCAGGCGGACTTTCCTTGGAATCAGGAAATTCAGAAAAAATAATTGGAAATTCTTTCCAGATCGATCAGCCGTTGCTCTGACTGTCCGTGATCTCCTGCAATTCCTTCCACAGCTGCATCTGTCCCGGACACTCGATGGAGTCAGGACTTGCAGGCAGGGACTCGGGCAGATAGGAAACGGTCAGCGGGAGATAGACACACACGATGGAGGCTGCCGAGACATCCACGGCCTTGTCCAGGTTTCCCTTCAGGCCGTGGAAGGATTTGGTATCAAACGCAAGGGCGTCGACGCTGGTGAGGGCAATCTGCACGGCGGACTTTTCTATGGTGCAGTCACTTTCCGCAAGAAAATCCACATGCACGGTCAGCTTGCCCTTTTTCAGTTCAAACACCGCCTCACCCAGGGTGAAGGAGCCGCTGGCATGCAGAGGAAAGCGCAGGGGATAGACGGAGGGGTCTCTCAGATCCAGGAAGGTCACAGACTGCCACGACTGGGTCTTTTTCATGGAAGAGACAGGAAGTCCTATGGCGCAGGCTCTCTGCTGGTGGACGTGCGGGAGGACCTTTTCCACCCGGATGCTGCAGGCCTGGTTCCCGGCCCACACGGTGATGTCGTAGACGGAGGCCGTATCCTCGGACTTGAGATAGATGCTCTCGGAGAGGAAGGAATCCTCCCATGTTCCAAGATCCTTCTGATAGGTCAGCTGGCCCTTGCTGTTTCTGATCTCCAGGGACAGCGCAGCCTCCCCCTCAAACTCCATGGACAGGCGGATATAGTCGCTCTCCGTTTTTACATACTTCCCGTCCTGCATTTCGATGACCTCCGCCTTCTGCGTGTCGGCGAAGGCCAGGGAGAAGAGAAGGAGCAGGGTCAGGAGCGGAACAAGGACGCGGGCAATCATACATTTCATCGTGGATCGACCTCCGGGGCGGAAACAGGAACAGAGAAAACAAGAATCTGGATTCATGGAATTCAACGAATCAGAGGTGAAGAAGGCTCCCCGCCGGATGGGGGGAGCCGAAAAATCATGAGACAACCAGGTTCAGAAGCCTTCCGGGAACAAAGATCAGCTTGCGGATGGTCTTATCCCCCACCAGACGCACAACGTCCGGATGTGAGGGCAGTTCCTTCTCTGCCTGCTCCCTGGTCATGTCGGCGGGCACGGTGATGCGGCCGCGGACTTTGCCGCCCAGCTGCAGGGCGATCTCCACTTCCTGCTTCTTCATGGCTTCCTCGTCCCAGGTGGGCCAGGATTCATGATGGATCGGGGTGGCATGGCCGAGGTTCTGCCAGATTTCCTCGCAGATATGGGGCGCAACGGGGGAGAGAATCTTGGTGAGCACTTCCAGTTCGCCCCGCGTGACCGAGCCCTTCTGATAGATTTCATTGACCAGGGTCATCATGGCGGCGATGGCCGTATTGTACTTCATCTTCTCATAGTCCTCGGAGACCTTTTTCACGGTCTCATGAACGAGGGCATTGAGGGAGGCGGAGTAGCCGGTTTCCTTTGTCATCATCTCCTGCAGACGCCAGACGCGGTCGAGGAACTTGCGGCAGCCCTTGGCACCGTTGGTGGACCACGGGATGGCCTGGTCGAAGGCGCCCATGAACATTTCATACAGACGGAAGGCGTCGGCGCCGATATCACGGATCACGTCATCGGGATTGATGACATTGCCGCGGGACTTGGACATCTTCTCGGAGTTTTCACCCAGGATCATGCCGTGGCTGGTCCGCTTCATGTAGGGTTCGGGCGCCTTGACACATCCGATGTCATGCAGGAACAGGTGCCAGAAACGGCTGTAGAGGAGATGGAGCGTGGTGTGCTCCATGCCGCCGTTGTACCAGTCCACGGGCATCCAGTAATCTAGCGCTTCCTGGGAGGCGAAGGCCTGATCGTTGTGAGGATCGCAGTAGCGCAGGAAGTACCAGGAGGAACCGGCCCACTGGGGCATGGTATCCGTCTCGCGCCGGGCCTTTCCGCCGCAGCAGGGACAGGTGACATTCACCCATTCGTCCATGGTGGACAGGGGGGACTCGCCGCTGTCGGTGGGCTCATAGTTGCGGACATTGGGCAGCACGACGGGCAGCTGGTCCTCCGGCACCGGCACCATGCCGCACTTCTCGCAGTGGATGATCGGGATGGGCTCGCCCCAGTAGCGCTGGCGGGAGAAGACCCAGTCGCGCAGCTTGTAGTTGACCTTCTCGTGGCCGACACCCATCTCGGTGAGCTTTGCGATGATGGCCTTCTTTGCCTCTGCGACCTTCATGCCGTTGAGGAAGTCGCTGTTGACCATCACGCCATCCTGGATGTCGGTGTAGGCTTCCTCCTCCACCTTGCCGCCGGCCACCACCTCAATGATGGGCAGCTGGAATTTCTGAGCAAACTCCCAGTCGCGCGTGTCGTGGGCAGGCACGGCCATGATGGCGCCGGTGCCGTAGCTCATGAGGACGTAGTCGCTCAGGAAGATGGGCAGCTCGTGTCCGTTGATCGGGTTGATGGCCCGGACACCTTCGATCATGACACCGGTCTTGTCCTTGTTCAGCTCGGCCCGCTCAAAGTCGCTCTTGGTGGCGGCCAGGTCGCGGTAGGCCATGAGCGCATCGTAGTTGGTGATCTGGTCTTTGAGCTGCTCGATCAGGGGATGCTCGGGGGAGAGGACCATATAGGTGGCACCGAAGAGCGTGTCGGGTCGGGTGGTGTAGACCCGGATGTGCTCGTCATTTCCGGTCAGAGCAAAGTCGATCTCGGCGCCCGTGGATCTGCCGATCCAGTTGCGCTGCTGAACCTTGACCCGGTCGATGAAATCCACATGGTCAAGGCCGTCCAGGAGCTTCTGGGCATAGGCGGTGATCTTCAGCATCCACTGGGTCTTGACCCGGCGGATGACCTGGGAGCCGCAGCGCTCGCAGCAGCCGCCCACTACTTCCTCGTTGGCCAGGCCGCACTTGCAGGAGGGGCACCAGTTGATGGGCATCTCCGCCTTGTAGGCCAGGCCATGCTTGAACAGCTGCAGGAAGATCCACTGGGTCCATTTCACATAGGCAGGATCGGTGGTGTCCACTTCCCTGGAATAATCAAAGGAGAAGCCGATCATCTTCAGCTGCTGGCGGAAGTGGTCGATGTTCTTTTTGGTCACATCCGCCGGATGCACCTTGTTTTTGATGGCATAGTTCTCCGTGGGCAGGCCGAAGGCATCCCAGCCGATGGGGAACAGGACATTGTAGCCCTCCATGCGGCGCTTGCGGGCGATGATGTCCATGGCAGTATTGGAGCGGGGATGGCCCACGTGCAGGCCCTGTCCAGAGGGATAGGGGAACTCGATGAGACCGTAGAATTTGGGCTTGGAATGATCCGATGAGGCCTCAAAGGCATGGGTCTGGTCCCAGATTTCCTGCCATTTTTGCTCGATGACCGATGGATCATAGGGTGCGACTTTCATAAAAAGCTTCCTCCTGGATAAATCATGGTGATGCATGAAAACAATAAAAAACACCGACCCATCTTTCAGACCTTGGACGGGTCTGCAAAGACGAAACGGCTGTTCCGCGGTACCACTCTGCTTGGCAGGAAATACTGCCCACTTTTCTCTGCGCGATATCGGGCGCACCGCCGGAATCTCTTCCGGTTCCTCCGGGGCGAGCGGCGCCGCAGAATCTGCTGCCTTGCACCTTGCGGCAGCTCTCTGAAAAGCATCCATGCGGAGCGTTCCCCTTCACGGGATCGCCGGGAAGTATAACATGCGGGGGAAATTCTGTAAAGCTGTGAATTTTGCTCAGCCCGCGGTTTTTCCGGGCTTGGATGTTCCTGTTTTGCGTGAAATCCGCTATAATTCATCGGGACATGAGGCGGGAAAATCACGCTTTGGCAGTAAAGAAGGTTTTGTCCTGTTGAGATCATGCCCGAAACCTCTACAAAAATGGCGGTGAGCGCTTGAATCGACGTGGCAGAAATCAGTACATTTTTGCGACGGATCTCAATAAAAGAAGATCGGGTCCGTTCTTTCGGGCCTTTCTCGTGATTCTGATCGTCCTGATCCTGTTTGTGGCGGCCACAAACTTTATCTCCTCCCATCGTCTCAGGTACATTCGGGAGCCTGTCACCATTGCAAACCTCCCGGAGGACCTGGAGGGTTTTGCCATTTTGCAGTTCAGCGACCTTCAGGGACGGGAGGGCCTCACGGACATGATCCGCCAGGCCATCGGGAACAGGGTCTGGTCCTGCATCGTCTTTACCGGTGACATGGTGGGAAAGAGCGGAAATGTAAAGCCGCTTCTGGAGATCGCGGGGCTGTTCCCGGATACGCCGAAGTACCTCATTCAGGGCGATGAGGATCCGGACTACCTTGACACCTACGCCCACGGAAACCTGACAGCCTACGCAGACTGGGCGTATGCGGCGGTGGAGTCCGGTATCGAGATACTGGATGAACCGGTCCTCTTTACCCGGGGGAGAAACGGCAGGGCACGGCTGTGGCTCGTGCCGGAAATGCTCTATTCCCTGGACCTTGACATGATGGAGACCCAGTACAGGAATACACTCTCCCGCTTTTCCGGCTCGCAGCTCCAGGAGGACCAGGCAGCCTACCGGCGGGTGGCGGAATATCAGCTGAATCGGATTGCCAGCATCCGGGAAAAGATCAGGAGCATGGAGAAGAGCGATATACAGATCGCCGTTACCCATGTGCCGCTGACGGAGGACTATGTCAAAACCATGCTCTCCTGGAGCGATAAGAATTCGGTCTTCTCCCTGCGCTCCTCGGCCCTTGTGCTGGCCGGACATTACGCCGGCGGACAGTGGAGGATCCCTGGGGTCGGTGCCCTGTACGTGCCGGACCTTGGCTTTTTTCCCGACGACAGCCTCGTGCAGGGCATGGGCTATCCCGGGGGCATCGCCCAGTATATCTCCCCGGGACTGTCTGCCAGCGGGATCTACGGACTTGAAAAGGGGCGGCTGTATGTGAGCCCGTGTATCACATCCCTGGAACTCACATCAAATATTGCGAGGTAGTTTTGTATGCAAAAGCGTGCAGGAAGACGCTATGAGATGGATATGACCACAGGGGCCCTGCTGCCGAAGATCCTGGCATTCTCGGGGCCGCTGATGCTCACCGGCATTCTGCAGCTGCTCTACAATGCCGCCGACATCGTGGTGGTAGGCCAGTTTGCGGGCTCTGCGTCCCTCGCGGCCGTGGGGTCCACGGGGAGCCTGATCAATCTCATCGTGAATCTGTTCATGGGATTGAGCGTCGGCGCCTCGGTGGTGGTGGCGAGGTCCTACGGTGCAGGGGAAATCCGGAAGGCACAGGATGCGGTTCATACGTCCATCACCATCGCACTGGTGGCGGGCGTGGTGGTGGGCATCTTCGGGTTTGTGACGGCAAGGCCGCTGCTTCGCCTCATGGACAGCCCGGAGGATGTGATCGATCTTGCCACCATCTATATCCGCATCTATTTTCTCGGCATGCCGGCCAACATGCTCTATAACTTTGGCGCCGCGATCCTGAGGGCCGTGGGTGATACCAGGCGGCCGCTGTACTACCTGACCATCTCGGGTGCGGTCAACGTGCTGCTCAATCTCCTTCTGGTTATTGTCTTTCACATGGATGTGGCGGGGGTAGCCATCGCGACGGTGGCAAGTCAGGTGATCAGCATGGTCCTGGTGATCATCTGCCTGATGCGCTCCGAAGGCATGATTCATCTGAACCTGAAGAAGCTTCACATCGAAAAAGGCACGCTCGGACAGATTGCCCGGGTCGGACTTCCGGCGGGCCTTCAGGGGACGCTCTTTTCCCTCTCCAACGTCCTGATCCAGTCCTCTGTCAACTCCTTCCAGTCCACCGCCATGGCGGGCAACGCGGCGGCCTCCAACCTGGAGGGTTTCGTCTACACCGCGATGAACAGCATTCATCAGGCGGATCTGACCTTTGCCTCCCAGAACTGGGGCGCTGCAAAGTATGACCGGGTGCGGAAGGTCATGTGGAACTGCCTTGGCACGGTGGCAACCATCGGACTCGCGCTGGGCCTGATCTTCCTGGCCTTTGGAAAACAGCTCCTGTCCATCTATAACACGGACCCTGAGGTGATCCGTTACGGACTTCTTCGCATGGGCATCATCCTGCCGACCTATTTTCTCTGCGGCATGATGGATGTCATGGTCGGACAGATGCGGGGCCTTGGCTACTCCGTGATGCCCATGATCGTGTCCCTGTGCGGGGCATGCCTTTTCCGGATCGCCTATATCATGACCATCTTCCAGGTACCTGAGTACCATACACTGCAGGTCCTGTATATCTCCTACCCCATCTCCTGGGGACTCACGTTCATGATTCACATGGCGTGCTATCTGACGCTCGGACGGAAAAAACTGAGGACTGCGGAGGCAGCCCTCGAAAAGACAGAATAAACAGCGGAGGAACAGACTGATGTCAAAACATACATCAAATAATACAGAAAATAAGAAAACAAACGCGACGGCAGGACGGGCCATGCGGGAGGCCTTTTCCTCATATAAGCAGCATTTCGGAGAGACCATGGATTTTCTCATGGTGGAAGTGATGCTCCGTGTGATCTGCTTTATGCCCCTCCTGTTTCTTTTAAGAAAAGACACAGCCTTCCTTGCCCTTCTCACGCCTGTCCTCTGGCTGGCGCTTGTCCCGCACCTGAGGCAGAACGCGGCAGCATGCTACCAGGAGGGCATCGAGGGCCGCGGCCTTCTCTCGCCGCAGCTCATCTCCGCAAAGGGATACGGAAGACACCTTCTTCAGGGGATCGGACGGGGCCTGCTCCTGTGTCTCTGGGCATCACCCTTCATTGCGGCGACACTCTGGGGCTACAGGATCGCCTTTGGTGACACGGTGGTGGGCCAGACGGACGTGGTGAGCGTCATGATGCAGCTTTCCCTGATTGGAAACGGGGACTTCATCGTGGGCGGTGCAAAGGTGTTTGGCATTTATCTGTTAACTCTTCTGCCCTTCCTGTTTGGCCTTGCTTTCCACTCCGGGCGGCGGCATGAAGCGGCACTTCAGGAAAGGAAGCTGATCCGGGGCCACCGCTTCGGTGTCATCCGGACCCATATCCTCTCCCTTGTGGTGCTCCTCCCCTTTCTCCTGGTGGCCGGGTGGAGCCTTGGGAGCTATATCATGAAGCTTGTGACGTCCCTGACCACGGTGTCAGCAGGCGGCCTCACCATCCCCTCCCCGAGGCGGGCACTGCTCATCTGCGGCGCCGCGGCACTCGTCCTGCTGCTTCCCGTGATCCCTTTAAAGAGCCTCTTTACGGCCCATTATGTCCATGATCTCCGGGAGGACAGGGACTGATGCGCCTTGACAGGATGATCGGACATGTGACCGGGGAGAGCCGGAGGCAGGTACAGGAGAAGATCCGAAAGGGCCAGGTGGGCGTCGGGGGCGTGGTGGTGAAGGATCCGGGGGCTGAGGTGAAGGAGACGGACCAGATTTCCATTATGGGACGGATCCTGGACACGCGCCTGACGCGCCATGTCATGCTCTATAAGCCCGCAGGCATCCTGACGGCCGCAAGGGACAGGAAGCAGAAGACGGTCATGGACCTTCTGCCGCCGGTCTATGCTTCCCTTGCCTGTATGCCCGTGGGCAGGCTGGACCGGGACACCACGGGGCTGTTGTTTCTGACCACCGACGGGGAGCTGAGCCACCGGCTGCTCTCCCCCGCAAGACACGTGGACAAGTGCTACAGGGCACTTGTGGACGGGCCCGTGGGGGAAAGGGAGGTGGCCATGTTCCGGGAGGGCCTGGATCTTGGGGACTTTGTGACACAGCCCTCGGAGCTTGAGATCGAGTGGTCTGAAGAGCATGCCGCCAGCTGTCTTCTCACCATCCACGAGGGCAAGTTCCACCAGGTGAAGCGGATGTTTGAAAAGGTCGGAAGGACCGTGACGGAACTGCACCGCATGACCTTTGGGCCGCTCAGGCTTTCCGGTGCGCCCTGCGGGCGTGTCCTTCAGGCGGGGGAATACCGAGAGCTCACGGACGATGAAATCAGGGCTCTTTATGAGGCGGTGGATTTGGCATGAAGGAACACATGAATCAGACAAAAGAATCATCCGCAGGACAGATGTATTTTGCGCGGGAACCTCTCAGCGCGTCGAAACGGGTTGCATGTGAGTACCAGGCGGAGGGCCAGCGCATCCGGTTTCAGACGGATGCGGGCGTCTTCTCCGTGGGCGAGGTGGATGCGGGGTCGGACCTGCTGATCAGGGCGGTCCTGGAGGATCAGGGTGAACTTCGGGGCGATGTCCTGGACCTTGGCTGCGGCTGGGGCGCCGTCGGGATCTCGCTTGGGAAATGCAGGAAGGACTGCCGCATCACGATGGTGGATGTGAACCTGAGGGCGCTGGAGCTTGCAAAAGAAAACGCAATTGCCAACGGAATCCAGGCGGAGATCCTGGAAAGCGATGGCTTCAGTGGGATGCAGGAGCGACTGTTCGATGCGGTCATCACAAACCCGCCGATCAGGACCGGCAAGGAGAAGGTGTATGAGCTCCTGGATGCATCCTTTGAGCATCTGCGCGTAGGGGGCCGTCTCTACGTGGTCATCCGGAAACAGCAGGGCGGTGACAGCTGCATCCGGCACCTGAAGGAGAAGTTTTCGGACGTGGAAAAGATCGAGCGCAGCGGCGGCTACTGGGTGATCCGGGCAGTCAGAGATGCGTGAGACACGCAATCAATGGTAAATAGTACAAAACAATAGAAAGCAGACAGAGGCAAAAGGATCATGAGCAAAACACTGTACGATGAAGCGTTTTTTGACCGGGGCCTTGACCGGACTGGGACGGGGGCCATCAAGTGGGAGGCATGCAAGGATCGTGACATGCTGCCCATGTGGGTGGCCGACATGGACTTTGCATCGCCGGATGAGTGCGTGGAAGCCCTTCAGAGGCGTGCATCGCACCCAACCTATGGATATACAGACTACGGCACGAAGGACAAAAAGGCGCTGTGCGATTTCTGGATGCGAAGGCATCAGCTGCAGGTGGAGGAGGAGGCCGTGCTCTCCCTTCCCTGTGTCGTGACAGGACTCAAGATCGCCATTCAGGCCTTCACGGAGAAGGGGGATGGGGTCATCATCCAGAGTCCCGTGTATGGTCCGTTTGCCCAGTCGGTGCGCGTCACGGGAAGAACGATCATGGATGCTCAGCTTCTCCCGGATGAGAAGGGCCATTATCGGATGAACCTTGAAAAGGTGGAGGAGCACTGCAGACATGGCGCGAAGCTCTTCATGCTCTGCAATCCCCACAATCCCGTCTCCCGCTGCTGGACGGAGGAGGAGCTCAGGGCACTGCTGAATATCCTGAACCGCTACGGGGTGATCCTGGTCAGCGACGAGATCCATGCAGACTTTGTGTATGCACCCTTCCACATGGTCCCGCTGCTGTCCCTGCAGAAAGAGCGCGTGGTGTCCCTGTGCGCTGCCAGCAAGACCTTCAATCTGGCAGGCCTTCAGCATGCATCCTGCCTGTGCCCGGACAGGGAGATGCGGGAGAAGATCGAGAGGACCATCGAGAGCTGCGGCGTCGTGAGCGGGAACATCTTTGGACTCGAGGCATCGTGTGCGGCCTACCTGTATGGGGATGCATGGCTGGACGGGCTGATCGCATATCTGGAGGGCAACCGGAGGGAACTGAAGGAGCAGCTTCGGGAGCACCTGCCGGAAGCCATCCTCTCGCCCATGGAGGCGACCTACCTTGGCTGGCTGGACCTTCGCGCATGGAACTATACATGCGATGAGCTCAAGGCGCGCACTGAGAAATCAGGCCTCATGCTGACAGACGGCACCTTCTTTGGGGAGGATGTGGGCGAAGGGTTTGAGCGGATCAACATCGGGTGCCCGAGGAAAAACATCCGCGAGTCCGTAAGACGGCTGAAAAAAGCCCTTGAGGCGGACAGATGAAACGGGAGGACGGTCGAATCCCGGAGCTGGACGGCTTTCGGGTCCTGATGGTCTTTCTGGTCAGCTGGTACCACTTCTGGCAGCAGAGCTGGCTGACACCCTACATCGGGTCTTACTCCCTGGACTATCTGATCCGCGCCGGCTACATGCCGGTGGACGGGACGATTCTGCTCAGCGGCTTCCTCCTCTTTCTGCCATGTGCCAGGGCGTACCTTCGGGGGGAGGAGCTGCCGTCCCCCAGATCCTTTTTCAGAAAGCGGATCATGCGCATCGTGCCAAGCTTCTGGCTGATCACCCTTCTCATGCTCTTTGTGGTGGTGCTGCCCTATCACCTGTATACGGACAGAAAAAGCCTTGCGTACGATGTCGCCATGCACCTTCTCCTGATCCTCAACTGGGACAGGAGAACCTATCTTGGGACGCAGCTGGGCGGATCCAGCTGGACGGCGGCGGTGGAGATGCAGCTGTATGTGTTGGTCCCCCTCCTCAGCCGCCTGGCAAGAAAAAAGCCCCTGGCCGTGATGGCCTCCATGATGGCTGTCTCCGCGTATTTCCGCGTATACTGCCTGTTTACCCTGAAGGATTTCAGCATGGTGGTCAATCAGCCGGTTTCGTTCCTGGACGTGTATGCCATGGGCATGGGCTGTGCGTTTCTGTATGAGATTATCAGGAAAAAGTACGATGAATTTGCTGGAGAGCTTGAGGATACAAAGGCAAAAAGGCGCCTGATGCTCATGCAGCTTGCGGCGACTGTGACCTTCCTCCTCGGCTTCTGGGGATTTCTTCGGGTCCTCCGGGTGCAGGCGCAGAGCCCAGGCTTTGAGGTACTGCAGGCGGGCCAGATGGTGCGGCGGCCGATCCTTTCACTGACCCTGTCCCTGGTGCTGCTCTCCCTCCCCTTCTGTGTCCTCCCCATCCGGGCGCTGTTCGGGAATCCTCTGATGCATTTTCTCTCGGTGATCTCGTTCAACTATTACCTGATCCATCAGAACCTTGCGGTATATCTCAGGCGCGTCGGCGTTCCCTACTCCGCCTACGAGAACCCGAACTACGAGAGCGACCGCCCGTGGCAGTACCGCTTTACCATCCTGTGTTTTGTCCTGTCTCTTCTCGCAGCCACCCTGGCCACCTTCCTGGTGGAAAAGCCATGTGCAAAGGGACTGAAAAAGCTCTTTGAGGCACTGGACAGAAAAAAAGAGACAAGAAAGCAGAAGAAAATCGAATAGGAATCGCCCGCAGCCTGTGAACACCAGGCTGCGGGCGTCTTTATGTGTCAGTCAGAAAAGACGAGGGTGATCACAGAGCGCGGGGGCAGGGTGAAGTCGCGCTGCGCGCCTGAAAGAGGCGTCTCCAGAAGATCCATATCAGCGCTCGTCTCGGACAGGAAGTCTGCGTGCATGGCCGCGGGAATCCCGCTCAGGGTCACATCCTGGGAGGAGAGCTTCTGGTTGACCAGCACGACGATGAGCTTCTGTTTTCCATCCTCCTCCCCGAGAAAGGACACGGCGCACAGGTCCTTTGGGCCCTGGGTGTCGATTTTCACATACCCTGGGCGAATGTACCTTGCATAGTTCCCGAAGGCCCACAGTCGCTTGAGAGCTGTGAGCGAGACCTGTCCGTCCGCATCCTCGGAGGCGTACATGAGCCCGTCGTGGTAGTCGCCCGGTGCCACGGCCACCCAGCTGCTCCAGGACACCACGTTCAGGATGCTGAGATCCTCGGACAGCGTCCTTGCAAGCTCCAGGGCTGAGCTCATCCCGACATCGGGGCCGTTTACCATCTCGCACCATTCGCTCATGCGAAGGGCCCTGCCTGGATAACGGCGCTGCATCCAGGAGGCAAAGCTTTCCTTGTCCTTCGTGCTGCTCCAGTAGGAATGGCAGTCGATGGCGGACATATGCCGGGAAAGGCGGGCATTTTTCAGGAGGGCATCCACATACTTTCCGGTGTTCCCGCCCCACTCACCGCCCTCGGGCCCGGAGAGCTCGACGGAGGCAAGGGCGGGACGACGCTCCAGCTCGTTCAGGAAGGCCAGGTAGACATCTGCTGCCTGCTTTGGCTCAAAGTGACAGCCCTCCTGGTTGCCCTCCAGCCAGTCCCACTGGGGCTCGTTGATGGGCGAAAGGTACCTGACGGGAATGCCGAGGGACAGGAAGTGCTCCGCTACATCCAGGCAGTATTGGGCCCAGGGTCCGTAGTTTTCCGGGCGGATATTGGTCTTTTTGCTGCCCTTTGTCATCTGGGCCGTCCCGCTGATGGTCAGCCGCTCCAGGGGACTGTTGCAGAAGAGCACCACTTCCCTGACGCCAAGCTCTGCAGCCCTCTCAAGAAACCAGGTGGCGCCGGGATCGCGGCCAAAGTCATATTCGCCGGGTGCTACCTCAAAATTTCGGGTGCGCCTGTATTCATCCTGGTAGGTGCCCTTCCGGCTGTCCGCGCTCCCGGCACCGAGATTGAAGCGGTACCCGGTCAGACCGATGCCCTGCTCCCTGTCAAAGAGCCATACGGCGATCTGATCCCGGACGCTCATGCCGGAATCCTCAAAGGGCATGTCCCACAGCCCCGCGTACTGGCTCCACCAGCAGCCGCTGGTGCCAAAGGATTCGATGGTCTGAAACTGCCGGGCAGGATCCAGGGAGATGGTCTCGAGGGCCGAGGCGGGTGTGAGAGCGAGAAGACTGAGTGTGAGAACAAGCATGCATGCAGAGAAACGTGTCATGATACATCACCCGAAAAAGGCCGCACCGGATGGGTGCAGCCGGAAATGTTTCAGATCATCAGCGTCTCGCCAGGGGCGATCTCCCGCGTGGTCTGTCCATCAGAGAAACAGAGTTTCATGCAGGTGGGATTGTGGATGCGCTTTCCGTCTGCGCTGTACACGAGGGCGCGGAAGGCTTTGATATACAGACAGATCTGGAGGTTGGTGGCGTACCAGACGTCGGGAAGACCGCCCATCTCGCGGCAGAACTGTTCGATCCTTTCCCAGTTGTTGTGAGCCTCAAACTCATACGAGTGCCCCCACAGGTAGAAAAGGAGCGGATGATCGGACGTATCGCGCCGGAAATCATCGCACAGGCGGAAAAGCTCCGGATCGTTGTGGTGGCAGGTGGCCTCAAGCCGCAGAAAATCTCTTGGCAGATCAAAGCGATGCGAGGAGATGACCGTTCGGCAGTACTCGATGCCGCACTGTGAGAGCGCCTCCACAGCCCTGCTGTCAAAGGTGCCGTAGGGGTAGGCGGCGCCGCGGACCATGGTGCCAAAGAGGGACTCCAGGTTCAGACGGTCCTGATGGATCTCATGGATCATCTGATCCACTGGGAGCTCCGGAAGGGACGCATGGGTCAGGCAGTGGACGGCCACCTCGTGGCGGGAGGTGTCATAGAGGGCACGGACTTTTTTCTCGGGAAGCCGCCTGTGGATCTGTCCCGCGGGATAGGTGATATCCTCCGGCGGAAAGAGGCCTGAGTTGAGATTGAAGGTGCAGGCGATGCCGGCGGCATCCAGGAGCTCAATCAGTTTCCGGTCCTGATCGACGCCGTCGTCATAGGAGAGCGTCAGGGCTTTTCTGTATCCGCCCGGGAAGCGAAGCTGAATCATGCGCTCTCATTCTCCTTTTTTTGATCTTCCACCAGGGCGCGAAGTGCCATGCGGTACCCCATAAAGCCAAAGCCGACGATCTGTCCCCGGCAGGCGGAGGCGGTCATGGACACATGCCGGAAGGACTCCCTTGCATGGACATTGCTCATGTGGACCTCCACGGTGGGGATGGGGACCGAGGCGATGGCATCGTGCAGGGCGACGGAAGTGTGGGTATAGCCGCCAGGATTGAACACGATCCCTTGAAGACCGTCAAAATATGCCTTCTGGATGGCATCGATGAGCGCGCCCTCGGAATTGGACTGAACAAAGCGGACGCTGCAGCCAAGGGTATCTGCCTCCTCCTGGATTTCCCGCGTGAGGTCATCGTAGGTCTTTGCCCCATAGACGCCCTTTTCCCTCAGCCCTGTGAGGTTGATATTGGGTCCGTTGAGAATCAGAAATTCGGGCATATCATTCTATCTCCTTGGAAAATGTAGAGGGAATCAGCTGGATGGCAGCATGCGCTCCAGGGACTCGAGGAATTCAGGCCTCAGGACATCCTCCGGAATTTGCTGATTTTGCCAGATGCGCTCGGCCTCCATGGCCTGGGCCACCAGCATGGTCAGACCGTTGCAGGCGGGCACGCCGTGGTCTCTCGCGGCCCGAAGAAGCTGTGTCTCTAAGGGATTGTAGATGAGGTCCGCAACGCCATAGGCTTTCTTCAGGATGACATCCAGCGCGTCCTTTGACAGCGGGCAGGCGTCGGGTTTCGGATACATGCCCACCGGCGTGCAGTTCACGAGCAGGCCCTCGAATTCGCCGGGGAGATCCTCATAGGAGATGACCCGGTGGCCCAGGCGGTCGCCGGGGGTTCTCGACACCATGGTCACACCCGCACAGGAAAGGTTCCCGAGCGCTGCGGCCACGCCCTTTGCGGCACCTCCGCTGCCGAGAATGTAGCACTTTTGCCCCTTCACCTGCATGTGGTGGAGGGAGAGCATGGCCTGAAAGCCGTACATGTCGGTATTGTAGGCAGCCCTGGCGCAGATGGTGTTGGCAGACTGAGCCTGTGTGGCCGTCGCATCAAGGACATCGACGTGCCTGAATACATCCGTCTTGTAGGGAATGGTGACATTCAGCCCGTCATAGCTCTGAATCAGTTCCGGCAGGCGCTGGTCCAGCTCGTCCCGCGGAATTTCGATGAGGGTATAGTCCGCATCGATGCCCATCAGGCGGAAGATCTCCTCGTGGATCGGGACGGAGAGCGAGTGACCGAGCTTTTCACCGATCAGTCCGTAGTGCTTCATGAGAAGGTCCTCCCCTGTCAGCAGATCTTGTTGAGTGAAATCAGGCGCTGATCATGGTAAATCTGCCCCTTGGTGAAGCTCTCCCCGGCTCCCACGAGTTCGATCTCCCCGCCCTGGTGGTCATAGGGATCCTGGCGGAAGTGCTGGAACTCGGGATGCAGTGGCGCCATAAACAGACTGTTTGCTGCCACGCGGGCGGGATCGAGGTGCCCGAAGAAGAACCGCTGCCGGTCGATGGCCCCTGCGCGGAAGGCGGAGCCACCCATGGACAGGTCTGCAAAGAGCCATCCCCAGCCGCCGAGATAGAACTGTGCCCAGTCGTGATAGTCCACCTCGTCACCCGTGATGCAAAGCCCCGACTGCCATCTGGCGGGGATCCCGCAGATGCGGCAGAGAATGATGAAGCAGATGGCCTGCAGACCGCAGTCGCCCTTGAGGTTGATGGCGCAGTACTCGCCGATGTGATCGATGAGAAAATAGTCCCGGACAAAGGAATAGCGCACCTTTTCGGTGACAAAGCGGTAGATGGCAAAGGCCTTCTCGGCACTGCCCGTCAGCCCCTTAGTGAGAGACGCTGCAAGCGAGCGCATATAGGGCGTGAAGACAATGTGCACGCCGTCCTCCGAAAGGTCCTCCTCAGTAGGAGGTGCCTGGTTTGGGTACAGGGGCGATGCGGGCGGTGCGTCCTTCAGGGGATGGGCCCTGAGGATCGTGGAGGTCAGGCGGTAGCGAAGAGTGAATGGTGTATTCTCCGTGAGCTCCTTCTCCCAGAAGGCGGAGCGGCTCCATGCGTGGGGCGGATCCAGCGCATCCGGGGCCCCCGAGAGCAGCTGCACATCCGACTGCTGTGCCTCCTCCAGGGGGAAGGGCAGCCAGACGCGGTAGCGCCCGGGTGTGAAGTGCTCCGGCTGCACACAGATCTCTGCCTCCATGGTGATTTCACGTGCTGCTTTTCCCGTCTTCTCGACTTCATCGACGAAGCTGTCCAGGAAGTCGTTGGCCGGGCGCACGGGGAGGCCGAATTCTTTTCTTGCATAGCTGTCGCGGGCCAGGGTCTTTGCAAAGCGGATGTACCACCGCTTCTGCCCCTCCACAAAGAGAAACGCCGCCCGCCCCTGCCGGTCGAGGCGGTCAAAGTCTGCGGCGGTGGCTGTCGGAAAGTATTTCTGCAGCTCCCTGACGGCCCCTTCCCTGTCAAAGGGATAGTCCAGGGTCATGCGGCGGAGCCGCTCCTTCTCGCAGAGCAGCCGGTCCCGGAGCGCCTGCGGCAGATCCTGCTTCAGGCGCTCTGAGATGGCGAGAGATGCGTCCTGCAGATATCCCGCATCCACGCACTGCCGGATATCCTCCGGCAGCGGGATGGCGATGGAATGGACAGGGTCGTGGGACATGATAACACCTCCATGGAAAGCGGGGGGATCGGGTGATGGAGGGAGACGGCAGGATCACAGATCCAGGTCGTCCACCTCGCCCTCCTCATCGCTGATATCCAGCATGTCGAGGAGTTCGTCTTCCTCCTCGTCTGCATCCGTCCCTGTATCGTCGTCGGTGGCAGGCGGGGCGACAGGGGTATCCTTGGGATCCCCGGAGAAGAGCTTCTCGCGCACGAGGGCCTCGACTTCTGCCAGCATGTCGGGATGCTGGACCAGATACAGACGGGTGTTGTCGCGGCCCTGGGCGATCCGCTCGTCCTTGAAGGAGAACCAGGCACCGGACTTGTGAATGATATCATGTTCTACGGCAATGTCCAAAAGCGTGCCCTCGCGGCTGATGCCCTCGCCGAAGATGATGTCGAACTCGGCCAGGCGGAAGGGCGGAGCCACCTTGTTCTTGACCACCTTCACGCGGGTGTGGGCACCGATGAGCTCGGAGCCGTTCTTGATGGTCTCCCCCTTGCGCACATCGAGGCGGACGGAGGAGTAGAACTTGAGGGCGCGGCCGCCGGTGGTGGTCTCAGGATTCCCGTACATCACACCGACCTTCTCGCGCAGCTGGTTGATGAAGATGGCCACGCACCCGGTCTTGTTGATGATGCCCGTGAGCTTTCTGAGGGCCTGGGACATGAGGCGGGCCTGCAGACCCACGAAGCTGTCGCCCATGACGCCGTCGATTTCCGCCTTGGGCACCAGGGCTGCCACAGAGTCGATGACCACGACGTCGATGGCGCCGGAGCGGACCAGAGCCTCTGTGACCTCCAGGGCCTGCTCGCCGTTGTCGGGCTGGGAAATGTACAGGTCCTGAATGTTCACGCCGAGCTTCTGAGCGTAGCTGGGATCCAGGGCATGCTCTGCGTCCACGAAGGCGCAGAAGCCGCCGGACTTCTGGGCCTGGGCGACGATGGTCAGGGCGACGGTGGTCTTACCGGAGGATTCAGGTCCGTAGATCTCCACGATCCTTCCCCGGGGCACGCCGCCGACACCGAGGGCGGCATCCAGGGTCATGATGCCGGTGGGAATGACCTCGATGTTGCCGATGGCATTGTTTTCGCCAAGCTTCATCACCGTGCCGGCGCCGAACTGCTTGTCCAGGCTGGCCAGGGTGCGCTCAATCGCCTTGAGCTTTTCTTCTTTATCGGAGGCAAGGGTGACCGTCGGCTTCAGATCGGCCTTTTCACTCTTCTTGGATGCCATATATGTATCCCCTTTCTCAGTCAGCAGCTGCTGTGCAGCTGAAATATGTGTTCCTCGTGACGGGGCAAATATAACAATTCGCCTTTTGAAAACCGAGGCAAAAAAGTTGCGCACGGCCCTCAAAAGGCGAATTTTAAACAAAATTATTGGTCTGAATATTCGGATTAAATGCCGCGCATCACGAAGGTGAGCTCATAGGATCGGCTGGATGGATAGGTGAATTCCGGGAGCACCGGAGCGCCCCAGGAATCGTCACCGCCCACGCCCTTGCGGAAGAGGGCCACGTCCAGGAAGGTCTGGGAGACGGGCGGCAGCTCGTGGGGGTGGCGGGCGGCGGCGAGGTGCTCGGGAAGATAGGGGGACACGTTGACCTCCAGGCCGTCGCCCTCGATCTCGATGCCCCTGCCCTCATCGTCCAGCACCTGCAGGACCTTCACACCCATGCGGTTTCCGCTCTCCTGGGGGCGGATGTAGCGGGCGATGTTGGTGGACGCCTCAAAGGAATGCCAGCCACTCTGGGCGCTGCGGCAGCGGTCCACGTACATTTCCCCTGGGCCAAAGCCGAAGTAGGACACGGCGTGGTAGCGGGGAGACAGACGGAAGGACAGGCCGAAGGCCGGGAAATCCGGCAGATCCTGCATGCCGCGCCAGGAAAGGTTCCAGACAAGCTCCTTTTCATGGGCGGTGCAGGAGAGACGAAGATCCATGCCGGGCAGGAGGTCGCAGGCGTACGTCCAGGTGATGGTGCCGCCCGAAACCTCGGGGCGCGAGAGGGCGCTGCAGCGGCTCACGGCCTGCCAGATCCCCTGGCGGCGGTTGTCGCCGTTGCCGACATCGTTGTCGGTGGGTGCGCGGAAGAGGGAGAGCTCAGGCGCTGCGAGAAGCAGCTCCCGTCCTGCGCGGTCCCTGAGGGAGATGAGGCCTTTTGCGTACTCGAAAAGGCAGCTGAGGGAAGAGGTGCGAAGGGATGCATTGGTGTCGCCCTGCACAAGGTCCATCTCTTTGGAGAGCGCGCGCTCGGGTGCCTGTCCGAAACGCTTTTCGCCCCAGGAGAGCGCCTCGCCGGTGGGCAGGCGGTTCTCGCCCTCATGATAGAGGCCCGCGGTGATGATCACCTCGTGCCCTTCAAAGTCCACGCACTCAAGGGGCAGGGCAAGGTGCATGGAGCAGCCGGGCTCCAGGGCCGACGCGGTCAGCGTGCCGCGGCACACCTCCTGCATGTCGGCATAGACGGTCCAGGCGATGACGAGGTTTTCCAGGGTGGTAAAGATGCGGCGGGAGCGGACGGTGAGGCCGGTCCTGTCGGGCATCAGGTCCACATCCCGATAGACATAGGCCACCTCGGGGAGCTTCGGGGATGCGGTACGGTCCGAGTACACGATGCCGTTGGCGATGAAGTTCCAGTCGCAGGGACGGTCCTCAAAGTCGCCGCCATAGGCGTCGCGCCAGGTGCCGTCCGGGAGCTGCTGGGCCAGGCCCTGATCGATGAAGTCCCAGATGAAGCCGCCCTGGTACATGGGATAGCGGTCCTCCAGGTCCGTGTACAGCCCGATGCCGCCGCAGGAATTGCCCATGGCGTGGGAGAACTCGCAGTTGATGAAGGGCTTGTCAGGATCGTGCTCCAGATAGTTCACGATGTCCCGGACCCTGAAGTACATCCGGCTGTAGACATCGGTGGTGTCGGGATAGCGGGGATCATTGGCCACGCCCTCATAGTGGACGAGGCGGGAAGGGTCCAGACTGCGGAACATCTCAGAGAGCAGGTAGATGTCTTTTCCGCCGAAGGACTCATTGCCGCAGCTCCAAAGAAGCACGCAGGCGTGGTTCTTGTCCCGCTCCACCATGTTGCGCCCGCGGTAGAGGATGAGGTCCAGCCACTCGGGCCGGTCGCCGGGCACGACCCGGTCCCGGTTCTGCCTTGCCCAGGAACCGTGGCTCTCCATGTTGTTCTCATCGATCACATACAGTCCGAGCCGGTCACAGAGACGGTAGAAGTGGGACGTGTTCGGATAGTGGCTCGTGCGGACCGCGTTGATGTTGTGGTTTTTCATGAGCTCAAGATCGTGCAGGGTCGTCTCCTCTGACACCACGCGGCCGGTGAAGCGGTCGAACTCGTGCCGGTTGACGCCGTGGAAGACGATCCGCTTTCCGTTGAGGCACATGATCCTGTCGATCATCTCAAACTGCCGGATGCCCACGGACTCATACGTCACCTCATCGATCTCCCGGTCATCGTCCAGAAGCGTCACGATGAGGCGGTAGAGGTAGGGGTCCTCCGCGCTCCAGAGACTGGCGTCCGGCACAGGGAGGGAGAGGGCGACGGTCTCAGCGGATGGCACCTCCAGGGAGGCCACCTCCTGGCTGTCTGCATCCAGAAGCTCCACCTTCACCGTGCCGCGGGGGCGGAGGATGCGCATGGTGAGGGAGACGTCTGCGTCATGGTAATCATGGGAAAGAGGTGTCAGCACCTTCAAGTCCTCAAGGTGGCTCTCCGGTTCCAGCGTCAGGGTCACGGAGCGGTGGATGCCGCTGTAGCGCCAGAAGTCCTGGCTGTTGATCCATGTGCCCGCGCAGAATTTGAAGACCCGGATGGCGAGACGGTTGTCGCCCTCGTGGACGAAGGGCGTAATGTCAAAGCGGTGGGGATCAAAGCTGTCGGCTGCGTATCCCACAAACTGGCCGTTCACAAAAAGGGCCATGGCGCTCTCGGCGGCGCCGACGGTGAGCACCAGGCGCGGGGAGCGAAGATCCTCTTTGGTGAGGGTCAGGGTTCTGAAAACGGTGACGGTGGGATTTCTGTCCTGAGGAATCTGAGGCGGCGTCAGATCGTGGTAGCCGTCCCAGGGATACTGGACATTGACATACTGCGGCGCGTCCCACTCGGGATTCTGCAGCTGGAACTCACAGGGCAGCTGGGCCACGGGGAGCTCGTCATCCAGTCGATCGGAGGAAAGGAGCACATCCCGGGCATCCTCGGGGCGCGACACATACTCCGCGTGCCAGGGACCGTCCAGAGAGCGGACGAGGGAGGAAGATTCATCCAGCGCTTCCAGATCGTCGCGATAGAACAGATGGTCTGAGACAGGATCCAGCTCACCGACGGAAAAGACGGTGGGATCCTTCAGCCACTCAAGAGAAAAATCCATAAGGTCACCCTCCTGCTGATCATGTAGGATAAAGGGATATCTGCGGGGGCATTATATCGGATTGAAAGGTTCTTGTCATCTGCCGTCCCGAGGCATATTGTTCTATTGTTCTTTATGGTTGTGCATTCAGGAGGGACTGGCATGGAAAACACAATGGACGATGTGCGGCCGCTTCACGATGAGGACATCCGGGAGCCGCTCTATTTCTTTCTGGAGGAGCGCTACGGGAAGGTCAGGATCATCGAGGAGAAGGTCATGGGACGCTCGAGGGCAGATGCCCTGATGGTGACGGAGTGGGGCGTATGCGGGATCGAGATCAAGAGCGATGCCGACACCTATGCAAGGCTCACCTCCCAGGTGAAGGACTACGACCGATACTGGGATAAAAACTACGTGGTCGTGGGCAAGAGCCACGAAAAGCACATTGCAGAGCACGTGCCGGACACATGGGGGATCATCGTGGCGGAGGACCTGCACCCGGGCGTTCGGGACGGAAGGCTCCACTTTGAGGTGGTGCGGGAGGCAAAGGACAACCCGAAGCGCGAGATGGGGAAAAAGCTGTCGATGATGTGGAGAAGGGAGCTGGACCATCTGCTGGCACTGAACGCGCTTCCAAAGTACCAGGACAAGGGCAAAAAGTATGTCGAGGCGGTCCTCATCAGCCGGGTGCCGGAGGGCAGGCTGCAGCGGCAGGTTTCCGAGGAGCTCTTTGAGCGGGACTACACGACCATCAAGGAAGATCTGAGGGAGCGGCGGCAGCAGAAAAAGAAAACCCGGGCAGCGCGGGGCAGGCGTTGACGTTTTCCCCCGGCAGACTTAAGATAAACGCGAACAGGAATTTATTTTTCAGGAGGAATGATGAAAATGGCTTTTTCACCGATCACATGTGAGTCCGTGTCCCTCTTTCAGAAGCAGGCGAGCGGAGATCCCATGCGCACACTTGCCGCCATGGCCCTTTCCAGGACGGATCTGAACGATGTGGATGTGGTCACGGAGTCGGCCGCAAAAATGCGGCACAAGTTCTCCGTGGAGATCAAGACGCTGCCGGTGACCAATCAGGAAAGATCCGGGCGCTGCTGGCTGTTTGCCGCAGCCAACGTGCTGCGCGAGAAGATCGCAAAGGAGCTGAATCTCGATGGGTTCGAGCTCTCCCAGAGCTACCTTGCCTTCTGGGACAAGTTCGAGCGGGCCAACTATTTCCTGGAGAGCATCCTGGATACGGCCGATCTGCCCACCGACGACAGGACCGTGTCATTCATTCTGGCGACCGGTGTCCATGACGGCGGACAGTGGGACATGTTTGCCAACATCGTGGAAAAATACGGCGTGGTGCCAAAGGATGTCTTCGATGAGACCTTCCAGTCCTCCCACACCCAGGGCATGAACCATGTGCTGAACAGGAATCTGAAGGTGTGCGCCGTAAAGCTTCGGCAGATGGTGCAGGAGGGAAAAGCGCAGGAGGAGATCCAGAAGACAAAGGAGGAGATGCTCGGGAAGATCTACGCCTTCCTCTGCAGCTGCTACGGGAATCCGCCGGAGAAGTTCGACTTTGAGTATGTGGACAAGGACGACAATTATCACCTCGAGGAGGGCTTCACGCCCAGGTCCTTTGCGGACCGCTACGTCATGGACCTGGTCCGGGACGCGGTTAGCCTGATTCATGCCCCCACCAAAGACAAGCCCTACCACGAGACCTATACGGTCCGCTACCTTGGGAACGTGGCCGGAGGGCGCCAGGTGCGCCATCTGAACCTGCCCCTTCAGGAATTCAAGGCCGCCATCATCCGCCAGCTGCAGGACGGCCAGGTGGTGTGGTTTGGCAGCGACGTGGGCAAGTACGGTGACAGAAAGAAGGGCGTGTGGGACGATCAGTCCTACAATGCCTCCCTCCTGACGGGCCTGGACCTTGAGATCAGCAAGGAGGATGCCCTGGACTACGGGTTCTCCGCCATGAACCATGCCATGGTGATCACCGGCGTGAACCTGAAGGACGGCGTGCCCAACCGCTGGAAGATCGAAAACTCCTGGGGCGATGAGAACGGCAAGAAGGGCTATTACATCTGCTCGGACAGCTGGTTCGATCAGTATGTGTACCAGGCAGCCGTGCTGAAAAAGTACCTGGGCGATGCGGCCGGGGATGCGGAGAAGGAGCCGAAGGTGCTGGATCCCTGGGATCCCATGGGTACACTGGCAGAATAATCATTGCGGGACAGGCAGAGCATCTGTCTGTCCCTTTTTTGGGAAAGCGCAGGATATGTATGAGCAAATCAAAAGAACGGATCCGGGACAGTCAGCTTCGGTACAAGCAGGGCCTTGGACAGAACTTCATCTACGATGACGACCTGCTTTCTGCGATCGCAGAGGCCAGCGGGGTCACAGAGGAGGACGATGTGGTCGAGATCGGGCCCGGCAGCGGCACGCTGACAAAGCATCTGTGCAGGCGCGCGCATGCGGTGATGAGCGTGGAGCTGGACGAGCGTCTGATCCCGATCCTTCGGGTATCCATGGAGCACGAGGAGAACTTCACGCTCGTGGAGGGCGATGCCCTGAGCATGAACTACGGGGAGCTCACGCGCGCCCTCCGGCATCCGTACTCTGTGGTGGCCAACATCCCCTATTACATCACAACGCCCCTGATCATGCGCCTTCTGGAGGAAAAGGATTCCCTCCATCGGATCGCCGTCATGGTCCAGAAGGAGGTCGCGGACAAGATCCTCTCGTCCCCCGGCGATGAAGGGTGGGGCATGCTGGCGGTCAAGTGCCAGTACTACTGCGAGCCCTTCCTTGCCATGGACGTGCCGGCCAGCTGCTTTACCCCGGTGCCGAAGGTGGATTCCGCCTTCGTGGTGATGCCGGTGCGAAGGGAGCGCGCCGTCAGGGTACAGTCGGAGGAGGATTTTTTCCGGATCGCGCAGGCGGCCTTTGCCCTTCGCAGAAAGACCATGACCAACGGTCTGTGTGCCGCGCTGCACCTGGAGCGGGATGCAGCAGTATCGCTCATGGAGCAGGCGGGCCTCGACACGAAGGTACGGGGAGAAAAGCTGACGCTTGAGGAGCTGGGGCGGCTCGCGGACGCATGGACGCAGAGGAAGGCGGAGGAAAACGCATGAGCATTGCCAGATTTGAGCGGGTGTCGGAGGGACAGTACCAAAAGGATACGGAAGGTTTCCCCTGTGCCATGGATCTCCAGTCCATCCCGCTTCCCAGGCGCGCGACCGCGGGGAGCGCGGGATATGACTTTGTGGTGCCGGTGGACGTGACGATCCCACCAGGAAAGACCGTCCTCGTGCCGACCGGCATCCGGGCATGCATCGAGCGCGGCTGGATGCTCATGATCTGCCCCAGGTCCTCCCTCGGAAGAAAGTGGGGGCTCAGTCTTGCCAATACCATGGGCATCATCGACAGCGACTACTACGGGGCGGACAACGAGGGACACATCCTCCTCGCCCTTCGGCACCAGATGGATACAGAGGTCGTGATCCGAAAGGGAGAGCGCATCTGCCAGGGCATCTTTCTTCCGGTGGGACTCGCCGAGGAGGAGGAAAACGGGAAGGTGCGCACCGGCGGCTATGGGTCCACCGGCGCGTAGAAATACACGAGAAATGCAGGAGATGGCTTGCCATCATGCAAAATGGGCCGTACAATTCTTTGCGGCGGGAGAGCTTCAGACTCTCCCTGGATCCTGAATATATCGGTGTTTTGAGAGAAAGGGGCCGACAGAAACATGAGTGAATATGCTCAGAGAGTTTTGCAGGAATTGAAGACGAGATATGCAGACCAGCCGGAATTCAAGCAGGCAGCTACGGAAATTCTGACCACGCTGCAGCCCGTCATCGAGAAGCACCCGGAGTATGAGGCAGCCGGTCTCCTGGAGAGATATGTGGAGCCCGAGCGCGTGATCATCTTCCGCGTGCCGTGGGTGGACGACAAGGGCAAGGTGCAGGTGAACCGCGGCTACCGCGTACAGTTCAACAGCGCTATCGGACCCTACAAGGGCGGACTGCGCTTCCATCCCAGCGTGAACCTGTCCATCATCAAGTTCCTGGGTCTGGAGCAGATCCTCAAAAACAGCCTGACCGGCCTGCCCATCGGCGGCGGCAAGGGCGGCTCCGACTTTGATCCCAAGGGCAAGAGCGACAACGAAGTGATGCGCTTCTGCCAGTCCTTCATGACGGAACTGTACCGCCATGTGGGTCAGGACACCGACGTGCCCGCCGGCGATATCGGCGTGGGCGGCCGCGAGATCGGATATCTCTACGGCCAGTACAAGCGCATCACCGGCCTGTATGAGGGCGTGCTGACCGGCAAGGGCCTCACCTGGGGCGGCTCCCTTGCGCGCACCGAGGCCACCGGCTATGGTCTTTGCTACTTCACCGATGCCATGCTCAAGGCAAACGGCCAGGAGGTGGCGGGCAAGACCGTCCTGGTCTCCGGCTCCGGCAATGTGGCCATCTATGCCAACCAGAAGATCACCGAGATGGGCGGCAAGGTCGTGGCCATGAGCGATTCTAACGGCTATGTGTATGATCCCGACGGCATCAAGCTGGACGTGGTTCGTGAAATCAAGGAAGTGCGCCGCGGCCGCATCCGCGAGTATGCGGAGAAGGTGCCGGGTGCCACCTACACCGAGGGCTGCCGCGGTATCTGGACCATCCCCTGCCAGATCGCCCTGCCCTGCGCCACCCAGAATGAGATCGATGAGGAGAGCGCAAAGACGCTCATCAAGAACGGTGTCATCGCCGTGGCAGAAGGTGCCAACATGCCCTCCACCCTCGAGGCCACCGCGGCCTTCCAGCAGGCGGGCGTGCTCTTTGGACCTGCCAAGGCGGCCAATGCCGGCGGCGTGGCCGTGTCGGCGCTGGAGATGAGCCAGAACAGCCTGCGTCTGTCCTGGACCTTCGACGAGGTGGACGGACGGCTCAAGGGCATCATGCAGGGTATCTTCGAGAAGGCAGACAATGCCGCGAAGGAATACGGCGTGCCGGGCGACTATGTGGCTGGTGCCAACATCGCGGGCTTCCTGAAGGTGGCAACTGCCATGATGGCTCAGGGTGCTGTGTAAGTGTAAATATGTGATTCAGGAGGAGCGGCGGCCTACCGTCACTCCTCTTTTTTTTGAAGGATGGATGGTGATTCACCGTCTTTTCTTTGAGAAAAGAGCATGGTATACTTTGCGAGGTTTTCTGCCAGCAAGGCAGAGACAGATTTTGGAGGGAATTTGATGAAAAAGATTGGCGTACTGACCAGCGGCGGAGACAGCCCGGGCATGAATGCGGCAGTCATGGCCATTGCCAAGAGCGCGGCCATGTACGGCATGCCGCTGGTGGGCATCAAGCGGGGCTACAACGGCCTCCTCAGAAAGTCGACCAGCATCTATGATGATATGGAAGAGATGCACCTGGACACGGTGCTGGACATTGCGGACCGTCCCGGTACCTACCTGAGGACTGCCCGTTGCATGGAGTTCATGGATCCCGCCTGGCGGGAGGTGGCGGCCAACACGCTGAGGGCCATGGATATCGAGGGCCTGGTGGTGGTGGGCGGCGACGGCAGCTTCCACGGTGCAGAGCATCTGTGCAAGCTGGGCATTCACTGCATCGGCATCCCGGGCACCATCGACAACGACCTTGCCTACACGGAGATGACGCTGGGCTATGACACGGCGGTGAACGTGTGCGTGAACGCTGTTCGCTCCATCCGCGCCACGTCCAGAAGCCATGACCGTCCGGCCGTGGTGGAGGTCATGGGCCGCCACTGCGGCGATATTGCCCTGACCACTGCTGCATCCACGGGCGCCGAGATCGTCCTGGTGCCCGAGGTCAGATGGAGCGTGGAGGAAGTGGCAGACAGGCTGCGCCAGCAGATCGCCAAGGGCAACACGCGGGCGACCATCGTGGTGGCGGAAGGCTGCTGGGAATCCATGGAGCCCTTTGACATGTATACCTTCCTCAACAGCCACGGCAAGAAGTGCTATGAGGGCGAGCCCATTTCGGCTGTCCGTTTCGCGTCGATCATGAAGCGGCTGTGCAACAACGTTGAGGTGCGCGCCACGGTCATCGGCTACACCCAGCGCGGGGCGGAGCCCACGGCCCGGGACAGCCAGTTTGCCTTCGAGTCGGGCCATCTGGCCGTCAGGCTTCTGCGCGACGGGATCAGCAACCAGGTCATCGGCGTCAAGGAAGGCCGGGTCTTCTATGAGTCGATCGACGAAGCGCTGCGGGCCAAGCGGGACTTCAACAAGCCCCTCTATGATCTGGTCAACAGCCTGTAAGTAGGTCATTCCATGAGGCCCTGCCAGAAGCGGCGGGGCCTCATTTGTAACACAAGTGCCACAGGAAGAAGGGGCAGAGACGGACATGCTGCAGGAATTTTTTATGATCGGTGAGATCCTCCGTCCCCAGGGCGTCAGAGGACAGGCCAAGGTGCGGCCCTATGCATCCGAGATCGAAGACTTTATGCGCTGGGACACGCTGTATCTTGAGGAAAACGGGAGCTATATCCCGAAAAAGGCCGTCTGTGCCAGGGTCCATGACGGGTTTGCCTACCTGACACTGGAGGGGTGTACGGGGCCTGAGGATGTGGAGAAGCTCCGGGACAGGAAGCTGTATATCCGCCGGGACCAGGCCTCTCCCCTCGAGGATGGCGCCGTGTACATTCAGGACCTCATCGGGTGCCAGGCGGTGGATGAAAAGGGAAACGTGATCGGAGAGCTTCGGGATGTTCTCCAGTACGGCTCCGTGGACACCTATGTCTTCCGCACCCCGAAGGGCCAGATGATGGCCCCGGCACTCCTTCAGGTCTTCCCGGAAACCCGGGTGGAGGAAAAGACGATCCTCGTGAACGCTGAGCGCCTTTCGGAGGTGGCGGTCTATGAGGATTGACATTCTCACCATCTTCCCGGAAATGTTCACATCCCCCCTCTCCTGCTCGATCATCGGACGTGCAAGGGAGCAGGGGGTTCTGGACGTCAGGTGTGTGGACATCCGTCCCTTTTCCACGATGAAACACAAAAACACCGACGACTACCCTTTCGGGGGCGGTGCCGGCATGGTGATGATGGCCCAGCCCATCAAGGCGGCGATGGACAGCGTGACGGGGGAAAACTTCCGCGGAAAAAGGATCTACATGGGCCCGAGGGGGAAAACCCTCACCTCGGCCCTGGCCAGGGAGCTTTCACAGGAGGAACACCTGGTGCTTCTGTGCGGCCACTATGAGGGCGTGGATAAGCGGGCGCTGGACACGTGCGTGGATGAGGAGATCAGCATCGGAGATTACATCCTGACCGGCGGCGAGATGGCCGCCATGGTGCTCCTCGAT
The DNA here is from genome assembly GCA_017460395.1 of Clostridia bacterium. Taxonomy (GTDB): domain Bacteria; phylum Bacillota; class Clostridia; order Christensenellales; family Aristaeellaceae; genus UBA2943. The sequence continues at coordinate 9,977 of JAFUBA010000106.1, read as the reverse complement.
GCCGTGTCCAGGTTCATCCCCGGTGTGCTTGGGTCCTCCGAGAGCCCGGAGGAGGAATCCTTCTCCGACGGCCTCCTTGAGTACCCGCAGTACACACGGCCCAGCGTCTGGGAGGGAATGGCGGTGCCGGAGGTGCTGCTGAGCGGCCATCATGCAAAGATCCGCGCCTGGCGGCGCGAGGAGGCGCTGAAGGCGACATGGCGGTACCGGCGGGATCTTCTTGAGAAGGCCGAGATGACAAAAAAGGAAAAGGCCTGGCTGGAAGCCTGGATACGGGATCAGGAAAACACAGATCAGGGGGAGGCGGAGGGAACATGTTCCTGAGAAAGTTCACGGTCATGACTGTGCCGCTCCTTCTGATGGCACTCCTTGCGCTTCTCCTGCCGGTATTCAGCGGTCTCGGTTTTTTCGGCAATGTCTTCAAGGGCCTTGTGACGGGGATCTTTCTGGCACTGCTTCTGCCGCTCTCCGGTGCATCGAGAATGCGGGAGCGGTTCATGGGATGCCTGTGGGTTCCTGTGATCATCGGAAGCCTTGTGGTGATCCTCCAGTATGTGGAAAGCGCGGGCACTGTCATTCCAGGCCTCTCTTTTCTTTCCACCCGGGACGGGCAGGTGGTCTACATGGAATGTACGTTCATCGGATATATGCTGCTGACGTGTGTGAGGACAATGGAGTAAAGAAAGAGGCTCCCGGAAGATATTCCGGGAGCCTGCGTTTGTGTAGATCTCAGCTTTCCGGGATCTCCAGAAAGTCCTGTCCGTCATAGAACTGCATACGCTCCGGCATGGCCGGGAATGATGCTTGCTGATTCCCCTGCGACTGCTTCGAAACCTTCTTCAGGGTATCCAGGTTGCCCCGGATCATGGGTGTATCCTGGAAAATGACGGTATTCTGCAGGTTGATGGGCATATAGTAGAAGGGCCCGAGGAGGGAAAAGAGCGTCTGCGCGACGCCGGGATAGAACATGGCGGTGGCGCCGAGGATATGCTTCCTGGTGCTGATTGTGCACCCGATCCGCACATGATAGGAGGGTGAGACGGTGAGGAGCTCGGGCTCATGCTCGTCGGTGGGATCACAGAGCAGGGGCGGATAAGCTTCCATACAGTTTTGGAGCGCATCGTCGATGACCTCGTCCTGCGTCTTATGCCAGACATCCAGGTACGAGCGGGGCAGCGGAATCATCTGGTTGTTCCCGCCCTCGAGCAAGGAGATATCCTTCTCTGCAGCATACAGCACCAGCAGGACGCCGCCGTATCTGCGGGAGATGGCAACCGTCTCGAGCTCCTCATTCGCTTCATAGCTCATGGGTATAGGGAAGAACCGCTTTTTCGCCTGCTCATAGACAAAGATTTCTGCGGGGCCGCCCAGGGAATCCAGGGTATCCTTTCCCCGGGCCACGGAGGAAATCTGTCCCATGATCTCATCCCAGCCGTGGCGGCAGCAGTACTCATAGTAGGATCTGAGCGGGAAGGGCGAGGCCTGGAGCGCGCCGTTCATGGGAATCTTCAGGGTGACGATGTCATCCTGAAGCGGAAGCCCTTTCCGGGGCTCATCGAAATATTCCCTGTTGGACATGTCCGTGATGGCCTGGTCCTCATAGCTTTCGGGTTTGAATCCCTTCTCGTAGAACCTGATCTGGTCAAAGGGAATGTTCATCTCCGACTGGAGGCGGCGCGTGAGTTCATTGACAAATTCTTCGTACAGCATACGCATTTCCTTTCAGACAAAGCTTTCATCCTGGTTGAACGCTGGTACAAAATCCTTCGTGGCGCTGGTGGGTCCCTGATAGAACCCCGGCAGATCCAGTGCGATCATGGCATCCCGGACCCGGCGGTACTCCTTCGGGAGAATTCTGCGCCTGAGGCCCTCCACCTTCAGGTCGTTGCAGGGCACATACTGCTGCATGAGGCTGACAGGGATGCCCTCTGGGAGTTCGTCTCTGACCCACTGAAGGAGGCGGATGCTCTCCCCGGTGGAGCCGGGGAGGATCAGGTGGCGGATGAGGACCCCGCGCGTCATGATGCCATCCCCGTCATAGGATGGGACCCCGCACTGGCGCACCATCTCCCGGATCGCACCGGAGGCAACGGCAAAATAGTCATCGACCCCTGCGCACAGGCGGGACATGGAGGGAGAAAAATGCTTGAGATCCGGAAGGTACACGTCGATGACGCCCTCCAGCAGCTTCAGCGTCTCCACCCGCTCATATCCTGAGGTGTTCCACACAAGCGGCACGCGGGGACGGTAGATCCGGAGCGCTTCCAGGATCTGGGGCACATAGGGGGTCGCGGTGATCAAGGAGATGCTCTGCATGCCCATGTCCTCAAGACGCCGCATGGACTTGGCCAGCATCTCGGGGGTGTAGATCCGGCCCTGAGGAGTGTGGGAGATGGAGGCATTCTGGCAGTAGACGCACTTCAGGGTACAGCCGGAGAAAAAGACCGCACCTGTGCCGCGCGTGCCGGAGATGGGCGGCTCTTCCCAGAGGTGCGGCGCGATTCTGCCGATGAGCATGCTCGTGGGCAGCTGGCAGAAGCCGGGGCCTCGGTCATCGCTTCGCCCGGCGCGGCACATGCGCGGGCAGAGGGTACAGGGAGACTGCAGGGAGGGGAGCGTGTCCATTGCGTCAGGCCTTTCAGATGGTTTATCTCAAAAAATGTCTCACAAAAACAGAAGAAAACAAAAGAAGAAAACAAAAGAGGGAAACAGGGAATCATCCATAGTTAGCTTTACAAAACCCTTTGCCTGTGCTAGAGTGCAAAAGGTTTTCTGCCCTCTGGCGGAGCCGGGAAAGAAGGACAAGAGATGTTTGAGAAGCTGAGCCGAAATACACCGTGCTGGTGCGGCAGCGGAAAGAAACTGAAACAGTGCCACTGGGAGTTTGATGAAAAAGTATTGAGATTTGAAAAGGACGGGTTTGAGGTGCCCTCCCACCGCCTGCTCAAAAACCCGGAACAGATAGAGAAGATCCGGCAGAGCTCCAAGGTGAACATTGCGTGCCTTGACAACGTGGGCGCAAATATCCATGAGGGCATGGCGCTGTCCGAGATCGAGCAGATCGTGCTGGACACGTGTGCCTCCATGGGCGCGGTGTCGGCCGAGCTCTATTACGAGGGCTACCCCTATGCCGTGTGCACCTCGGTGAATGAGGAGGTCTGCCACGGCTTCCCCCACAAGGACTATTTCCTCAAGGAGGGGGACATTGTGAACGTGGACTGCTCCACGATCCTTGACGGCTATTACTCGGACTCCTCCAGGATGTTCTGCATCGGGGACGTGGGCCCTGCAAAGCGGCTTCTCGTGCGCACCGTGGAAAAGGCGGTGGAGCTGGCCATAGAGAAAGTGCAGCCCTGGCACAGGATCGGCGAGGTGTGCGAGGTGATCGGGAAGCTGGTGCAGGACAATGGCTTCACCATCGTCCCGGACATCGGCGGTCACGGGTGCGGCCTGGAATTCCACGAGGATCCGTATGTGAATTTCACGTGGAATGCCAGGGAGGGCATGCTCATGGTGCCCGGCATGATCTTTACCATCGAGCCCATGGTCAACATGGGACGGCCAGATCACATCACGGACCAGTTCAATGCCTGGGAAGTCTACACCGCAGACGGCAAGCCCTCCGCGCAGCGGGAGGTCATGGTGCTGGTGACGGAGACAGGCCATGAGGTCCTCACCTGGTGAAGCTACCGGATGGGATCCGGAGGGTTCAAGCGCTCATCCTCGGCGTTCATCTTCCGGATCTCCTCAAGAAATGTATCGGATGTGACACTCCCGGAAGCTGGGCGCTTCCGGGTCTGTTTTTTCGGGGCAGAGGCCGTCTTCTTTGTGCTCTTCCCTTTTCCTCCCCTGCCCTGCCCGGTCTTTGCTTTTGTCTTTGCCTTCCCGGTGGCACGGGTGCGGCGCGCGGGCTTTCGCTTTTTTCCGGAGCGGAAGAGGGAAAGCATGCGGGAGAAAAGGGCATGGATTCTGCCATCTGGCACCTCGGCATCCAGGAGCTCCTTTGGCAGACGCACGTCATCCCGTTTTTTGAGGGCCTCCGCCGTTTCCCCAAGAACGTCCTCCCACTCAAAGGGCGTGCAGGGCAGCGCGAGGGTCAGAAAGTGGGGCGTGGCATAGAAGAGCAGAAGACTTTTCTCGGGCCAGACCTGCACCCGGCAGACATCCTCCCACGAAAGACGCTCTTCTTGGACGCGAAGGGACTGCATCGCCCGCTCGGCGCGCAGGATGGATGGGTCCCGGAAGTGGCAGAGAAGCTTCAGGGGCGACGGCCGGACGAGGTCCGTCAGGACCGTGATGCCGTCCTTGCCGATCTCGCAGTGCACCATGTGTTCGCCGCGAAGTAGCAGCAGGAGCCCGAGAAAAGAGAGGCTGAAAAGAAGGATCAGGAGACTTGTCCTGAGAAAGCCGGCCTCCATGAGGGGATCAAGGGATGGGAGTCCTCCGCGGAGGATCTCAAAAAAGCAGACGGAAAAGACGGAGAGCAGATAGAGCGGCAGAAAGATGCGCAGCGGCCGGTTCCACGCAATCCAGTCGAGGACCGGGCGGGTGCGGACGCTCCAGCTCAGGTGGAGTCCTGAACGCTTCAGATGTTTTCCGCACACGGGACACCTGCCGTCATCGCCCGGGACCATATTTCGCTTACATACTTTGCAATAGGCTGTCCGTGGCATGGGGCGTGTCCTCCTGGTGAAACAGTGATGAGCAGTTGTGAGCAGTATACATGGATCAAAACGACAAAACAAGATGACATGTCTGAGAAAATGAGAAACGGAAATGAAGAGGAGGAAAGCTGCATGGAAGCGGTCAGGCGCGTGCTGCTCACGGGGTTTGAGCCCTTTGGGCAGGTGAAGGTGAACCCGTCCTGGGCGGCGGTGGAGGGCATGCCGGAGAGCGTGGGACAGTGGGAGGTACACAAAAGAAGGATGCCCGTGGTGTTCGGCATTGCGCAGGAAACGGTGATGGATGCGATCCGGGAGGTGCAGCCGGACCTTGTGATCGCCTGCGGCGTGGCCGCCGGGCGGGAGAAGGTGACGCCGGAGCTGGTGGCAGTCAACTGGCGGATGGCAAGTCTCCCGGACAACGGCGGAAAGGTCTACTCGGGTGAAAAGATTGACCCGCAGGGACCTGCCGCCCGGATGACGGATCTTGACGTCTCCGGGATCATCTCGGCTGTTCGCTCGGAGGGCATCCCCTGCGAGCTGTCCCTGTCTGCTGGGTCGTATGTGTGCAACGATGTATACTGGGAGGTGCTGAGATGGGCCGGGGACACAGGCAGGTCGGGCCTGTTCGTGCACGTGCCGTCTGAGGACAAAGTCACGGTCGAGGATGACCGGCGGGCGCTCCATGCCATCCTCCGGATTCTGTGATATACATAAAAAGTCACGGGCTTTATGCCTGTGACTTTTTCAAATTCCTGACAGATCAGGGCTCTTCCTCTGGGAGAGAGTCAATCTCCACATCGACATACTTGTCTTTGGGCGCGGCTGCCTTGACCACCGTGCGGATTGCCTTTGCGATGCGACCCTGTTTCCCGATCACCCGGCCCATATCTTCCTGGGCAACATTCAGCTCCAGGATGATGGCCTCGCCGTCTGTTTCATGCACGACGACCTTCTCGGGATGATCGACCAAGGACTGCGCCAGAAACGTGAGTAGTTCCTGCATGGCGTTCCTTTCTAATCCGGAAGCAGGCCGGATTGTCGTCCCTTATTTCTCGATCGCACCGGTCTTCTTGAGCAGAATGCGGACCGTGTCGGTGGGCTGTGCGCCGACGGAGAGCCAGTACTTGGCGCGCTCGCTGTCGATCTTCAGTTCAGCGGGGCTGGTCATGGGGTTGTAGTAGCCGACTTCCTCGATGAAACGGCCGTCACGGGGGAAACGGTCATCTGCGACCACGACGCGATAGAAGGGCTTTTTCTTCATACCCATTCTCTTCAGACGGATTTTGACTGCCATGTTGATGTTCCTCCTTGATCTCAAGCTCCCGCATGCAATCCGCAGATTCAGGGGAGAAAATGTGATGGAAATATATATGGAAACCGCCATGGGCAATTCCTTGCAGACAGCGGATACCATGCGAAGGTACTTTGGGACTTACTTCATCTGCTGCATCATGCGCATCATCTGTTTGCGTCCCTTGCCGGACGTCATCTGCTTCATCATCTGGCGGCTCTTTTCAAAGTTGTTGATGAGCTGATTGATTTCCTGCACGGTTGTACCGCTGCCGGCTGCAATGCGGCGGCGACGGCTGGCATTGAGGATGCCGGGGTTGCGGCGCTCCTTGGGTGTCATGGAGCGGATGATGGCCTCAGGGCGCTTCAAGGCGTTCTCGTCCACGTCGATGTCCTGCCCGGACATGCCCGGCAGCATCTTCAGCATGGACTTGATGCCGCCCATCTTCTTCATGGACTGCATCTGCTCCAGGAAATCGTTGAGGTCCAGCGACCCGCCGTTCATGAGCTTGTTGGCCAGCTTCTCCTGATTTTCCTCGTCCACCATCTCCTCGGCTTTTTCCACGAGGGTCAGGATATCGCCCATGCCGAGGATCCGGCTGGCCATACGGTCGGGGTAGAACAGTTCAATCTCGCTCAGCTTTTCACCGATGCCGCTGAACTTGATGGGCTTGCCGGTGACGGAGCGGACGGACAGGGCCGCACCGCCGCGGGTGTCGCCGTCGAGCTTGGTGAGGATGACGCCGTCCACATTCAGCTTGTCGTTGAAGGTCTGGGCAACGGTGACGGCATCCTGACCGGTCATGGCGTCCACGACCAGGAGGATTTCCTGGGGATGCACGGTGTCGCGGATGCGCGCCAGCTCATCCATGAGCTCCACGTCTATGTGCAGCCGGCCGGCGGTATCGATAATCAGGACATCGCGTCCGTAGTACCTGGCCTGCTGCACGGCCTCCTGGGCGGTCTTGACAGGATCCTGCGTGCCCTTCTCATAGACGGGAACGCCGACCTGCTCGCCGACGACCTGCAGTTGCTTGATGGCAGCCGGACGGTAGATATCGCAGGCGGCCAGCATGGGTTTTTTGCCCTGCTTGACCAGATACCCGGCGAGCTTTGCCGCCATGGTGGTTTTACCGGCGCCCTGCAGACCGCAGAGCATGTAGATGGTGGGCACCGAGGACGACCAGGTGAGTTTGGAGACGGTGCCGCCCATGAGAGCGGTCATCTCCTCGTTGACCACCTTGATGACCTGCTGCCCTGGGGTCAGGGAGGACATGACCTCCTGGCCCACGCACTTGTCTGTGACAGACCGGACGAACTGCTTGACAACGGCATAGTTGACGTCGGCTTCCAGGAGTGCCATGCGGACCTCCCGCATGCCCTCCTTGACGTCCTGCTCACTCAGCTTGCCTTTGCCGGTCATTTTCTTCAGGGCACCCTGAAGTTTCTGAGTTAAGCCCTCAAAGGCCATGATGTTCCTCCTGATCTTCCTGGTCCCATCGGATCAGGGTTTCCAGTGTCTTCCGTGCCTCCTGTACATGATCGGAGGTCGGGTCTTCCAGCAGCTTCAGGCATGTTTCCAGCCCTTCCTGTTGGAAACGGAAGCGCTTTGCCATATGGAGGGTGCTTTCCAGGGAAAACAGTTTGTCTGCGGCATGCTGGAGCATGTTGTGCACGCTCTGCCGGCTGACGCCCGTCTCCTCTGCAATCTCCGAGAGGGACATGTCCTCCTCGCAGTGCATGGACAGTGCTTCACGCTGCTTTTCCGTCAGCACACCCTGATAGAAGGCCATCAGCCAGGCCAGTTCCACCTTTTTCTCGATGTTTTCCTGTGCCATGACGTGCACCTCTCTGTCAGCCGGTTTTGGTTGACAGTGGGCTATTATATGGAAGGGAACGGGATTGTCAAGGGAAAATACCTGACAGGCACAAAAAAGTTTGCCGAAGGCGAAATCTGCGTGGCTCCTCGAGTGCCGCAAAACCCCGGAAACCTTGAAATGTAAAGGGAATTCGCTATACTCTAAGCTTATCCGGTGAAACCCCGGATGCTTTGCGCAGGTGCGTGTGCGTATACATATCTGCAGAATCTGGCAGGATCAGGAGGATACTCCCCTGCCCCGGTGCGCTCTGGCGGATGCGGGCCGGACAGATGCAGAAAATCAGATCAGGAGACAGTATGCTGAACTTTATCAAGAATTTTCTGGGCGGCAGCAACGATACACAGCTGAAGAAGATGGAAAAAACCGTCCGGGCGATAGAGGCACTGGAGGACGGGTACCGGAAGCTTTCGGACGAGCAGCTCCAGGCAAAGACAGAGGAATTCAAGCAAAGACTCCAGAACGGGGAGACGGAGGATGACATTCTTCCGGAAGCCTTTGCGACCGTGCGGGAGGCTGCCGACCGGATCCTTGGCATGCGCCCCTACCGGGTGCAGCTCATCGGTGGCATCGTGCTCCATCAGGCAAGGATCGCCGAGATGAAGACCGGCGAGGGCAAGACACTGGTGGCCACGCTCCCCTCCTACCTCAATGCGCTCTCCGGCAAGGGCGTGCACGTGGTGACGGTGAACGACTACCTGGCACGCCGCGACAGCGAATGGATGGGCAAGGTCCATCGCTTCCTGGGTCTCAGCGTGGGCCTCATCGTCCATGACCTCTCCCCCGAGGAGCGCCGCGCGGCCTATGCCTGCGACATCACCTACGGGACGAACAACGAGCTGGGCTTTGACTATCTCAGGGACAACATGGCCGTGCGGCAGGAAAGTCTGGTTCAGCGGGGGCATCACTATGCCATCGTGGACGAGGTGGACTCCATCCTCATCGATGAGGCCAGGACGCCGCTGATCATCTCCGGCCAGGGCGAGGAATCCACGGAGATGTATGACCGGGTGGGCCGGGTGGTGTGCGGCCTCAAAAACGAGGTGGACTACACCCTCGATGAGAAGAAAAAGACGGTGGCTCTCACGGATGAGGGTGCCCAGAAGGTGGAGCGGGCGTTCCAGATTGAGAACATCAATGATGCAGAGAACGCAGAGCTCAACCATCACGTGCACTGTGCGCTTCGCGCTCACACCCTCATGAAGCGGGACGTGGACTACGTGGTGCAGAACGGCCAGGTGGTGATCGTGGACGAGTTCACCGGCCGCCTGATGGTCGGCCGCCGCTACTCCGAGGGCCTTCATCAGGCCATTGAGGCCAAGGAGCACGTGAAGGTGGAGCGGGAGAGCAAGACCCTGGCCACCATCACCTTCCAGAATTACTTCAGGATGTATGAAAAGATCTCCGGCATGACAGGCACGGCGAAGACCGAGGAAGACGAGTTTGAGGCCATCTACAGCCTGAGCGTGACCGAGATTCCGACCAACCGGCCCAACATCCGAAAAGACCTGGATGACATGGTCTATAAGAACAGGAAGGCAAAGTTCCAGGCGGTGCTGGATTCCATTGAGGAGCATCACGCCAAGGGCCAGCCCGTGCTGGTGGGCACCATCTCGGTGGAAGTGAGCGAAATGCTCTCAGGGATGCTGACGCGGCGCGGCATTGAGCATTCCGTGCTCAATGCGAAAAACCATGCCCGGGAAGCCGAGATCGTGGCGCAGGCAGGCCGCTTTGGCAAGGTGACCATCGCCACCAACATGGCAGGCCGCGGCACGGACATTCTTCTGGGCGGCAACCCGGACTACATGGCAAGGAATCAGCTGCTGTTTGACGGCGTGGATCCGGAGGTGCTGGAGGCAGCCGTCGGACACAGCGAGAAGGTGTCAGACGACGTCCTGGAGGTTCGCGCACGCTACCAGAAGCTGCATGAGGAGTTCAAGCGGGAAACGGATGCCGAGCATGAGAAGGTGCTCAAGGTCGGCGGACTGCACATCATCGGCACCGAGCGCCACGAATCCCGCCGCATTGACAATCAGCTGCGCGGCCGTGCAGGCCGCCAGGGCGACCCGGGTTCCACGCAGTTCTTCATCTCCCTCGAGGATGACCTGATGCGTCTGTTCGGGTCCGACAGGGTGTCCGGCATGGT